>NZ_JBIRAZ010000097.1:0-623 GCF_044326415.1 Actinomadura sp. 6N118 | reverse complement strand
CCTCGGCGATCTTGCCGTTGACGCGGTTGTTGCTACCCATGAATTCGGCGGTGAAGAGGGTTTGCGGCGCGCCGTACATCTCTTCGGGCGTGCCTTGCTGCTCGATCACGCCGTTGTTCAGCAGCAGGATGCGGTCGGACATGGCCATCGCTTCGCTTTGGTCGTGGGTGACCATCAACGCCGAGAGCCCTAGACGCACAATCAACTCGCGCAGGAAGGCACGGGCTTCTTCACGCAGCTTGGCGTCGAGGTTGGAGAGCGGCTCGTCGAGCAGGATCACGGGCGGGTTGTAGACCAGTGCACGGGCGATTGCCACGCGCTGCTGCTGGCCGCCGGAGAGCTGGCTCGGGAAGCGCTCGCCCAGGTGGCCGAGGCCGAGTTGCTGCAGCACGGCTTGCACGCGTTCCTTGATCTGCGCAGACGGCGTCTTGCGTAGCTTGAGCGGGTAGGCGACGTTCTCGGCCACGGTCTTGTGCGGCCACAGCGCGTACGACTGGAACACCAGGCCCAGGTTGCGCCCTTCGGCTGGCACGTCGAGTTTCTTGGCGCCGTCGAACATGACGCGATCGCCGATCTGGACGGTGCCCTGGCTGGCTTGTTCCAGGCCGGCGACGGCGCCAAGA
>NZ_JBIRAZ010000096.1:0-625 GCF_044326415.1 Actinomadura sp. 6N118 | reverse complement strand
CCGCATTCTGCTGGGTCACCTGGTCCATCTGGTTGACGGCCTGGTTGACCTGCTCGATGCCGCTGCTCTGCTCTTCCGACGCGGACGAGATCTCGCCCATGATGTCGGTCACGCGCTTCACCGCGTCGACGATCTCGGCCATCGTCACACCGGCCTGATCGACCAGCGCCGTGCCGTTGGAAACACGATCCACCGAGTCGCTGATCAGCGCCTTGATCTCCTTGGCCGCACCGGCTGAGCGCTGCGCGAGACTGCGCACTTCGCTGGCCACCACGGCAAAGCCGCGGCCTTGTTCACCCGCGCGGGCGGCTTCCACCGCAGCGTTCAGCGCAAGGATGTTGGTCTGGAAGGCAATGCCTTCAATCACGCCAATGATGTCGGCGATCTTCTTGCTGCTGTTGTTGATGCCCGACATCGTTTCGATGACGCGGCCCACCACTTCACCGCCCTTGACGGCGATGTCCGAAGCATTGCCCGCAAGCTGGCTGGCCTGGCGCGCATTGTCGGCGTTCTGCTTCACGATGCTGGTCAGCTCTTCCATGCTGGAAGCCGTCTCTTCCAGCGAAGACGCCTGCTCCTCAGTGCGCTGCGAGAGATCGAGGTTGCCGGCGGCAATCTGCTTGGT
>NZ_JBIRAZ010000095.1:0-627 GCF_044326415.1 Actinomadura sp. 6N118 | reverse complement strand
GCGCAACGAACAGGCGCGACAGCGTGCGGCTCGACGCGCCCGCCTCGGCGGCCCAGTCTTCCAGCGTGCGCGGGTCGGATGGGGTGGCCAGGATGGCGTCACAGATGCGGGTCAGGCGACGGTCCGAGCCCGATGGCAGGGGGAGGGGCTGGTCTGGCGACCACTCGATTTCCGCCAGCATCAGTTCAGTCATCAAGGCCTCGCGGCCGGCCGGCAGATGCTCGATAGGCAACGCCGCCACGCGCACGATCAACTCGCGCAGCAGTGGCGACACATTGACCATGCGTGGCACCGGCGGCGCGCTCTGCCCGTAAGCCTCGGGGCTGACATACGCCGTGCGCATCTCGACGTCGCCACAGGCGCGCATGGCGTGCGGCATGCCCTGCGGAATCCACAGCGCTTTCTGCGGAGGAATACGCCAGAGCGCATGGTTGGCCGTGACCTCCACAACACCGCTAGTAGCGAAGATCAACTGCGCCCGCACGTGCTCGTGTGCCGCCACCACGAAACCGTTGGGGAACCGCTTGGGCATCACAGCTGCCAGGCCCGGCGTGTTCTGGTAGTCGCGCGGGTTCAGGCTCTTGGTGTGCTCCGCCGGGCCGTGCCGTTGGCGCGGTCGGTGTGCGC
>NZ_JBIRAZ010000094.1:0-632 GCF_044326415.1 Actinomadura sp. 6N118 | reverse complement strand
ACACTTGGAGCGCGAACTGAGCGAACTGCGCGCCCAACTGGCGGCGGAACAGGCCGCCCGGGTCGCTGCCGATCGCACAGCCGCCGTCGCCGATGCGCAGCGTGAAGCTGCTGACATCGCCCGAATCCAGGCCAACGAGCGCTTGGCCAACGCCGAATCGCGCGAGCACCAGGTGCGTGCCCAACTGGCTGAAGCGCAGGCCGCGCATGAGCGCACCCGCGAGAAACTAACCGAGGTCGTCGGTCTTGAGGCCGGTGCCCAGGCCGAGTTGCGAATGCTGCGCGAGCAAATTGAGGCCGCGAAGCCGACACCAGAGTCGGCACCAGATCAGCAGACCGGTCAACCGCCGAGCAAACCAAACTCACGGCGCAAGGGGGCGTAGCAACGCCGCTTACCTACCCACTGGGCGGCACGGCCCCCCTCTGCATTGCGCCCTGCCCGCCATACAGTCCTTCCCCTAGCCCTCTTCACATCCGGAGTCATCGCATGCTGCGGTCGTTTGGCCTGGTTGACCAATTTCGCACACTGGCGGCATTCGTTTGTGCCGCCACCCTCGCCTCCACACCGGCTATTGCACAGGATGGCGTACCCGCACTCGCAATCACCGCGCCGAACGGGGCCAAAAGCGTGCT
>NZ_JBIRAZ010000093.1:0-650 GCF_044326415.1 Actinomadura sp. 6N118 | reverse complement strand
CCCGTGTAGGACGGGAGGCTGGCGGCTGGCTCCCTATAGGAGCGCTCACACAGCTTTTTCATCGGTGGTGTGCACCGATTTCATATTGCGAAACCCAACCGACTAGACCTTCCTAGCGGAAGCACCTATTCGCGGGTTGTGGGGTGCCTTGGAAATTTCTATGCGTGTACGAATGCCGAACCCGCGCTCTAAGCGCGAAGCATGCCGGACCAACCCGGCAGCTGTCGCTGCAGGAGGTCATCGCGGATTTGGATCGTCACGTATTGAAATGCCGTTGGCGGGCGTTGCCACGTCTACGCCGATTTGGCGAGCCGCACGAATCCCTGAGGGATCCACTTCATACCTTTTGCCCGGTCGATCCTCATCGGATTCCGGGCGGAGCGGTCTGCGCTCCAATCTTCCACAAGTTCGAACGCATTGCGCGTCCTGATCCGAAGCCAGCCTTCTGGCAGGCGTTCGGGGGCTAGATGCGGCCCAGCTGCCGATCACCGCGCCGAGGCGCAGTAGATGGCGTGCAGATTATGGCGCCGCGCATTTCTTGTCAAGAATGAATTTTCCCTTCAGCCCCGCTCTACTGTTTGTAAATTCCTCCGATTCCTTTCTACCTACGGTGTTTCCTGCCGCATGCAGGGACACTCTCTTTGTAACAC
>NZ_JBIRAZ010000092.1:0-663 GCF_044326415.1 Actinomadura sp. 6N118 | reverse complement strand
TGGCGCCCACGTTGTAGGTGTGTGCGCTACTACCTTGCGCCCAGGCGAACGATGCGGTGCCGAGCATGCACAGAACGAGTGCGGCGCGACGGAAAGTGGTGACAACAGACATGGCAACCCTCCAAGCAACGAAAAGAAGACGCACCCCGAACGTGAATCGACGGGGTCCGGTTCAGCCTTATGCAATGCGTGTGCCAATATTCGAGCGTGTTGCATCGACCTATAATTATGGAAAACCACTAGTCGACGCACATGAATCGATATGCGATTCTTTAGGCGTTCCAAGCTCGCTAGCAAGCCACTCAGGCGCCACTTCCATGACTGACACCGACGACGCGCCCAACCTGCTGTTCAACCAGTCGCTGGAGAAAGGGCTGGCCGTGCTGGGCGCCTTCAACGCGCAGCGCCGCACCATGACGATTGCCGAAGTGGCCGCCGCTGTGGGCATCAATAAAAGCTCGGCGCAGCGCATGGTCTACACGCTGGAGCAGCTCGGCTACCTGCGCAAGCACCCGCAGACGCGCCGCTACCAGCTCACCCCGGCGGTCATGAAGATCGGCTTCAACTACCTGGCCGCCGACACGCTCATCGACGTGGCCAACCCGTTCCTCTCCGAACTGACCAAGGTGACCACGGAAACCTCCTGCCTGACCGAGCCTGATC
>NZ_JBIRAZ010000091.1:0-668 GCF_044326415.1 Actinomadura sp. 6N118 | reverse complement strand
GACCACGAGATAGAACAGCGTGCGGTTCTCGCGCACGCGTGCAACGTCGATGCTGCCGTAGGCGATCTCGTGGACTGTCCACGGGAGTTGTTCGCTTGCGGATCCTGTTTCCAGATGAACCTGTGACACGGCGCGTCCTCCGTTGGCGGTGCCGCAAGAAGTCGGCTGCCATAGCATGAGAATGAAACATCACGTCTCATGTTTCAAGACACTTTTGCGTCAATAAAGGTTCCTATAAGCAATCTTCTGCGTACAAAGTGGCGTCAGAGCTATGGCGATTGCGTCACTCGGGTGTTTTGCGCATCAGCCGGGCCTGGGCGTGCCGCAACCCGTAGGTGAACGCGCCGAGCGCGACAAGCGCCGCTGAAACCATCGCCCACTCGACCGCCGCATAGCCGCCAGAGGCCTTCCACAGCAGTGCGCCCAACCACGGCGCACTGGCCTGGGCCAGCAGCACGGGCGTCATCATCAGGCCATTGAGCGTGGCGTACTGGCTGCGCGAAACCAGCTCCGGCATGGCGATCGCACGCAGCATGGTGTTGATGCCATTGGCCGCACCGTAGACCAGCGCAAAGACGATCAGCAGCGGGCCGCTGGAGAGTGCCAGCACCACAAGCGCGAGCGCCATCGCCACATACGTCGCCGGGGCGATGCGTACCGGGTGCGCC
>NZ_JBIRAZ010000090.1:0-671 GCF_044326415.1 Actinomadura sp. 6N118 | reverse complement strand
GGTATGCCCTTTCATCGGCAGCGGGATCTAGAGATTGCCGAAACGGCTTTCGAATCGTCCACTGCCGAGGTGGATGGCATTGCACTGAGCTTGCAAGCCGCCTACGCGCTCACAGAGCAATGCATTCGGATTGCCGGCAAGACCAAAGGCGACGGACTAGCGCTAGTCGCCGCAGGCGGCACCGGGCAGGTGGAGGCCGTGCTGTCCGAGGGGCACGAATTTGAGCAGCTTAACCGTATATGTATGAGCGCGACACTGTTCGACGGGCTCAACATAAGCTGGCAGCAGCCGAACCTTGAACGCGCACGCCTATTTGACCGGATGCTTCGCAATTCGGGCTATGCGCCGCGGTTCTCGCTGCTCGATGACGAACAGGCCCTGCAATCGGCGAACGCAATGTCCCAGTTTCTTTACGCCAGGCTGGAGGCTAACGCAGTACATGCGTTGGTGGACGGACGCACGACCTTGCAGGCAGTGGGGCTAGACAAGGCCTTTGTCACCCAGTTGGAGCAACTTCTACCCAAGGCCTTAGAGTGCGCCCATTACATTCTGGAGCAGACATGACCAGGCAACAAGCCACTACGGCTCCCGACGTTCTCAAAGACGCCCGGCGGCTTTACCTTACATACCGTAGTGCGGCGACTAAGCAATCCAAGATGGAGAACCTAGAC
>NZ_JBIRAZ010000089.1:0-671 GCF_044326415.1 Actinomadura sp. 6N118 | reverse complement strand
CAACCCACGCCCATCGTTGCACTGGCCGTGAGTGGCATGAACGACGTGCTCAACGCGCAGGGCTATACCCAAGCCGCATGGCGCAACCGTATTCCGGTGGCAGCCTGGGTGCTGCTGTTCATGGTGGGGGCATGCGGTACGTTCATGGTCGGCTACGGCACGCGCAGCGCACGCATGCGCGGGGTGCTGCAGTTGCTGCTGCCCTTGGTACTGGCCCTGTCGTTCATGCTGATTGCCGACATCGACAGCCCGCGCGGCGGGTTTGTGCATGTGGATCCGGTCAACCTCAAGACGCTGGCGGCTTCCATGCAGCGTTGACGGACAGGGTGGGATTTTCTGCCTGGCGTTGAAACTGAATCTGCGTCGCGCGGCTGTTGTCCCGCGTGCTGCGCGCCCATCATGAAGATGGTGAGGTTTCCCAGGTGGATTATCGCGGCAGGTTTCGACGGGAACGGCGAGGGATGGACGGCCATCTCACCGAGCACCTAGCTTGCGCGCACGGTTGCCCAATCCAGCCCGAACCGCGCTAGGTATTTGCGCAGCCGGTCGGCGTCGTTGACCTTGGCCTTTTCGGTGCGCGACACGTCAAACAACCGGCGCCCGGCATCCGATAGTGATGCCGATTCGCGGCACGTGGCAATCACGTTTTCCAACTGCATGCGGTCGAACAG
>NZ_JBIRAZ010000088.1:0-691 GCF_044326415.1 Actinomadura sp. 6N118 | reverse complement strand
GTATCCATCCACAACACCATTGTCGTCCAACAGTTGATGGCTATCCGTGTACCAGTGGCAGCATGGACATTTCTCGACGTTGTGATCCAACAGCAAGGCGGTCAACTCTTTCTGTGTCATACCGTTCGCTTCAATGACCCTTTCAAACCCATTTCCGAAGCCGGTCACCGTATCAAGAAGCTCAGCGATTTCCACGTCGTATCCTATGCAGTCCGGCGGGGTATCGCCGATTCTTGCCGCCCCTGTCGGCTATTCGTCGCTATCAATCGTTCCATTGCCAGTCGGTGATTTCGCTCTGAAAGGGCGACGTTCATCAGTGCTCGCCGCTCCTTCACCGCTGGCGAGGCGAACCTTTCAATGTGCGCGTCAATCTCGGAAGTGGTCATCTTCTGCGTCTGCCTGACAGTCAGGGCAAATGACAAGCGCGACCAGCGCGTAGGCATCAGTGGGACGTCACTATCGATGTCCCAAGCCGCAATGCCATCTGGTCCAAGTACTACAAAGCCCTTCGGCAGACTCTTGCGCCCTGCAAGTCGATCCCACAATTGCATCAACATATGAAAGTCCTCTGAGCCTACTTCCAGGTGCCTGAAACGATGTTCGGATGAGTACGCATCGAAATTTGCCGTGCGCCGTCCTGAAACCTCGACGCATCCTCTTTGGCCAAGCGCACGGCCTCGGAATCTGGAAA
>NZ_JBIRAZ010000009.1:0-406176 GCF_044326415.1 Actinomadura sp. 6N118 | reverse complement strand
TGCGGGCGTTACGGTGAGACACGAGAGCCTCCCGGTGGATGTGGACCTAGACAACCCACACCCCACCCGGGGGGCTCTCCCTACGTCAACTCCTACCGGCCCGCCACCAACGTCCTGGCCGAATACACCTAGCGCCTCGCTCCGCCCTAGCCCCGAACGAGCGTCGCCATGCATTCCACGTGCTGTGTCATGGGAAATGCGTCAAATGCACGGAGCGTCTCTAGTGTCCAGCCGCGTTCGCTGAAGTAGGCCAGGTCGCGGGCCAGCGTGGCGGGGTCGCAGGAGACGTAGGCGATCTTGCGGCCGGCGAGCTTGGCGATGCGGTCCACGACTTCCTTGCCCGCGCCGGAACGGGGCGGGTCGAGGACGACGATGTCCGCGCCGCGCACCCGCGCTCCACCCTGGTGACCGGTCCCACCGCGCTTGCTCTGCGTGCGGTCGGAGCCGTCGGCACGGCCGAACTCCAGGTCGCCCAGGACCTGCTCGACCGGACCGCGCTCGATGGAGACGTTGGACAGATCGCGGAGGTTGAACTTGGCGTCGCGGACGGCCTGGGCGTCGGACTCGATGCCGACGACGAGGCCGTCCCGGCCCACCCGTTCGGCCAGGCCCGCGGCGAAGAGCCCGACGCCGCAGTAGAGGTCGAGCGCGATCTCGCCCGGCTTGGGCTCCAGCGCCTCCAGCACCGCGTCGGACAGCAGCTTGGCGGCCCCCGGGTGCACCTGCCAGAAGCCGCTGCCGCTGACCTGGAACATCCGGCCCGAGACCTCTTCGCGGACGTAGGGCAGGGACTTGCCGGGCTCGGGCTTGCCCCGGACCAGGCGGACGGGCACTTCGAGCCGGGGCACGCGGGCACGTTTGCGGCCGCGTTCACGGAGGATGACCAGGCGGTCGCCGGTGGAGGCCGAGACGATGCCCTCGACCGAGGACGCGCCGGGCCAGCGGTGCCGCTCGATGCCCATCAACTCCACGCCCGGGTGGGCGATCAGGCACTCGTCGACCGGCTCGATGTCGTGGGAACGATGCTTGCGGAGGCCGACGGCCCCCTCGGACACCGTGAACTGCACGCGGGTGCGCCAGCCCAGGCCCGGACCGCGGACGTACGCCTCGTCCTCGACCGGCTGCGGGACCTCCTCGACCAGGACGGAACGGGTGATCCCGGCGACGCGTTCGAGCTGCTCCTCGACCACGGCCGCCTTCAGCCGCCGCTGGGCGGGCAGCGAGGCGTGCTGCCAGTCGCAGCCGCCGCAACGGCCGGGGCCGGCGAACGGGCAGGGCGGCTCGACCCGGTCCTGCGACGGCTCGATGATCTCGATCGCGTCGGCGCGCAGGAAGTTCTTGGTGCGGTCGGTGATCCGGGCCCGGACCCGCTCGCCTGGCAGGGCGTGCCGCACGAACACCACCCGCCCCTCGTGGCGCGCCACGCAGAAGCCGCCGTTGGCGACGTTGCCGACCTCCAGCTCGAGGTACTCGTCTTCAGATCCGGGATCAGTCACGTTCCGAAACGATACCGCCACCAGCGCGTGCTTCCTCATCTTCGAGGGTCAGGCGCGGTGGCCGGCGGGACGCGCCCGGGCCGAGCGGCTCCACGCGGCCCTTGAGGCGGTCGGAGGACTGCAGCTGCCAGGCCACGCTGGTGACCATCACGCCGGGCTGGAAGAGCAGCCTGCCCTTGAGCCGCAGGGCGCTCTGGTTGTGCAGCAGGTGCTCCCACCAGTGGCCCACCACGTACTCGGGGATGAAGACGGTCACCACGTCGCGCGGGCTCTTGCGGCGCACACCCTTGACGTAGTCGAGGACCGGCCGGGTGATCTCCCGGTACGGGGAGTCGAGGATCTTGAGCGCCACCGGCACGTCGAGGGCGTCCCACTCGTGCTGGAGCCGCTGGGACTCCTCGGCGTCCACGGCGACCGTGACCGCCTCCAGGGTGGACGGCCGGGTCGCCCGCGCGTACGCCAGCGCCCGCAGCGTCGGCTTGTGGATCTTGGAGACGAGGACGATGCCGTGGTTGCGGGCGGGCAGCGCCACGTCCTCACCGGACGGCACCAGCTCCTCGGCGACCCGGTCGTAGTGCCGCCGGATGCCCTTCATCAGCAGATAGAGGATCGGCATCGCGATGCAGACGATGTACGCGCCGTGCGTGAACTTGGTCACCAGCACGACGATCAGGACCGTGCCGGTCATGAACAGGCCGAACGCGTTGATCGCCCGGGCCCGGTGCATCTCCCGCCGCCGTGCCGGATCGTTCTCGGTCTTGAGCAGCCGGTTCCAGTGCCGGACCATGCCGGTCTGGCTGACGGTGAACGAGACGAACACGCCCACGATGTAGAGCTGGATCAGCTTGGAGACGTCCGCCCCGTACGCGTAGATCAGCGCCCCGGCCGCCGCGGCGAGAATGATGATTCCGTTGCTGAAGGCCAGCCGGTCGCCCCGGGTGTGCAGCTGGCGGGGCAGGTAGCGGTTCTGGGCCAGCACCGAGCCGAGCACCGGGAAGCCGTTGTACGCGGTGTTGGCGGCCAGCACCAGGATCAGGGCGGTCATCAGCGTCACGAAGCCGAACATCGGCGTGAAGTTGCTGAACACCGTGTGGGCCACCTGGGCCACGACCGGGTCCTGCTCCGAGACGTCCTGGCCTGTCTTCGGGTCGATCAACGTGCTGCCATGCGCGGGGTCACCGAACTTGGCATCGGTGATGTAGGCCAAGGCGGTGACACCGCCGAACATCGTCATGGCGATGACACCGAGCATGAGCAGGGTGGTCGCCGCGTTCTGGCCCTTGGGCTTCTTGAACGCCGGCACACCGTTGCTGATCGCCTCGACACCCGTCAGCGCCGCGCAGCCGGAGGCGAACGCGCGCATCATCAGGAAGGCCAGCGCGATGCCGCCGACCCCCATCTCCTCGCCGTGCACCTCCAGGCCGGCGGTCTCGGCCTTCAGCTCCGCGCCGAAGGCCATGCGGGTGAATCCCCAGACCAGCATGCTGAAGATGCCGAACATGAAGAGATAGGTCGGGATCGCGAAGGCGGTGCCGGCCTCCTTCAGGCCACGCAGGTTGAGGACGGTCAGGATGACCACCATCGCGATGGCGGACGCGACCTTGTGCTCCCCCACGAAACCCACGAAGGCACCCAGGTTGTCGGCCGCCGAGGAGATCGACACGGCCACGGTGAGGACGTAGTCGACCAGCAGGGCGCTGGCCACGACCACGCCCCAGTTGCCGCCCAGGTTCTCGGTCGCGACCTCGAAGTCGCCGCCGCCGCTCTGGTAGGCGCGGACGTTCTGCCGGTACGAGGCGACGACGGTCAGCAGGATCACCACGACGGCCGCCGCGACCCACGGCGTGTACTGGTAGGCGGCCAGCCCGGCGATGCCGAGCGTGATCAAGATCTCTTGCGGCGCGTACGCGACCGACGACAGTGCGTCGCTGGCGAAGACCGGGAGCGCGATCCGTTTGGGGAGGAGTTGCTCGTGCTGCTGGGCGCTGCGCAGCGCGCGGCCGAGCAGAAGCCGTTTCACGAGGTCCGAAGCCTTCGACACGGAACGAGACTCTAGCCCTTCGCATTAACGCTCCGTTTACGCCCCCACCCGTCCCACGCGGGCATCCCGCCCAACCGTCGATCTTCTGCCGGCGGAAACCTCCTGAAGGCTGGAGTCGTTGCCGCTTGGGTAGTACTTGCCTGGGCGGATGTGTAGTTTTGCAGCCCGGCAAGGGATCTTAGGCAGACATCCTCGGGCTTGGTCGAGAGAAGGATTGGCCGTGCATATCGTGATCATGGGTTGTGGGCGTGTCGGCTCGACACTCGCCCACATCCTTGAGGACAAGGGCCATTCGGTGGCCATCATCGACCAGAGCCCCGAGGCCTTCCGCCGGCTCCGCGGCGGGTTCAAGGGCCGCCGCATCACCGGGTTCGGGTTCGACCGGGACGTCATCGCCGAAGCCGGCATCGAGCAGGCGTCCGCTTTCGTGGCCGTGAGCAGCGGCGACAACTCCAACATCATCTCCGCCCGGGTCGCGCGTGAGACATTCGGCGTCGACAACGTGGTCGCCCGCATCTACGACCCCCGCCGCGCCGAGGTCTACCAGCGCCTGGGCATCCCCACGGTCGCCACCGTCCGCTGGACGGCCGACCAGATCCTGCGGCGCCTGCTCCCCGAGGGCGCCGAGCCGCTGTGGCGCGACCCCACCGGCGAGGTCGTGCTCGCCGAGCTGGAGACCGGCTCGATCTGGGTGGGCGAGAAGGTCGCCCGCCTGGAGGAGGCCGCAGGCACCCGCGTGGCGTTCCTGTCGCGCATGGGCGAGGCCCTCGTGCCGCACGCCGACTCGGTCATCCAGGACGGCGACGTCGTGCACATCATGGCCCGCGCCGACGACGTGGAGCGCATCCACACCGCCGTGGCCACCAGGATCGAGGAGAACCACTGATGCGGGTCGCGATCGCCGGGGCCGGTGCCGTCGGCCGTTCCATCGCCCAGGAACTGCTGGAGAACGGCCACGAGGTGCTCCTCATCGACAAGAGCCCCAAGGCCATCAAGGTCGAGATGGTCCCGCGCGCGGAGTGGCTGCTGGCCGACGCCTGCGAGATCGCCTCGCTGGACGACGCCGCACTGGAGCGTTGCCAGGTCGTCGTCGCCTCCTCCGGCGACGACAAGGTCAACCTGGTCGTCTCGCTGCTGGCCAAGACCGAGTACGGCGTGCCGCGCGTGGTGGCCCGCATCAACCACCCCAAGAACGAGTGGCTCTTCAACGAGTCGTGGGGCGTCGATGTGGCCGTGTCGACCCCGCGTCTCCTGTCCGCCCTGGTCGAAGAGGCCGTCAGCGTCGGTGATCTGGTGCGGCTGATGACGTTCCGGCAGGGCGAGGCCAACCTGGTCGAGCTCACCCTGCCCGAGGACGCGCCCCTGGGCGGTGAACGGGTGGCATCGATCAACTGGCCCCGCGACACCGCCCTCGTGGCCATCCTGCGCGAGGGCCGAGTCCTGGTCCCCACGGGCGACGACACCCTGGAGCCCGGCGACGAGCTCATGTTCGTGGCTAGCCAGGACGTGGAGGACGATCTGGCCGACCTCCTCAGCGCCAACTGACAGGCCGCCGGCCTCAGCGATATTCGGCGAGGCGGGGCCGGACGCCGGTGTATACGAGGGCGATCAGCACGGCCATGGCGGCGGGCGGGAGGACCGTCCAGCCGGACAGGGCCTCCTCGGCGTCGGTGATGGACCGGTCGAAGTGCCGCTGGTTCAGGGCGAGGAAGGCTTCCAGGGCCCTGTCGTACTCGTCGAAGGCATGGCCTGCGTCGCCCGGCTGGTCGCCGGTGGTGAACCGGACCGCTTCGCGAAGCGGTCCGGCCTGCACCTTGGCCCGCATCATGCGGTCGTAGGCCTGGTACGACCGGAGTTTGCGCATGGTGTCCTCGGCCCGTTCCCGCTCACCGGGGAAGGTGATGTTGTTCATCGCCGCGCCGAGGACGCCACCGAAGGTGATCACGCCGGCCGACTCGTACCTCCGCCAGGCCTCGGCGAACAGGGCGTCGTAGCTCTCGATCGTCGCCCCGCCGAGCTCGGCGAGTTGCTGGGATCTGTCCAGGAAACCCTGCTCGTACTGGACCCGCCGGGCCGGATCGACGATGTGGCGGCGCTCGTCCGCTTTGGCGGCGTAGCCGATCGCCCGGGCCCGGGAGAGCGCGATCACCGAGTCGAGGGCGTCCTTTTTGGCCACGGCCAGGTGGTGCTTCTCCTCGGAGCAGAGCCCGATGCTCAGGGAGGTGAACGCCAGTGCGGCCAGCGTCGCAAGGGCCAGGGCCGGGTTGAAGGTACGCCGCAGCCGCTGAGCCAGCAGCACCTGCAGTGTGGCGAGGACGCCGAGCAGCAACAGCCCCAGGACCATCGAGACACCGGTCATCGACGCCAGCAGCGTGCTCTCGTGGTCGTAGGTCTGGTCCAGACGGCGGCCGTTCTCGCGGGTGAGCCTCTCCGCCTCGACGAGCACCGAGTCGTTCATGAGATCGGTTGCCTGCCGGTAGCGGGCCAGCGCGTCGTCCGGCGGCTGCCCGGCGGCGTGCGGCCGCCGCCCGTCGAGCAAGATCGTCTCGGCCACGAGGGCCTGGTAACGGCCGAACCCGTCCAGCAGCCGGCGCAGCGTCGCCGCCGCCTCCGGGGCGTTCCCGGCTGCCGCCGCGGCCTGCTGCAGATTCCGGGAGGCCTGGGAACGGCGCTGTTCGTAGATCTGCAGTGCCCGCGCCCGCTCGACGCCCAGGCCGGTCTCGCCGCCGGCCAGGAGCACGGTGGCCACCTGGGCGTCCATGTCGTTGAGCACGAAGTACAGGTCGGATGTGGCCACGACCTGCGGGCCCGTCCTGTGGCCGATCTCCCTGAAGCCGCGGCGGAGTTCGGCCGTTCCGACAATGGCGCCGAGGCCCGACGCCGCTGCCAGCACCATGGCCAGGAAGGCCAGGCCGCGGATCCGCGCCGGGGTGCTCCAGCTACGCGGCCGCCGTGCGGCGGGTGTCCGCGCCGGGGCTTGCGCCGGCAGGCCGACGGCGTCCGGATCGGAGGATGTGATGACGGGCGTCCGGCCCGTACTGCCGACGGCCTTCCGGCCCCTGCTGCCGACGGGCGTCCGGCCCGTACTGCTGACGGGCGTCCGGACCCTACTGCCGGCGGGCGTCATGTCAGCGACCTCGGCCGTACGGCATTGGCACAGTCGATCAACGTGCGCCGTTCGGCCGGACCGTCCGCCGTCCCGGCCAGGTCCCGGTAGGTGTGCTCCAGCGCGAGCCGCAGGTCACGCTCGTCCAGTACGGCGCCTAGGGCCTCTTCGCCCGCCATGATCAGAGCGGCGTGCGAGCGGCGGAGGGCTCCATGCCGGGGGTCGAGCGCCACCGGGCGCCCGGCCAGCACCTGCCCGAGCGCCGCCTCCAGGACCAGCGCCGCCAGCCGGTTACGGCGTTCGGCCGACAGATCGAGGAGATCGAGGCGCCCGGCCGCGGCCAGCAGTTCGACCAGCGGGAGGTCATCGGGCTCGCGACCGCGCAGCGCGGCGAGTATGGCGCAGACCTGGGCGTCGACATGGCAGCTGAAGGTCCGGGGCACCGATGCCAGCACGTCGACGGCACCCGCCCGGTCACCTTGGGCGACCTGGACGCGCGCCAACCCGAACACCGCCCCGGCATGGGCGCGTTCGGTCCGCCAGACCCGCAGGTGGTAAACCCTCGCCGTCTCCAGGTCGTCCTTCAGCTCCGCGCAGTAGGCCAGCGCCAGCTTGGGCGCCGTCTCCCCCGGCAACCATCCGTAGACCTGGTCGAACGCGCGGGACGCGGCGTCGGGGTCGTCGTCGGCCAGCGCGACGAGTCCGAGATACCAGGCCGTACGCCAGTCCGCGGGATGACTGGCCAGCGTCGACCGGGCCGTGGCGAGCTCACCCAGTTCGAGGTGCGCGCGTGCCCGGCGGAGCCCGACCTCCACCGAGTCGACCGGCAGGCCGGCCAGCTCCCGGATGACCTCGGCCGGGCCGATCTCATCCAGCCCGGCGAGGTGGTCGGCAGCCTGATCACCCGGGTCGACGCGCGGCCATGGCAGCGTGACGGCCATCTCGTCCGGCGCCGGGCGGAGACCGCCGCGCGTGCCCGCGGCGCGGGTCTCCTCCTCGAAGAGGGACGACCGGGCCGGTCGCGGCCGGCCGTCCTCGGCGGCCAGTACCTCGCGCAGCACCCCGGTGACCTGCTCGGCCATCTCAGCCGCGGAGGCGAACCGTTCGCGCCGGTCTCCGTGGGTCGCCCTGCGCAGGAGTCGGTCGAACGACTCGTACCGCGTCAGCAGCGGCACTTTGTCCCGGTCCGGCAGGGAGTATCTGTACCGGCCGGTGTACCCCTGGAACTCGAAGCTCAGCACGGCCATGGTCCGGGCGACGGTGTAGAGGTCCGACCCGATGGAGGGCCCGGACTCGGCGATCTCGGGCGCCTGGAATCCGGTCGTCCCGAAGATCGGGCTGTGTTCGTCGTCGATGTGCCGGACGCCGCCGAGATCGATGAGGCGGAGCCGGTCCGCGGTCCGCAGGGCGTTGTCGGGCTTGAAATCGCAGTAGAGCAGGCCCTGGTCATGGAGGTGGCCGAACGCCCGGAGGACGTCGAGGCCGTGGGTGAGCACCTCGGCCAGTGGCAGCGACTCGCCGGTGGTCGCGCGGCGCTCCAGAACGAGGTTCTTCAGCGAGCGGCCGTCCACGTACTCCATGACGATGTAGCCGGCGCCGAAGTGCTCCACGAAGTTGTAGATCTCAACGATGTTGGGGTGCTGCACGGCGGCCAGGAAGCCGCGTTCGGCGACGGCGGCGTGCATCGCGTCGGCGTCGCCGGAGTCCAGCAGCCCCTTGAGCACGACCCAGCGGTCGCTGACGCTCCTGTCGACGGCCAGGTAGATCCAGCCGAGACCCCCGTGCGCCAGGCAACCCAGCACCTCGTACTGCGCGGCGACCATGTCGCCGGGCTGCAGCTTGGGCGTGAACGAGTACGCCTTCCCGCACTGCGGGCAGAATCCTTCGGTCCGGCCCGGCCGGTCGGCCGAGGCCCGGCCCACCGGCATGTCACACCGGCTGCAGTGCCGCTTGCCCTCTGGGACCTCCGGGTCGGTCATCACGACGGCCGCCGGATCCTGGGAGGGAACGTACGGCGACCCCGGTCCGCGCTGGGCGGCGCCCTCCCCTTCAGCGCCCTCCCCTTCAGCGGCCTGACCTGCCCGCCCCGAACCCCGCCATCCCCGGCGCCACGGGGCGGAGACCCCGGAGGCCACCGGAGCCGGAGGTCTCGCCGAAGCCGCTACGGCGCCACAGACGTCGCAGTAGCCCTCGTCGATCGTGCCCCGGCAGGCCGGCCCCGCGCACCGCTCCAACGTTTTCACGTCAAAAACACCGCTCTCTTCAGGGCATCAAAAAACGCCCTCGAAAATGCGTGGAACAATAAACCGCATGGTGATTCAACCGGTGTGCGGACACACATCGGCCGATGAAATGTAAGGAGAGGGGGACGGCCAGAACGGCCGTCACGCCAGACGATCGGGAGGGTCCCCTCTGCAGGGGAGCGTGGAGGGAGACGAAACGCGGCAAACTGGCGCCGCTGCTCCTGTGAGTGGTCTCATCGGGTCTCCTGGTCGCAGCTGAAAAGCTTTGCCGACCAGACTTCCCGGCACACCTGATAAGACTTTAACGCGTTGTATGCGCCTGAGAAAGGCTTTATCAGCGGCCCGGCGCGGCCATTAGTGGCCGTTTAGGAGGCGGGAGCGGAGGTGCGCGCCGCGCCGATCGGCGTCCGGCCCCGGGCGAGGAGCCAGGCCATGCCGGCGAACGCGGCGACCTGGAGTGGCCAGCCCATGAAGATCTTGCTGGCGCCCAGCCAGCCGACCTGACCGGCCAGGTAGAGGGGGTACTGGACCACCACGCGCACGATGCACGGCAGGACGAGCAGCCAGGTGAGGCGGGAGCAGAGCTTGACGATCCCCGGGTCGTTGCGCCAGGCGGTCGGGTCGCCGGTGACCGAGCCGATGATGAAGCCCACCACCGGCCAGCGGACCACGATCGAAAAGATCATGGCGACCGCGTAGCCCGAGTTGTAGAGGATGCCGGGCAGGAAGGCGTCCTCGGCCTTGCCGGAGCGCATGGCGAAGAACGCGGCGATCGCGATGCCGAACAGACTGTTGATCACGAACTGCGGGTTGGACTTCTGCGCCACCCGGACGGCCAGCAGCACCACGGCGGCGGCGACAGCGATGATCAGCGAGAGCTTGAGCTGGTCACTGATGACGTACGAGAGCGTGAAGCCCGCCGTCGGCACGGCCGCCTCGATGACTCCGCGTACCCCGCCCAGGGCCTTGGACAACTGCGCCCGGACCGCGGCCTCAACCGTCTCGTGGGCATCCGCAGGCGCATCGTCGCCAGTCTCGGTCTCCGAGCCGTCACCGGCCTTGGCGCCGACACCGGCCTTGGTGCCGACACCGGCCTTGGTGCCGACACCGCCGTCGCCCTGGGGCTCGGCGTCGTCGCCGACTCCGGCCTCCGTCACGTCGGCGAACTCGCCGGCCGCCGATCGATCAGTCTCAGCGCCCACGCCGTTCGTCTCCAGTTCTCTCACCTGAGGCCTCTCGCGCCGCATCGGTCCCCCACCCCCGCCGCGCGCCGTGAAGGCATCGTGTCAGGAGCCGCCACGCAGCTCGTAGCGGGGGTTGAACATGACCTTGCGCCCGTCCTGCACGCTCACCAGGCCCTCGGCGCGCAGCCGGCGGCCCGGGTCGATCCCGGCGATCTTGCGCCGGCCCAGCCACACCAGGTTGATCACGTCGGTGCCGTCGGAGAGCTCGGCCTCCAGGGCCGGCGCTCCACCCCGCGGACGCAGGGTCACGGTCCGTAGCGTACCCGCGACGCAGTGCCGCTTGCGAGCGGCGCAGGCCGTGATGGGGGTCGCCCCCTCCTCACCGGAGGTCTTCTGGAGGTCTTCCGCCTCCAGCTCGGCCTTGCTCGACGCCATACGGCGCAGGAAACGCCGCAGGCCACCGCGCTGTTGCTCGGGCTCGGAACCGCCACCGGTCTCGGGTGACGGGTCCGCCTGCACCTCGTCCATGATTCGAAGACTAAGGCATCCCCAAGCTAAACGAACCGCCCGGCAATGAACGAATCATCCCAAGTCCGTTTACCTCGCACATCACGGGATGTGAGGAGCATCAGCCGCGCGGCGCGTACATGATCACAAGAACCCCGAGCAGGCATATGGCGGCGCCTGCGACGTCCCCGCGGTCGGGCCGGAAACCGTCCACCACCATCCCCCAGGCCAGCGAGCCCGCGACGAAGACACCGCCGTACGCGGCGAGGACGCGGCCGAAGTTCGCGTCCGGCTGGAAGGTCGCGACGAAACCGTAGGCGCCGAGCGCCAGCACTCCCGCGGCGACGAACCACACGCCGCGGTGCTCGCGCACCCCCTGCCAGACCAGCCAGGCGCCACCGATCTCGGCCAGGGCCGCCAGCGCGAACAGCACGAGCGAACGCATCACGGTCATGGTCGCCGACCGTACCCGCAGGGATCAGGCCCCAGAACGGGTGCCCCTACCAGGGCGATCCTGTGACGCCCAATCGAGACATCTCAATTTCCCAAGCCCGCCACGCGGCGACCTGCGGACGTCTACTTTGCCAGGAGTAGTCACAGTCGGTAATCGAGCTATCACGTAGCGAGGAACTCGATGCGTCGCAGGCACAGCCAGCGGAAATCCGGGCGGCGGCGCCTCGCCGCGGTCGCCGCGGCAGGCACAGTGGCACTCACCGCCGCGGGTGTCTCACTCGTGGCATGCGGGGTCGGCCGAGAACGCCCCGGTCCCCCGCCGGCGCTCGCGCCCGACGACGCCCAGGCCCCTACACGGCGGCCGGACACGATCCGGATCGCGCCGGTCGACGGCGCGCGGCAGGCGCGGCCTGAACGGGGCGTCACCGTCACCGCCGACCGCGGCACGCTCGGCAAGGTCGTCGTCCGTGCCAAGGGCACCCGGACGGCCGAACCCGGCAAGCTGTCCCGCGACAGGCGAACGTGGCGGACGCGCTGGGCGCTCCGTCCCGGCACCGCCTACACCGTCACCACCATTGGAACGGACGACACGGGCCAGCCCACGACGGCGGTCAGCCGGTTCCGCACGCTGCGCCCGGACGCCACCTTCACGATCACCGACGTCACGCCCCGATCCGGCGAGCAGGTCGGCGTCGGCATGCCGCTCATCGTCACGTTCGACCGGATGATCACCGACCGGGCCGCCGTCGAACGGTCCCTCGAACTCCGGATGAGCAGGCGCGTGACGGGTGCCTGGAACTGGGTCAGCGGGCGGCAGGTCGTCTTCAGGCCGCGCCGCTACTGGCCCGCCGGCCAGCGGGTCACCCTGGTCGCGCACACGACCGGCGTACGCGCCGCACCGGGGGTGTACGGGGCCGCCTCCACGACGGGCGGCCCGTACACCAGCGGGTTCCACGTGGGCGCAGCCCGCATCAGCACCGTCGATGTACGAAGGCACCGCATGTCCGTACGCGTTAACGGTGTGGTCGTGCGCAAGGCCGGCATCAGCGCGGGCAAGGGTGGGCGGCGCGCGTACACCACCACCAGCGGAGTGCATCTGGCGATGAGCAAGGGTGACCCGGTCGTCATGACGTCAGGGTGGATGCGCGTTACCGACCCGAAGGATCCGCGCTACTACAAGCTCAAGGTGCGCCACGCGGTGCAGATCTCCAGCAGCGGCGAGTACGTGCACTCGGCGCCGTGGTCGATCGCCTCGCAGGGACGCGAGAACGTGAGCCACGGATGCGTGAACGCCCCTCCGCCGTTCGCCCGGTGGTTCTACGCCCAGTCGCTGCGCGGCGACGTCATCACCGTGAGCGGCACCGACCGGCCCTTGGAGTGGACCAACGGCTGGGGCTTCTGGCAACTTCCGTGGAGCCGGTGGGTGGCGGGCAGTGCCCTCAAGCGCCCGGCACCCGTCCAGCGCCCGGCGTCCGTTCAGCGAGCAAGCTGAGCAGGTCGGACATGCCGGACGCCCGGCGGCTCAGACGATCGGGCGGCCCTTGCGGATACGTCGGCGGACGTCCCAGAGGTAAACGTTCCAGGGAAACTGGCGTACGGGGCGCGGCAGCACCCTGTTGACTCGGGCCGTCGTGCGGACGTACGTGTCGAAGCGGGCCTGGTCACGGTCCGTCCACGTCACGCCGAGCTCGTCCCTGAACTCCTGCGGCAGGAACCCCAGGGTCAGGAATCGGTTGAACGATCCAAGAACCCTCCGCACCGGAGCCGGGAGAAAGGCCATATCGGTGAGGTCCAGCAGGTACTTGCGTGTGACCTCGTCCATCCGCAGCTGCGTGAGCCCGTCCTGCCAGTACTCCTCGAACGCGGCGCGGTCGGCCGGCCACATGGCGTCGGGGAGCTGGAGCGTGGTGCCGAACCGCGCGCCGTGCCGGTAGAAGTCATCCCTCATCTGGTCGCTGGGTTGCCCGTAGAGCTTGATGTAGATGTCCTCGGTGCCCCAGAACAGGCAGGCGGCGACCCACAGCTGGAGGTCCCGGCTGAACGCGTTGTACTTGACCGGGGCGTCCGGCCCCGACCGCACCTGGCGATGGGCCTTGTCGACCTCCAGGCGCATCGCCTCGCGTTCCGCCTCGGTGCCCTGCATGGCGATCATGATGTAGCTGAGGGTCGTCCGGAGCCGCTTGACCGGGTGCTGGTCCACCCGGCCGCTGTCGACCGTGCTCTCGGCCACGCCGCGGCCGATCGGCAACCGCGACAGCTGCATGATCACATTGGCGTTGGCGGCCCCCAGCGCGAAGCCGTTGATGGTCTCGCGAGCGATCTCTGGGATCTCCGGAACCATGTCGCGGCGGGTGGCCGCGCCCGTCGCTGTCATCGGGCCTCACTTCCGTGACGCATGGGGTTGATGCGCGGTCCAGCCTGCCAAAGTAAGTGATTGCTTTCAAGTAGGCGCTCCGTCACACCTTCCCACGCGGCGGCCGATGAGTTTCGCTCGACCAGGAGGTCTCTTCCACCACGGATCTCTCCGCGGATCCCTGCACGGACCTCTCCGCACATCCCTACACATCCCGCACATCCCGCGCATCTCGCCAAGGAGGACGCCATGAAACTGGGTCTGCACCTGCCCGTCTCCGGACACGACGCCTCGCCCGAGGTCATCGCACGTACCGCCGAAGAGGCCGAACGGATCGGGCTCGACTCCGTCTGGACCTGGGAACGCCTGCTGCGGCCGACCGTCCCGATCGCCATGGGCGGTCCGGGCGGCCCGGTCATGGACCCGCCCGAAGCCTTCGCCAGCGTCTACGACCCTCTGGACACGCTCGCGTACGTCGCGGCCCGCACCACCCGCGTCACACTCGGCACCAGCGTGCTCGTCTCGCTCTTCCAGAATCCCGTCATCCTCGCCCGCCGGATCGCCACGATCGACCGGCTCAGCGGCGGCCGCCTCGTCGCGGGCATCGGCCAGGGCTGGATGGAACAGGAGTTCGCCGCCGCAGGCGTGCCCATGAGCCGCCGCGGCGCAGGCTTCGAGGAGCACATCCTGGCCATGCGCGCCGTCTGGGGCCCCAACCCGGTGCGCTTCGAGGGTCGCCGCTACCAGATCCCCGAGTCCGAGATCGGCCCCAAGCCGGTGCGGCCCGGCGGCCCCACCCTGCTGATCGGCGCCGCCGTGCCCGCCGCGGTCGAACGCGCCGCGCGGCTCGGCGCCGGGGTGACCCTCGTCATCTTCGACTTCGACGCCACCCGGGAGACGATCACCACGTTCCGCCGCACCGCGGAGGCCGCCGGTCACGACCCGGCCTCCCTGCCCATCGCCATCCAGGTCAACGGGAGCGTCACCGCCAAGCCCCTCGACGAACGCGCGCCGCTCACCGGATCGCCCGAACAGGTCGCAACCGATTTGGAAGCGCTGGATGCCGACCACGTCTTCTGGAACGACCCCATGACGGGCACGGACGAACAACTCCACAATCTCGCTCAATTGATTGCAAAATAGACAATTACCGGCCCCTCTCATACAAATCTCCCGCGAGCCCGGATAACCGTGTGCAGGTCGTAATAACGAAAGGCCCCTGAGACGGCACAGGAATAGGTAGTCTCCCCCATCGATCGCCCGAGCTTGTGTGAGGCAATGAGGGAGAAAACGCCACATGACGGCCGACAGCCGAGCACAGACCATCACGCGTTGGTCAGCCATAGCGTTCATGGCCGCCGCGGTCCTGACCGCGACCGCCGGAGGCTTCGCCCAGTCCTATGCCGGCCTCTACCACTGGGCACTGGAACACGGTCTCAGCGGCTGGAAGGCGGAGTCCTTCCCCCTGCTCGTCGACCTCTTCATCATCGTCGGCGAGCTGGGGTTGTTCCTGCTGGCCATCGACGCCTTCGTCCTCCAGCGCCGCAGGCTGCTGAGCTGGCTGGACTTCGGCCTGCCGCTGTCGATCGCCCTCGCGGGCTGGACGGCCAGCCTGATCTTCAACGTCGGCCACGTCGGCGAGCGCGCCTTCTCGTACCAGGCCACCGCCGCCGTCCCGCCCATCGTCTCGATGCTCGGGCTCTTCGTCCTGCTGCGGACGCTCCATCGCTACGTGGCGGACGAGGAACCCGAGCCTGAGCCCAAGCGCGACAGTTCGGACATCCGTGCGGTGGCCCTGCATCAGGTCACCCTCACCCCGATCCGGAACACCGGCCCCCTGTTCCAAGTGCGCGCCCGTCCAGAACCAGCCCTTGGGCCAGGCGTCGCCACACCACCCCAGAAAGCCGCCACCGGCGAGAGCGCGGGTGAGGGCGCGCCAGCCGAACCGGCCACCGTGCCCGAAACAAGGGCACCCCAGGCCGAAAGCGCTCCGTCCGTCAACGGCAAAGATCCAGCGAACGGCAGGGGCGGCTCAGCGAACGGCGCAAGCAGCTCAGCAAATGGCGCGGGCAACTCGGCAAATGGCGCGGGCGGCTCAGTTAACAGCGCAAGTGGCTCAGTTAACGGCGTGGGCGCGGCGGCGGAGCCGACCCCTGTAAAGGTCACCCAGCCCGCTCCGGCCTCGCTCAAGGAAGCCGTCCTGGCGCCTTCGGTCGTCGTGAGCAGCGCGAACGGGGCGCACGACGTGGCTGTTCTCCCGGACGCAGCCGCCCCTCAGCTGGATCCGGATGCGCTGCGCGGAATGGTGATCGAGGCGCTGGAACGCCACCACGGCGACGTCGCGGCGACGCTGGCCGATGTCACGAGCAAGGGCCACCTCTGTGACGAGGCCGAGATCCGGCGGATCAGCGCGAACCACTGGTTCCCCTATGCCGTCTACCGGCTGCTCGCCCGGCACGACGGCGATGGCGAGATGGTCGCCGGCCTGCTCGCCGAGCGCGGCGTCGACTTCGACCAGGCCGCGCTCGACGAGCTCGTCCGTTCCTGGCGTGCCTAGGGGGCGTAGGGCGTGTCTCGCGCCCTACGCCCCCTAGGGATCGGCACGCCTTAGGGGATCGGCACGCCCCAGGGACACGGCACGCCTTAGGGGATCGGCACGGCGGCGCCCGAGACGTGGACCCGGGGGTCGCCGTCGCGGAGCTCCACCGTGAGAAGTCCCGGGCGGCCCATGTCCTCGCCCTGGTGGAGCGTGAGCGTGGCGGCGGGGGCGACGATGCCGAGCTCCCGCACGTACGCGCCGAACGCGGCCGCCGCAGCACCGGTTGCGGGGTCCTCCACCACACCGCCGACGGGGAACGGGTCACGCACGTGGAAGACGTGCTCGGACTCGCGCCACACCAGCTGGACGGTGGTCAGGTCGTACCTGGTCATGTACGCGGCGAGGCGGTCGAAGTCATAGTCCAGGTCGGCCAGCCGTTCCCGGGTGGCGGCGGCCAGGACCAGGTGACGGGCCCCTGCGTACGCGATGCGGGGCGGGAAGGCCGCGTCGAGATCGTCCTTGCCCCACCGCAGGATGTCCAGGGCCTCGGAGAGGTCGGCCACCTCCTCCAAATGCGGCTCGACACTTGTGAGGGTCGCCTGGAGAACGCCGTCGGCCTCGACCACCTCTACGGGGACGGTGCCGGCCTGAGTGGCGAACGTGAGAGCACCTGGGCCGATTCGTTCTGCCAGGGCGACCGCGGTGGCGACGGTGGCGTGACCGCAGAACGAGACCTCAGCCTTGGGGCTGAAGTAGCGGATGGTGAAGGCCCTGCCCGGCTCCCCGAGGCCCTCGGGCGGCGCGGTGAGGAACGCGCTCTCCGAATAGCCCAGATCCGCCGCGATCGCGAGCATGGCCGCGTCATCCAGTGCGGAGGCGTCCAGGACGATCCCGGCGGGGTTGCCGCCCTCGGGGTCGGTCGCGAAGGCCGTGTAGCGCAGCACCGCGCTGCTCAAGTTGGTCATGCCGCTATCAAACACCAGCAATCCACGCCGGATTCCGCCATGACGGCGCCCCGCAAGCGGGCCGCCTAGCCGCGGCCGGGGAGGCGGGCGCGGACGAGGTCGTAGAAGTAACCGAGTTCGACGATCTTCATGAGCCGGGCGGTGAGGACGTAGAGGAGGCCTCCGCCGATCCCGCCGATGAGCAGGGCCAGGAACGCGGAGAGCCGCTCGCCCGGAACCTGGCTGATGGCGAGGACGGTGACGGCCGCGAACACCAGGGCGGGCAGCACGGCCAGGTGCAGCAGGATCAGGGTGCGCAGGATCCGGCGGCCGTCCATGCCGCCCAGCCTCCGGCGGAGGACCAGGGCCGCGCCCAGACCGCCGACCACGTAGAACATGCCGTACGAGAGGGGCAGGCCGAGCACCACCTGGCGGGCCGGGACGAACTCCAGGAGAGCGAGAGCCGTGACGACCTGGGCGATACCGGCCGGGACGGCGATCAAACCGGGCGTCCGGGTGTCACCGAGGGCGTAGAAGACGCGCATCAGCAGCTGGTGGAACGTGAACGGCAACACCATCACGGCGAACACCATGAGGATCACGCCGATCCGGCGGGCGCCGTCCGGGGTCGTGCTGCCGTGGGAGAAGATCGCGACCGCGCCGGGGACGCCGAAGGCGAACATGCCGGCCGACAGGGGCACCAGCAACGCGCAGGCGAGGCGGAATCCCCGCGAGAGGTCTGCGCGGACGAGGTCCCGGCGGCCGTCGGCGACATGGGAGCTCATCCGGGGCAGGAGGGCCGTGATGACCGAGACGGCGATGACCGCGTACGGCAGTTGGAAGACGACGAGAGCGTTCTGGTAGACCGTGAGCCCGCTCCCCGCCACCGGATGCCCGGCGGCCTCGGCGGCGCGGTCTCCGGCCCGTGTCGCCACGTTCACCGTCACGAACACCCCGGCCTGCACCACGACCACGTACACCATCATCCAGACGGCGGTGCGCGCCGCCTCGCCGAAGCCCGACCCACGCAGGTCGAGCCGCGGCCGCCAGCGGAACCCGGCGGTCCGGAGTGTCCAGGCGAGGATCGCGCTCTGCACGATCGTGCCGAACGCCGAGCCCAGTGCGAGCAGGGTCAGCTGGCCGTCGGTGACGGTCTCGGCGGTCCGGCCCGCCCCGGCGAGCCACAGGTAGAACAGGGCCGCCGCCATCGTGATGAGGTTGTTGGCGACCGGCGCCCACATCGCCGCGCCGAAGCGGTGCCGGACGTTCAGCAGCGTGCCGCTGACGCCGCTCACTCCGATGAAGAAGACCTGGATCAGCAGCAGCCGGGTGAGCAGCACCGTGACGTCGCGCTGCCGCCCCTCGTACTCCGCCGCGTACAACGAGATCAGCCAGCCGGCGGAGAGGACGGCCGCCACCGTGAGCACGAGCAGCGCGAGCAGGACGGCCGTGAAGAGCCGCTGCTCGGTCGCGTCGCCCCCGTCCTCGTCCCGCTTGCGCCGTTTGACGAGGAACGGCACGAAGACGCTGGCCAGCATGCCGCCGAGCAGGAGCTCGTAGACCGTGTAGGGGATCGTCTCGCCTACTCGGTAGGCGTCACCGAGCAGCGCCGTGCCCAGCGCCGCGGTGATCGTGACCGTGCGGAGGAAGCCCGTGGCGCGGGAGAAGACCGTGCCGATCGCCATGACGGCGCTGGAGTGGGCGACGCCGGGCGGTGGCCGCTGCGCGGCGGTGCCGATCTCGTCGCCCTCGGAGCCCGGCCGGTCCGCGGTGCCCGGATCATGGACGTCGGTAGGGTCGTGGCGCGTGGTCAGGCCCAGCTCAGGATCGGTGGGCGGCTCCGCGCGTTCGACCGCGTCGAGGATTTCCGGCATTCGCTGCCGATCGCCGTTCGCGCCCCGCACCGGCATCACCCCATAGCCCCGGAAATACAAAGTATGCCGGAAGGTCTTAGCCGTCCCGTGGCCGCGGGCGGCCAGACACGAGGACGAGGGGCCCGGGCCGATCCAGGATCTTCATGTTGTCGTGAAGCTGTTGAATTTCATTGAGTTGATAGGATTTCGTGACTTCCCCAACTCGATGACCAACCCAATCGGCTTCCGGAGGCGCCGCGTGACGACGCCGTCAGACCTGTACGACGAGGCGCTGCTGCGGTTCGTCGAGCGCTTCGCGATCGTGCTGAACGAGACCGGGATGCCGCGCATGGCCGCCCGCGTCTTCGCCTTCGTGCTCGCCGACGACGCCGAGACCTACACCGCCGCCGAGCTCGCCGCCGGCCTTCGGGTCAGCTCGGCCGCGATCTCCAGCGCCGTCCGCTACCTCGTACAGACGGGGCTGCTCGGCCGCGAACGCCGCCCCGGCGAACGCGTCGATCACTACCGGGTCTACGACGAGGATGTCTGGTCGGCGATACTCAGGCAACGTGAGCCCCTGCTCCGCCGGAACGAGGAGTTTCTCGCCGAGGGCGCCGAGATGCTCGATTCGAAGCGGCCGGGCGGGCAGCGGATCCGCGAGACCCTGGAGTTCTACCGGTTCGCGCGCGCCGAGTCGCCGCGCATGGTCGAGCGCTGGCAGGAGCACCGGCGGCGGCACCGCCTCGGCTCCGAACACGGTGAACACTCCGAACACGAGGAACCCCTCGAACACCGGGAAGACTCCGCCTGACCGCACGGCGAAGCGGGGCGGCCGCAGCCGCCCCGCTTTGATCTCCGTGTCCCGTCTCAGACTCTCCGTGTCCCTTCTCAGACCGTGTGTCCCTCCTCAGACCGTCACCGCCGCCACCGCGGGAGTACGGACCGCGCGGCGGGCCGCGCCCACGGCCGTGCCCAGGGTGAGGGCCACCGCCAGCGCGGTCACCCCGGCGTACACGGCCGGGCTGCCGTCCGGCAGAGCCGAGCCGAGCCGGACACTGGCGTACGGGAGGATGGTGAAGAGGGACGCGACCGTTCCCATCAGCACGCCGGTCACCGTCAGGACCGCGCCCTCCAGCGCCACCATGCCCAGCACCTGCCGGCGGGTGGAGCCCGCGAGGCGCTGCTGGCCGAACTCCCGGCCGCGGTACGTGGTGGCCGCGAGCAGCGTGTTGACCAGCATGATCGCGGCGAAGACCACGATCATCCCGATGACCACGAGGTTGAGCGTCTCGATGTTCTTCTCCTCCACGGTCTTGGCCAGCCCCGCCGCCTCCAGTGCGGCGTTCTCCGTGCTCTGCATGTAGAGCGTGCCCGTCGCGATGGCCGTGAACAGGACGATCGGCGTGAGCGCCCCGCCCAGCTGGCCCGTCCGCTGGCGCAGGTTGCACACCGCGAGGTAGCCGGTCACGCCGCCCACCCGTTCCACCGTCCCCGCCAGCACGGCGACGACCCGGCGGATCATGATCGGGCCGAGCAGCGCCATGCCGATGGCGGCGTAGATGCTGGCCTGCCCGGCGGTCGACATCGCTCCGCTGCCCTCGTTGCGCATCGCGGTCGCGGTGACGATCGCCAGGTCGAGCCCGAGGAGCAGGAACAGGGCCGCACCGGCGATGCGCTTCTTGCTCATCCGGCCCAGGTCGGTGGCCGCGTCCGCGATCGACTCGGTCACCCGCATCCGGGCGGCCCGCCGCACCGCGAGCAGGGCCGCGCCGGTGGCGGCGGCGAACGTGATGATCAGCCCCATCGGGACCGCGAGCGGCCCGAACACATACGAGACGTCCGCGTTCACCTGCCCGGTCGAAATCAGCAGCTCCAGCAGGCCGCGGCCCGCCAGCGCGGCCGGCGCGATCGCACATGCCACCGCCGCCACCGCCAGCACCGCTGCCTCACCGACGATCATCCGGCGCAGCTGCCCCGGCGTGGCGCCGACGCTCTTCAGCAGGGCGATCTCCTCCGCCCGCTGCCGGACCGACAGGGTCAGCGTGGACGCGACGGCGAAGACGACCAGCAGCAGTCCCCAGCCGCCGACCACGCTCGCCATCGTGATCATCGTCTCCCGTCCGGTCCCCGACGCGCCGCCGAGCACCGCAGTGTCGTACATCGAGCCGAACGTCATCAGGATCGACGCGCCGAGGAACATCGACAGGAAGGCGGCGGCGAAGCCGCCCGCACGGAACCGCAGGGTTCGCAGAGCCAGCCCGAACATCACGCCACCGCCGGGATGATCTCGTCGGACAGGTGGGTCATGCGCTCGGCGACCGCCTCGGCGGTCGGCGCGGCCATCCGGCCGACGATCCGGCCGTCGGCGAGGAAGACCACCGAGTCGGCGTACGAGGCGGCCACCGGGTCGTGGGTCACCATGACCACGGTCTGCCCGTACATGCGCACGGCCTCCTGGAGGAGCGCCAGCACGTCCCGCGCGCTCCGTGTGTCGAGCGCCCCGGTCGGCTCGTCGCCGAACAGCACGCTCGGCCGCGTGACCAGCGCACGCGCGATCGCCACCCGCTGCTGCTGCCCGCCCGACAACTCCGACGGCCGGTGGTGCAGCCGCTCCCCGAGCCCAACGCGCGCCAGCACCGCACGGGCCTGCTCGGGATCGGCCTTCCGCCCGGCCAGCTTCAGCGGCAACGTCACGTTCTGCATGACCGTCAGCGCCGGCAACAGGTTGAACTGCTGGAAGATGAACCCGATCCGCTCCCGCCGGAACTTGGTCAGCGCCGCCTCGTTCCGGCCGGCCAGCTCCTCGCCGTCCACGAACACCCGGCCGCCGGTCGGCTGGTCCAGGCCCGCCGCGCAGTGCAGGAACGTGCTCTTTCCCGAGCCGGACGGCCCCATGACCGCAGTGAACGATCCCTTGGGCAGGGCCAGCGAGACGCCGTCCAGCGCGTTCACCTGATTGCCCTCGGCACCGTAGACCCTGCGCACCGACTCCAGCCGAAGCGCCTCCACCGAACCGGTGCGCTCCTCTGCGTTTCGCCTGAACATCCCATACCTCCGAGTCCTTCGAGCGCCTCTCGCGCCGTCAGATACGAAGTTATGAGCGGGGAAGAGCAGGGCACATGGACCCACCACGTCAACCGAGGTAGGCAAAACCCCACCTTCGCTCTCGGGGGTGGAGCTACGTCACGTACGAGATCAGCCGGTCGGCGAGCTCCTTCGGACGGGCGAGCATGGGCATGTGGCCGGTGGCGATCTCATCGGGCGTGACACCGAGCCGGTCCTTCACCACACGCCGCATGAACTCGGCGGGAAAGAACCGGTCTTCACTGCACAACAAGAATCTGGTCGGCACATCGGGCCACGCCGGCAGCGGCCACGGCTCCCCCATCGGCGTGCCGGACTGGTCACGCTCGTCCTTCGTCGACTCTGCAGCCAGTTCTGGCGGAACGTCATGGAAGAACGTGTCGCCGTCCAAGGACTCGTGCCCGGTGTTGGCCCACCAGTCGTTCGCCGTCTCCCCCGGCGCCGGGATCATCGCCGTCAGCATCACCAGCAGGTCCACCGGCACCCGTGCACACACCAGCGGGGCGGTGAACCCGCCCAGCGAGTGGCCCACCACCACGAGATCCCGCCGGTCCCCGATGGCGTCCACAGCCGCATCGGCGTACTCCGAGAGCCCGGCGGAGTCGTCCTCGCTGGGCAGATCCACCGCCACCCCGTCGTGCCCCCGCGCACGCAGCTCGTCAACGAGCAGACTCCAGTACCAGGGCCCGGACCCTCCGCCCGGGATCAACACGAAGTTGGCCACACCGATACCCCTTTCACACCGGAATCCCTCTCACACCGCGGCTTCCTTCCTATCGCGAACGTCCGACAGAACGTCCGACAGAACGCCCCCGCATCGACATTCCCCGAATCGTCATAGACTCGGTTCCACCTATGACGACGCAGACCGAGCCCTCACAGGACGCCTCTGAGCAGCTGCTTGAGGCGTTCAAGGCGCTCGCCAACCCCGTGCGGCTCCAGCTCCTCCAGTGGCTGCGCGACCCCGAGGCCCACTTCCCGGTGCACGAGGGGATCGCGGACCCGCATGAGGTCGGCGTGTGCGTCAGCCACATCCAGGCCAAGACCGGGCTCGCGCAGTCGACCGTCTCCGCCTACATGGCATCGCTGCAGCGCGCCGGGCTGGTCCGTTCCACCCGCATCGGGAAGTGGACGCACTACCGGCGCGACGAGGAGCGCATCGCCCAGCTCGTCGACCTCATGGGCCGGGCGCTCTAGCCGCGCGCTCTAGCCGCGCGCCCTCGACGAGGTGGCGCCTCAGGACATCGCGGGCAGCCGGTGAGAGGGCCGCTCGGCCACCTGGACGGCCCAGCGGCGATCCTCGGCGAAGCTCGTGGCGTTGAGCACCGACACCACGATGATCGTGGTGTTGCGGAGGGCATCGCGAGTGGCGGCGCAGGCCGTGGCGTCGCAGGTCACGGTGTCGCCCTGCGCTGGGAAGCAGCTGGTGCACCCCTCGGCCGCATACTCGGTGTTGAGTGCGAGCCTCAGGGCCATCTCGGCGAGAAGGTGCCTGCGTTCCCACGCTGCCGGCGTCGTCCCCGCACTGTGCAGGATGACGCGCTGGGCTATCTCACGGCACTCATGGGCGATCTCCAGCAGCTGGTGCTTCGAGACGGCGGGAGACGTGCCCGCCAGGCGGCCGTCGAGGCAGGCCAGCAGCGCCTGACCAAGATCAGCAAGTGCGAGTGCTTGAGCCTGCTCATTCATGGCGGCCTCCCCGAATCCTCCCGAACCCCTGAACGACTCCACCCCTGCCACAGCCTGTCCCTGAACTGTGAACGGGCATCAGTGGTCACCCCGGCACTCCACGCTATCGCCAGCGCCATGCAATCAGTACCTCGCTCCAGCTGCACGGCACCGCATGCGCACGGCACCGCATGACTGTCGGGGAACACCGCATGACTGTCGGGGAGCGTGGCAGCTGCGGCAAGATCAGCGAGAATGGGGGTATGGAAGCGGTACCGGAGGACTGGCAGCGGGCACTGGCGATCGTGGCGCATCCCGACGATCTGGAGTACGGGGCGTCGACGGCGGTCGCCAAGTGGACCGCGCAGGGCAAGACGGTGGTCGAGGTGCTGGCGACGCGCGGCGAGGCGGGGATCGACTCCATGGACCCGGACGACGTGCGCGCCATCCGTACCGAGGAGCAGATCGAGGCGGCCCGGCAGGTCGGCGTCGACACGGTCGAGTTCCTCGACCTGGCCGACGGCATGCTGGAGTACGGGCTGCCGCTGCGGCGCGAGATCGCCCGCGCGATCCGGCGCCACCGGCCGGACGTGGTGGTCTCGTCGAACTTCCGCGAGACCTGGCCCGGCGGTGTGGGCTTCAACATGGCCGACCACCGGGTGCTGGGTCTGGCCGTGGCCGATGCCGTACGGGACGCGGCCAACCGCTGGGTGTTCCGCGACCTGGACCTGGAGCCGTGGCAGGGCGTGCGGTTCGCCCTCTTCTGCAGCTCACCGCAGGCCACGCACTACGTGGACGTCACCGGCTACCTGGACGCGGGCATCGCCTCGCTTCAGGCCCACAAGGTCTACTTCGACAACCTGGGCGCCGAGTTCGATCCGGCGGCGTTCCTCACCGAGGCGGCCTCGGGGCAGGTGGACGGCGTGGCTCACGCGATCCAGTTCGAGCTCATCGAGCTCTGACCTCGGTGACGAGCCCTGACGTAGGTATTGAGGGGACGTGGGTATTGAGGGACGTGGGTATCGAGCTCCGACGTCAGTGCCGGGCGGCCGGCCGCTTGCCCTTGTTGGCCTTGTTGCGCTTGCGGGCACGGCGTTTACGGGTGCGTTTCGACATGGCTTGATTGACCACCCGCCGGGGCCGCTCTGCAAGACCCAAATGTGACCTAGGCCACAATCAGCCGCGCCAGAGCGGTGGCCGCCACGGCGGCGATCAGCACGGCGGCCGTGTCAGGTCGGCCTTGTCAGGCAGCACAAATGATCACGGCCCGCCGCGGTATCGCGACGGGCCGTAAAGACGGTTCGAGCTGTGCCGGCCGTTCCGGGTCAGCGGACCTCGGTGATCTCCGGGCCGCGCTCGAAGGGGTTGAAGGTCTCGACGGCCCCTTCTTCCTCCTCCTCGCCCGCCTCGGAGAACTCCTTGGGGATCTCCAGCGGCAGCAGGTCGCGGGGCGGCATCGGCGACTCGCCGCGGACCACGACGATGTTGCGGAAGACGTCCTCCAGGACCTGCCACTGCTCCTCGTCCTCGATCGCGGCGCCCTGCACCACGGCCTGGAGGAACCAGCGCGGGCCGTCCACCCCGATGAAGCGGATCAGCTGCGGGGCCCAGCCCTGCTCGATGAACTCGGCAGGGATCTGCTCCTTGACCTCGTCCGGCATCTCCGCGAGGACCTCTTCGGTCAGCGCCGCGGGGACCATGGCGATGAGCTCGGGACCGAACGGGCCCTCACCGTCCTGGGTCTGCCCCTGCGCCTCTTCCTCGATGTCCTTGGCGGTCTCGCGCCGGATGTCCTCCCAGATCCCGCTGCGCTTGGGAGCGGCGAACGCCTGCAGCTGCATGGCGCTCTCCTCGTACTGCACCAGGACGGCGACGGGCCGGCCGTCGAGGGGGTTGCCCTCCTCGTCGACCTCGGTGGCCTCGAAGTTGACCTGGAAACCAAGGCCGGGCGCGACCGGGACCTGCATGCATCCGAAGTCCAGACGCTGCAACTCGGGGTAGGACTCCTCGGAGTCCCACGGGCCGCCGTCATCCGGCACGGTGCTCTCGGAAGCCCCAGCCTCGGCCTCGGCGGTCTCGTCCGCCTGCTCGTCGGTCAGCTCGGGCTCCTTAGCGGGCTCCTCAGCCTGCCGGCGACGTCCAAAAGCCACGACTCACGCTCCTTCTTCCCTGTGCTCATTATCCGCGAATCCCCCTGTGGAGCCGAATCCGTCGACTCCGCGGGCCGATCCGGGAAGCTCGGCGACCTCGTGGAACACCGCCTGCTCCACGCGCTGCACGACCATCTGCGCGATGCGATCGCCGCGCCGCAACCTGACCGTGGCGCGGGGGTCGGTGTTCAGCAGGGTCACCTTGATCTCACCCCGATAGCCGGCATCGACCGTACCGGGTGCATTGACAATGGTCACCCCAAACCTAGCGCCCAAACCGGACCGGGGGTGAATGAAAGCGGCATAGCCGTCCGGCAGCGCGATCGAGACCCCGGTCGGGACCACCGCGCGCTCTCCCGGCGGGAGTTCGACGTCGACGGCGGCGACCAGATCCGCGCCCGCGTCACCGGCATGCGCATACGACGGTACCGGCAATTCCGGGTCGAGGCGCTTGATCAGCACATCCACCTTGCTCACAGGTTCACCTCACGGGCTGACTTCACAGACTGACTCACGGCTGACTGCTCAGCTGGGCTCACGGCCGGGGATCACACCGCCGACGAAGCCACCCGACCATACCGAGAGCCCCGTCCGCCGCCGGGGCGAAAACGCCGCCGTGGGCGAGTCCGGACGCCCCTGTTGGTGCGGCAGCGCGTCGTACACGCCGTGACCCTACCTGCTCAACGAAGGTGACCGGATGCGGCATGTTTAGCACTCCGGAGGCACTGGAGCGCGTAGCGTCACTTGTGTCACTGCTCGTACATCCTGTACGAAGGGGCCGCAGCGATGCCACGTCAGGTCACTCACCGATCACTCGATGGCATCCGGGTTCGAATGTCCGGTTTGCACGATCTTTCCCGTCCCTACACCTCGGTTGCCAAGATCGCCGTCGGCGACCGGCTGCACGAGATCTCCAGCGGCACGCGCGCGGACGCCCGCGCATGGGCCGAAGACATCGGGGTCGGCGCGTTCGACCAGGAGTTCAGGCTCCAGGGCGGGCGGCTCCGGATCGGCCGGACGCGGCTCACCGATCCCGACACCCGGGTCGCCGACCAGATGCTCGCGGCCGTCTGGGAGGGGCGCCGGCACGCGGTCTTCACGCACCTCTACCACGGGCGACCGGCCGACGCGGTGGCGTTCTTCGACGGGCTGCGCCTGGCCGAGCACGAGGACGGTGTGGTGGCGGTGCCGCGCGGGCGGCGCGTGCGCCGGCCCGAGCCCGCCGAGCTCGTCAAGGAGATCCCGCACGTGGGCCTGCTGGAGATCACCGCGCTGACCGCGGCGACCCGACGGCGGCTGCCGAAGTGGCGCGGCGCGAAGATGGCGGGCGGCGAGCTCTTCCGCGGCGACGTCGATGGCCAGGGGCCGTACTTCCTGCTGGCCACGCGTTCCCTGCTGGTCACCGTGCTGCCGGAGGAGGAGCAGGTCCGCGACGTGCCCCGGCGGCTGGCCGGGCTGTCGGTCGAGGCGGTCCGCTGATGAACGATCTGCTGGCCGTGGTCGCCCTGGTGACCGTTCCGCTCGTCCTGCTCGGCTCGCTGGCCGGGCACGTCGCGCGGCCCGGAGTGCTCGTCACCGCGCTGCGCGCGCACCGTACGGTCCCCGGCGCCATGGTCGTCGCGGTCGCGAGGCTGGTGGGCGTCATTGAGGCCCTGCTGCTCGGCGAGATGATCGTCGCCCTGGTCTGGTGGGAGCCGGGGCTCCTGCGGGCCGGGATGGCCGCCGCCGCGGCGCTGCTGGCCGTCTACGGGCTGTATTCGGCCTACGTGAGGTGGCGCGGGCCGCCCGGCGTGCCCTGCGGGTGCGCGGGGATCGAGACGCCGATGACGGGCTGGGTCACGGTACGCGCTGCATTGCTGGGACTCATCGCGGCGGCCGGAGCCGTGTCCGGCCCGGTGCAGGAGCCCCTGCCCTTCCAGATCTTCGTCGGCTTCCTCGCGGGGCTGGCGTTCACGGTGATCGCCTCGATCCTGCCGGAGGCCATGATCTATGAAGGAGGCGCGGCCAAGTGAGCTTCCAGAACAGCGCCCTGTTGCTCTCGTGGGTGGCGATCGTGCTGCTCGCGCTCGTGGTCGCCGGGCTCGTCCGGCAGGTGCACGCGCTGAGCCAGGGGCCGCCGGGATCGGCTGGGCAAAGCCCGCTCGGCCCCGCGGCGGGCACCCGGGCGCCCGGCTTCGACCGGCTCGGGCCCGGCCTGCTGCTCTTCCTGGACGTGGACTGCGGGGTCTGCGTGGAGGTGCTCGACGAGGCCGGGTCGCTGGGACGCCCCATACATGCGATCTTCGCGGGTGCCGCGCCCGAGGCACCCGGGATCACGGTGCTCGCGAACGAGCGGGACGGGCTCTTCGAGGACTACGCGGTCCCGGCCACACCGTTCGCCGTCCTCGTCGACGCGAGCGGCCGGGTGCGCGCCGCCCAGCCGGTGGGCTCCACCGAGGCACTGCGCGAACTGCTGGGTGACACGGAGGTGAGTCGATGACCATCGCCGACACTGAAACTCTGCGGCTGGAAGACATCCCGCCCCTGAGCGGCCCGCGGCCGGAAGGCGCCGAACGGGTCCGTCGCCGCGCGCCAGGCGGGACCGGCACCGCGGGCCCAGCCCGCCGCAACGTCCTGCGCGGGCTGGCCGCCGCGGGCACGTCGCTGGGGCTTACCGCGCTCGGGGTCTTCCCGCAGGCACGTCAGGCGATCGCCGCCGGATACAGCCTGGGCGGCGGCTACCACATCTACGGCCGCTGCCCCTCCTACGGCGCCAACCACAACTGCTCCCCCGGCTGTGGTCCGAGCGTCGTGTGCTCGACCTGCTGCCGTACGTCCGGGAGGTACAAGGGCTACCACAAGTCCGGCAAATCCCACCCCGGTCGCTACAGGCTCCGCCCCAACCAGTGCTACAGCGGTCGCTGGGACGGCTGGCTCTGGGGCTACTCCCGACGCTGCGGCAACTGCCGCCGCGGTGTCACCTGGCGCTGCCACGACGGCTGGAAGAAGTCCGGGCGCGGCGCCTGGTACAAGACGATCTGCCGTAAGGCCACGAGTTGCCGCAAATGACGAACGGCCGGCGAGCCCGCGCCGCGTTCACCGACCCGCTGCTCCCGGTCACGGCGCTGGCGCTGCTGGCGGTCGCGGCGGCCGCCCTACAGGCCACGGTGCTGTGCTGGGCGTCGGTCGGCGCGCTGGCGGGGTTCGCACTGTCCGGCTCGGTTTGAACGCGTAACTCGGAGGCCGTCCTCTTCTCGCCAGGTTGGCGAGGTCCGGTACGGCAAGGGGAGATCCTTGCCGTCTTCACCCTCGGGCTGCTGCTCGGGGGCAGTCTCAGCGCCCTGCTCGTCTGGCTGCTGTCCGGCCTGGCGGCGCCGTTGCCGTCGGACGCCCGCACGGCACTGATCATCGTGATCGCCGCCGCCGGTGCCGCCCGCGAACTCGGCCTGGTGACCATCCCGCTGCCGCAGAACGCCCGGCAGATCCCGCAGGAGGTCCTGCAACTCCGGCTGCGGCAGGGCTCGCTCCAATTCGGCTTCGAACTGGGCACGGGCGTCCGGACCTACGTGTCGGCGAGCACCCCGTACGTCCTGGCCCTCGGCCTGCTGCTCAGCCGCCAGGACCTGCTCCCGACCGTGCTGGCCGGAACCGCGTTCGGAGCCGGCCGGGCACTCAGCGCGGCCCTCACGCTCTGGTCGCTCGACCCCGACCGCGGCGCCACGATCGCCGCACGAATGACCTGGATCAAGAACGTCACCGCGATCACGACCCTCACCGCCCTCGCCGTCCTCCTCATCACCTGACCGGGAACCTCCAGGCGCTCCCGCCCGTCAACAGATCGACACCCGCACGCAGGAAGGCCCACCCGTGCCGCTGATGATCGCCGCACTCCTGCGGCTCCTCGGCATGGCCGACACAGGCAGCGCGCTCGTCACGCTGGCGACGGTCACCGTCGCCGCCCTGCTCCTGCTGGCGGCCGCACAGGTCCTCCACCACCGGCCCCGCACATCACCGGCCAGAATCCGGACGACGCTGCGCGAACGCACGTTGCGCACGGCCTTCCTGCCCCAGCGCGACCCCGACGCGGCGGGACGCCCCCGCCCCCGAGCCCCCGGTTTGAAGATCACTCTCGCGCACTGATCTTCATCTCTACCGGAAGGCTCTCATGTCCCTGCTCGACGCACCCGTCTCCGCCGCGTACGGCCTCGTCACCACCCTGGCCGACGCCCTGTCCCCCATCACCGGCGATCTCGCGACCGTCGCGGCGATCATCATCTTCACCGCCGCCGTACGGCTGATCCTGCTCCCCCTCGCCGTCGCCGCCGCACGCGGCGAACGCACCCGGACGCGCCTCATGCCCCAACTCCAGGCGCTCCACAAAAAGCACGCCAAGAGCCCCCAGCGCCTGCAACGCGAGACCGCCGCCCTCTACGAGAAGGAAGGCGCAACCCCGCTCGCCGGATGCCTGCCGATGTTCGCCCAGGCGCCGTTCTTCTACGTCATGTACCGGCTCTTCGTGTCCGGCACGATCGCCGGACACCAGAACATCCTGCTCACACACACCCTCCTGGCCGCGCCGCTCGGCCAGAACTGGATGAGCGTCCTCGGCGCCGGCTTCTTCTCCCCCGCTTCCCTTGTCTTCCTCGGCCTGTTCGTGCTGCTCGCCGCGATCGCCTGGTGGTCGTCGCGCCGCGTCACCGCCGAGGGGCCGATGGCGAACGTGGCGAAGCTGCTCCCGTTCGGCACCGTCGTAATGGCCGCGTTCGTCCCGCTGGCCGCCGGGGTCTACCTCCTCACCACGACGGCGTGGACAGCGGTAGAACGCGCCACCCTGCACCGCCGCATCGTCGCCGCCCAATAGTGGTGGCGGGCCTGCAAGATGGTGACCTCGGCCTCAAACACCGTCCCCGACCTCAATGAGGTCATGCGGGCTGCACCGACCTTCCAGCGCCTCCTGGTAGGACGCCAGCAGGCGCTCCCTGTTGACCGGTGAGCGCATCAGATAGGCGATCTCCTGGAGGGAGCGGTACTCGGCTTCGGGCACCAGAAACGCACTGCCGTTCTTGGAGACGATCTCTATGGCTGCAGCATTGTTGTTGACCTCCTCAATGAGGGGGAACAGACGGCGCCGGGCCTCGCCAGCGGTGATGGACATGCGAGCTCTCCTATCTGGTACCAGATCCGTACCACTTGGGGCGTCTTCGAACGCCTGGATTCAGGGAGAGCGAGTTGAACCGCGCCACTGACCGCCGCGTTCGCGGGCGGGATCGGCTTGACGGCGGGGCGGGGGGCGGATTCGATGGAAACCGAACGGCATTCGGGCATAACGCACGAGGACGGTGCAGCGTGGCGACCGAAACACTCGAACCGACCGTCGATCTGTCGGACCTGGAATTCTGGGCGCTTCCGCAGCGGCAGCGGCTCGCGGCCTTCGCGGCGTTGCGGGCCCAGGACCGTCCGGCGTTCTTCCACGAGCTGAAGCTGCCGTTCATCAAGCACGGCGCCGGCTACTACGCCCTCGTGCGGCACGCCGACGTGGTCGGGGCCAGCCGCAACCCGGAGATCTTCAGCAGCGAGCCGTGCTCCAACAGCATCGCCGACCTGCCCCGCTACATGGCGCGCTACTTCGGCTCGATGATCAACATGGACGATCCGCGGCATGCCAAGATCCGGCGGATCGTGTCGCGGGCGTTCACCCCGCGCGTGCTGGCCAAGCTGGAGACCGACCTGCAGGCCACCGCGACCCGCATCGTCGACGACCTGCTGGCCGGCGGGCCGTGCGACTTCGTGACCGAGGTGGCGGCGCGCCTGCCGGTCCAGGTCATCTGCGACATGATGGGCATCCCCGAACCCGTGCGCCCGATGGTGTACGACCGGACGAACGTCATCCTGGGTCTGGGAGATCCGGAGTACACCGGAGGGCGGGAGTTCGTCAGCACGGGCATCACCCGCAGCGGCATGCTCTACGGCCTGACCAAGGGCATGACGGCGGGGTACGAGCTCAACCACCTGGCCATGAAGCTGGCACGCAAGCGGCGCCGGGAGCCCGGCGACGATCTGGTGTCCGCCCTGGTGACCGCCAACGTGGACGGCGAATCACTGACCGACCAGGAGATCGGCTCGTTCTTCATCCTCCTTGTCGTCGCGGGCAACGAGACCACGCGCAACGCGATGTCGCACGGCCTCAAGCTGCTGACCGACAATCCTGAGCAGCGTGCTTTGCTGCTGGCCGACTTCGACGCGCACATCGCGGGCGCGATCGAGGAGATTCTCAGGATGGCGACGCCGGTCATCCAGTTCCGCCGCACCCTGACGCGCGACCACGTCATGAACGGGCAGCAGTACCGTGCCGGCGACAAGGTCCTGCTCTTCTACAACTCGGCCAACCGCGACGAGGCGGTCTTCGCGGATCCCGACGTCTTCGACATCACCCGTTCACCGAATCCCCACGTCGCCTTCGGCGGTCCCGGCCCGCACTTCTGCCTGGGCGCCAACCTCGCCCGGCGGGAGATCACCGTCATGTTCCGCGAACTCTTCACGCGCGTGCCGGAGATCCGCGCCGGCGGGCGCCCCGACCGGCTCTTCTCCAATTTCATCAACGGGATCAAGCACCTGCCCTGCGCCTGGTGACATTCCAGGACGGTCACGGTCTGTTGACCAAGTCGAGGACCTCTGAGAGGGACTCGATCTCGGGGCCCGTCCAGTTGACGGGCTCGAAGCGGTGATGGACCGTGCCCTCGTCGAGGATGCGGACGGCGGTCATGCCCGCGGCGGTCGCACCCGCCAGCTCGTCACTGCCGCCGTCACCGACGAAGAGGCAGTCGGCCGGCTCGACGCCGAGCCCTTCACAGGCGAGCGCGAAGATGCGCGGGTCGGGCTTCTTGAGGCGCGCGGTGAAGGAGAACACGGGCACCTGGATGTAGCGCGCGACCTCGAGCGTGTGCCACTCGTCGGGAAGCTCGTCGGTGCAGTCGCTGATGAGCGCGATATTCACGTTCCACTCGCGGAGCGTCCGGAGCGTGCTGACCGCGTCGCGGCGGAGGTTGCGGAACGAGCGTTCGCCGGAGCGCCGGAGCTCGGCGGCAGCGGCGAGCTGCTCCGCAGTGGCGGAGACCCCGAGGCGGCCGGCGACGTCCGCCAGGGCGGTGGAGAAGTCGCCCATGGCACCGACGCAGCGTTCGGCCCAGGTCTGCCACCACAGTGTGCGGAACTCCTCGGGCGGGGCACCTATCGCCTCGGCGATCGCCAAGATCGCCGAGGCCCGGCGCTCGGGCGCGCTGGCCACGGTCAGGGTGCCGAAAAAGTCGAAGACCACCGCTTTGTAACGCACGATCGCAGCGTACCGGGGGCTCACGCCACGGCGACGCCCTCGATCTCCAGGAGCCATTCCTCGCTGTAGATGCCCGTGATGATGACGGTGACCGCGGGCCGGCGGTCGCCGAGCACCTCCGCGCGGATGCGGCTGTTGGCCTCCCGGTCGCGGCGGTCGGTGAGGTAGATCGTGACCTTCGCGAGGTCGCGCAGGGTCAGGCCCGCCTCCGCGAGCACCCGCTCGACGTTGCGCCATGCCAGCCGGCACTGCCCCTCGAAGTCGTCCGGAAGGTCACCGCCCCACGGCGGCTGGCCGCTGACGAAGAGCAGGCGCTCGGCTCCGCTGACGAGCGTTCCGTGGGTGTACGCGGGGGACGGCTCGGGCAGTCCGGCGGGGTCAATGGTCTCGATCACGCGTGCTCACTTCCATGGCCGTGTAGTAAATGCACTCTTCCTCGCCGTCGTTGGCGAAGGCGTGCGTGGCGTCGCCGGCGTAGTACATGGCGTCGCCCGTGGTCAGCCGGTGTGGGGTGCCGTCGATGGTGACCGTCAGCTCGCCGCGTTCGACCGCGATGTACTCGCGCGAGCCCGCCGCGTGCGCCGCGAACTCCCCCACGGTCACACCGGCGGGCACGATGGTGCGGATGAACTCGAACTCCACGCCCGGCAGCGTCGGCGACAGGATCCGCCGCTCCCAGCCCGCGGGTTCGCGCAACGCGGGCTGGTCGGCGTGCCGCAGCACGACCACCCGATCGGCGGCCTGCTCGTCGAGCAGCCGGGCGGCCGTGGTGCCGAGCGCTGTCGCCAGCCGCGCGAGCACCACCACGGTCGGCGCCTTAGCGCCGCGTTCCACCTCCGAGATCATGCTCCGGCTGACCCCGCTCGCCGTCGCGAGCGCGTCCAGGCTCACACCGCGCGCCTGCCGCTCTCTCCGCAACCGCCGTCCGAGATCGGCCAGCGAGAAGTCCGCAACGCTCACGGTTCCACTATAGAGGAATATTTCCCCTATAGCGTAAGGAGTCCTAGGCGTTCGGCGAGGCGGGCCCGATGATGGCGTGGCGGGCCAAGGAGGAGTTCGCTGCTCTTGGCACGCTTGTAGTAGAGATGCGCGTCGTGCTCCCAGGTGAAGCCGATGCCGCCGTGGAGGAGCAGGTGGTCCTTGGCCGCCTGGAAGTAGGCGCGGCCTAGATAGGACTGCGCGAGGGCAGCGGCTACAGGGAGCTCGTCCGGGCTCTCGTCGGCGGCCCAGGCGGCGTAGCGCACGATCGACTCGGCCTGTTCGAGGGTGCAGTGCATGTCGGCGAGTTTGTGCTTCACGCTTTGGAACGAGCCGACGAAACGGCCGAACTGCACGCGGAGCTTCGCGTACTCCACGATCGTGTCGAGGCAGCGGCGGAGACCGCCCAACTGCTCGGCGGCGAGAGCTACGGAGACCAGGTCCAGGGCACGCGAGATGACCTCACTCGCGTCGTCAGGGCCGATCTGGCGCGCGGGCGTGGCGTCGAACGTCAGCGTTGCCTGCGGGCGGGTGAGATCGAGGGTCGTCAGGGGCGTGCGCGTGAGCCCGGACGCACCGGGCTCGACCGCGAAGAGTGCGATGGGCCCGTCACCGTCGCTGGCTTCGTCGGCGAGTGTGGCGGCGAGGAGAACGAGATCGGCGTCCGCTCCGTTCAGGACGCGGGGGGCCGGGCCGCTGATCTCATAGCCGCCGGAGGACTTGCGCGCGCCGGGCATGGGGTCGCCGAGGACCGGAATGGCGACCGTGGCGACGGTATGGCCGGTGGCGATGCCGGGCAGCAGATCCTTGATCGCCGCGTCGTCGCCGGACTCCAGGAGGACGTTCACGGCGAGGACGGCCGAGGCCAGGTAGGGGCTCGGGGTGAGCGCGGCGCCCAGCTCCTCCATCACCACCGCGACCTCGGCATGGCCGGCACCGGCCCCGCCGAGGGACTCGGGGACCGCGAGCGCGGCGAGGTCGAGCTCACCCGTCATGCGGGCCCAGACGTCCGGGTCGTACGGGGTGGACGACTCGGCGATCTCGCGGACCTTGGCCATCGGGGCGGTGCCGGCAAGGAAGTCCCGAACGGTGGCGGCCAGTTCCTGCTGGTCATCAGTACGGATCAGCTTCACTTGCCCTCCTCCGACTGGGTGCCGACCTTGAGATCGCGGAACGGGATCTCGCGATCGACCTGGGGCTCGCGGGGCAGCCCGAGGACCCGGTCACCGATGATGTTGCGCATGATCTCGTTGGTGCCGCCACCGAGCGCCATCCCGGGCGCCCAGGCGAGCGCGCGAGAGATCTTTCCTTCGCCCTCGTAGGCCACCGACTCGGCGCCGAGGATCTCACTCGCGACGTCGGCGCTGGACATGGTCAGGTCGGCGAGCAGCAGTTTGGCGATCGAGCCGCGCGCACCCGGGAAGACCCCGGCCTTGACCTCCTGGGTGAGCCGGGCGTTGAAGAGATCGAACGCCCGTTCCTGCAGGTAGAGGTCAATAAGCTGGTCGACCACCGCGCGGTCGCCGAGCAGGCCGCGGTCGCGGGCGGCACGCGACAGGGCCTCGAACGAGGCGGGGCGTTCGGTGCGGGCGGCGCCCATGCCGATCGACACGCGCTCGTGGAGCAGGGTGGTGACGGCGGCGGACCAGCCCTCGTTCACGGTGCCCACGATCTGGTCGGGCGCCACGCGGACGTCGTCGAAGAAGATCTCGTTGAAGTGGGACTCGCCGGTCATGTCGCGCAGCGGGCGGACGGTGACCCCTGGGTCGTGCATGTCGATGATGAACATCGTGATGCCCTTGTGCTTGGGCGCGTCCACGTCCGTACGGGCGATGAGCAGGCCATAGTCGGCCTGGCGGGCCACCGACGTCCACACCTTCTGCCCGTTGATCACCCACGCGTCGCCGTCGAGGACGGCCCGCGTCTGCAGCGACGCCACGTCCGACCCGGCACCCGGCTCGGAGAACATCTGGCACCAGATCTCCTCGCCGCGCAGCAGCGGCCGGATGTAGCGCCTCTTCTGCTCCTCGGTGCCGATCGACACCAGGGTCGGGCCGCACATGCCGAAGCCGATCCCGAAGACCCCGACCGGGAGGCTGACGTCCCGTGCGGCCTGCTGGAACGCCCGTTCCTCGGCGGCCGACAGCCCCTGCCCACCGTACTCGGCAGGCCAGGTGATGCCGGAGTACCCGGCGTCGTACAACTTCCCCATGAACGCGCGGGCGGTGGCCAGGTCGGGCTCGCGGGGAAGGTCGCCGGTGTTGGCGTCGAGCCAGGCTCGGGCGCGGCGACCGTACTCGTCCAGATCCGTCACAGGGCGGCTCCTCGGTGAGACGCAGTCAGTATTCACTTACGCTAACGCCTGCCCAAGCAAAACGGAATGACGTTCGGTTAGTGCGCCTCAAGATCGGCCCCGCCGATCGCACGGCCCGGCAGTGGCGTGCCAGGCCGCGAGCGCAGGCCGTCCAACATCAGACCGACCAGCCGACCGGGAACGGCGTCCGCCAACTCGGCGGGAATGTCGGCCGCCTGGTGGATGTGGACGTTGATGAGCATCCCGATGTCACCAGGCCCGACGTCGTCGCGCATCACCCCCGCAGCCTGGGCGCCCTCGACCATCAGGGCCAGAAGCTCCACCAGCCGGCCACGGGCCTCCGCCACCGCCGGATCATGCCGGATCTTGGTGTGCAGGACCGGATCGACCGTGGTGCCCAGCACGCCCATCCGGAGTTCGACGCAGCGGCGGACGAAGCGGCTCAGCGCACTCCAGCCGTCGGGCTCCTCGTCCCACGCGGTCTGGGCGATCTCCACCACGCGCCGCATCGTGTGTGCGGATATGCCGATCAGCAGATCCTCGCGGTCGGGGAACCGGCGATAGAGGGTGCCGATCCCCACACCGGCTCGCTGGGCGATGTCCTCCAGCGGCGGCATTCCACCCCGTTCCACGATCAGCTGCCGGGCCGCTTCGAGGAGGAGGTCCCGGTTACGCCTGGCATCCGCGCGCAGCTCCACCACTCCTTCTTCACCCTTCTAACGGAGGATTTTCCTCCACATATTGATACTGTGCGCTATACGGAGGAATTTCCTCCCCTTATGCCCCAGAGGAGACGCAGTATGCGCATCGGACTGTTCGTGGACGAGCTTGGCATGTCCCTCGACGCCGTCGTCGAGAAGACGCGGGAAGTCGCCGAAGCGGGCTTCACCGGCGCCTGGTTCGCCCAGCGGCATGGTTGGGACGCGCTCACCACCCTGGCCATAGCGGGCCGTACCGCTCCCGGCATCGAACTCGGCACCAGCGTCGTGCCGGCCATTCCCCGGCACCCGCTGGCCATGGCGGCACAGGCACTGACCATCCAGGCGGCGATCGGCAACCGGCTCACACTCGGGCTCGGCGTGAGCCACAGGCACATCGTCGAGGACGGGTTCGGCATGTCGTTCGACCGGCCTGCGCTCAGGATGCGCGAGTACCTGACCGCGCTCGGCCCGCTCCTGCACGGCGAGAGCGTGGCGTACGAAGGCGAGACGCTCAAGGCCGAGGGGGTCGTCCTGGCCCCGGGCGCGACGCCGCCCGCGGTCCTGATCGCCGCGCTCGGTCCCGCCATGCTGCGGATCGCCGGCGAACTCACCGACGGGACGATCGTGTTGTGGGCCGGGCCCGAGGTCATCGCCGACTACTTCGTTCCGACGATCACCAAGGCCGCGGCGGGCGCCGGGCGCCCGGCCCCTCGCGTGGTGGCCTCCCCGTTCGTCGCCGTGACGGATGACCCGGACGCGCGCCGCGCCTGGGTCGCCGAGAACTTCGGCATGGCCGCGCAGGTCCCCGCCTACCGTGCCGTCATGGACCGCGGCGGCGCCAGGGGTGTCGAGGACACGATCGTCGTGGGCGACGAGGCCGCAGTCGAACGTGAGATCCGCCGCCTGGCCGACGCCGGCGCGACCGACCTCATCCCCATGCCCTTCGGACCCGAGGAGGAGCAGGCCCGGACGGTCGCGTTCCTCGCCGACCTCGCAGGAGGCTCAGGAGGCGCACGCGAGTGAGCGGCTTTCGGAAAGCGGACCGGGCTCCCGACGGCGCGGATTTCGGGAGCCCGGCCCCGTCTTCAGGAGGCGGTTTCGTCCGCCTGGGGGCGCGCGGCCATCGCCGCGGGTGAGGTCGCCAGGTAGTCGAGCGCCTTCTGCGTCGAGCATTCCTGCGAGGGGTGGTGGTCGCGGCGCAGATAGGCGCGGGCGGCGCCGATCATGAAGCGGTTGCTCGGGAAGATGCCGCGGCGGACGGCCCGGCGGTAGTCGCGGATCCGTGGTCGTACGCCCTTCAGCGTCGGGTCCTTGAGGCACAGGTACGCGGAGCCGAAGTAGACCATGAGCGGCATCGCCAGCACGCCGGTGAAGAACGCGAGGAAGCGCCGCCAGTACGCACCGGACACGTGCTGGTACACGTCGAAGGCCACCGACCGGTGCTCGACCTCCTCCGCGCCGTGCCAGCGCAGCAGGTCCATCATCGTCGGGTCCGCGCCCGCCTCGTCCAGTTCCCGGGCGTCCAGGATCCACTGGCCGAGCACCGCCGTGTAGTGCTCGATCGCGGCGATGATCCCGATGCGGAAGTTGAGCCACTGGCGCTTGGGGACCAGCGGGAGCGGGGGCCGGTCGCCCAGGAGGTTCTGGAACACCCACTCGATCTTGTTCGTGAGCGGCCGCGGGTCCAGGCCCTGGGCGAGCATCTGGCGGTCGAGCACGCCCTGGTGGGAGTACGCGTGCACGGCCTCCTGGCCCATGAAGCCCTTGACCTCCCTGCGCAGTTGCTCGTCGTTCTCCACCAGCGGCAGCGCCTGCTTGTAGACGTGCACGAACCACCGCTCACCGGCGGGGAGGAGCAGGTGCAGCACGTTGATGAAGTGCGTGGCGACGGGCTCGCCGGGGATCCAGTGCAGCGGGGTGGCCGACCAGTCGAACCTGACCCGCCGCGGCGCGATGACCGGGTGCCGTTCGTCGATCTCATCCAACCCCGGCCCTCCGTTCGTCGCGGCAATTAGATACCAAATCTAATATGGAGAGCGCCGTGAACGTGAGTCAAGACCGTATCGCCCTAGTGCCCTGGGCCTACCCGGGCGGCCCCATGTTGGCCCCGTGGCTTCTGTCGCCCCTCCATCCCGCTCGCGAGCATGGTCCGCGGCCGGTGATCATTCGGCCGCCCTTTCCCTGGACCACTGCAAAGGACACCCATGCGCAGAACGGCTATCAGCTTTGCCGCCGCGGCGATCGCGGTGAGCGCCATGGCGCCGGCCGCGCAAGCCGCGGAGGCCGCCGCCGCGGAGCCGACGAAGGTCACCGACTGGAACCTCGACCTCTACAGCCCCACGGAGGTCAAGGCCTCGGGCACGTGGACCGTCAACGGCAGCAACATTGTGCTGACCGGCAACCTCCGCGACACCACTCCCGGCGACATCGCCGTGGCGAAGCTTGAGTTCTACCGCAACGCCAACGGCACCGGGACGGTCAAGTCCATCACCGCCGACACCACCTACACCTTCAGGTTCACGGTGCCCGGCACTTCCGCGACCAAGCTTTGGGCGAGGAAGATCCTTTCCTACAGCGACAACACGACCAAGCGCAGCTCGATCGTCCGCATCAAGTAGCCCACGCGCAGCGCAGGGCCGGGTCAAAGCCCGGCCCTGAGTCATGCCCGGGAACGTGTCAGCCGGTAGGGGCGAGGGTCACGTGGACGGTGAGCTCGACGGGCTCCTCTTCGAGGGCCAGGTCGGCGATGCGGCCCGCCGCGACCAGATCGGGCCCGGCCACGTGCCGCACCTCGGCGCCCCGGACGACGGCCCGGGCGACATCGGCGCGCATCGAGGCCCTGGCCTCCGACTTGGCCTTGCGGACCTGGCGCAGCGCCTCGGCGGTGGCGGCCAGCACGGCCGGGTCACCACCGGACGGCAGCTCGGCGACCTCGGGCCAGGATGCGCGGTGGACCGAGCCCTCACGCCACCACGACCAGACCTCCTCGGTGACGTACGGCAGGACGGGCGCGAAGAGCCGCAGCATCACCGAGAGCGCCGTGCGGAGGGCGACGCGGGCCGATTGGGCCTCGGGGCCGTCCCCATAGGCGCGGGTCTTGACCAGCTCCAGGTAGTCGTCGCAGAACTCCCAGAAGAAACGTTCCGTACGTTCCAGCGCCCGGGTGTAGTCGTAGCCCTCGAAGGCCTTGGTCGCCTCGTCCACCACGCCGCTGAGCGTGGCGAGCATCGCCAGGTCCAGCGGCTCGGTGACGGCGGCGCCGGAATCGACCTCGCCGAAGCCGAGCACGAACTTCGAGGCGTTCAGGATCTTGATGGCGAGACGGCGGCCGACCTTGATCTGGCCTGTGTCGAACGCGGTGTCGGTGCCGGGACGGCCATTGGCCGCCCAGTAGCGGACCGCGTCCGAGCCGTACTCCTCCAGGAGCGCGATCGGCGTGACGACGTTGCCCTTGGACTTGGACATCTTCTTGCGGTCCGGGTCGAGGATCCAGCCGGACAGGGCGGTGTCGGTCCACGGCAACGAGCCGTGCTCCAGGTGAGCGCGGACCACGGTGGAGAACAGCCAGGTCCGGATGATGTCGTGGGCCTGCGGGCGCAGGTCGAACGGGAAGACGCGGGAGAAGAGATCGGCGTCGCGTTCCCAGCCGCCCGCGATCTGCGGGCTGAGCGACGAGGTGGCCCACGTGTCCATCACGTCGGGGTCGGCGATGAAGCCGTTGGCCTTGCCGCGCTGGTCCTCGGTGTAGCCGGGCGGGACGTCGGAGGACGGGTCGACCGGCAGGCTGTCCTCGGCCGGAACGATCGGATCGTCGTAGACGGGCTCGCCCGCGTCGTCCAGCCGGTACCAGACCGGGATCGGCACGCCGAAGAACCGCTGCCGCGAGATCAGCCAGTCGCCCGCCAGGCCCTCGACCCAGTTCTCGTACCGGGCCCGCATGTAGGGCGGGTGCCAGACGAGTTCGCGCCCCCGCGCAAGGAGCTCCGTGCGTGTCTCCGCGTCACGGCCGCCGTTGCGGATGTACCACTGGCGGGTGGTGACGATCTCCAGCGGCTTGTTGCCCTTCTCGTAGAACTTGACCGGCCGGGTGACCTTGCGCGGCTCGCCGTCCAGGTCACCGGACTCGCGCAGCAGCTCGACGATCCGTTCCTTGGCGGAGAAGACCGTCTTGCCCGCCAGCTCGCCGTACGGATGCGCCGGAACGCCCTGTGGCGGCTCGTGCGCCAGCCGCCCGTCCCAATCGATGATCGCCCTCGTGGGCAGGTCGAGCTCGCGCCACCAGGTGACGTCGTTGATGTCGCCGAACGTACAGATCATCGCGATGCCCGAGCCCTTGCCGGGCTCGGCCAGCCGGTGCGCGACGACCGGGACCTCGACGCCGAACAACGGCGTCCGCACGGTGGTCCCGAACAACTCCTGGTAGCGCTCGTCGTCGGGGTGCGCGACGACCGCGACGCACGCGGGCAGCAACTCCGGCCGGGTGGTCTCGATGTAGACCGGGCGCTCATCGCCATTGAAACGCAGCCGGTAAAAGGCGCCGGGGTGATCGCGGTCTTCCAGCTCCGCCTGCGCGACCGCCGTCCGGAACGTGACGTCCCAGAGTGTCGGTGCCTCCGAGACGTACGCCTCACCGCGCGCGAGGTTGCGCAGGAACGCGCGCTGCGACGCGATCCGGGACTCGTCGCCGATGGTCGTGTAGAGGTGGTTCCAGTCGACCGAGAGGCCGACCCGGCGCCACATCTCCTCGAAGGCCTTCTCGTCGATCTCCGTCAGCCGTTCGCACAGCTCGATGAAGTTGCGGCGGCTGACCGGCAGCTGGCGCTTCGGATCCGGCTTTTCCGGCGGCTCGAACGACGGGTCATACGACAGCGACGGGTCACAGCGGACGCCGAAGTAGTTTTGCACGCGGCGTTCCGTCGGAAGCCCGTTGTCATCCCACCCCATCGGGTAGAAGACCTCCCGGCCGCGCATCCGCTGGAAGCGCGCCACGGTGTCGGTGTGGGTGTAGGAGAAGACGTGACCGACGTGCAGGGAGCCGCTGACCGTGGGGGGCGGCGTGTCGATGGAGTAGACCTCGGCCCGCGTCCTCGTCCGGTCGAACCTGTACGTGCCCTCGGTCTCCCAGGCGCGCACCCACTTCTCCTCCAAGCCGTCGAGGGAGGGCTTGGCGGGGACGTTCGGCGTACGCGGCTGTTCTGTCATGCGCCAATGGTATTGACATCGGGGCGTTCCGCATGCCGATTAAGCCGGTGCACGGCGGTCCGGTAGCGTCGACCACAGATTCGAGTACGGGAGGACACGATGGCGGACAAGGGTGACATCGGCTGGCGCCTGATGGCGGGTGCCGCGGCCTTCGCCGGCGGCTTCGTCGCCAAGAAGGTGATCACCATGGCGTGGAAGAAGACCACCGGCAAGGAGCCGCCGACCAACCCCGAATCCCCCGAGGTCGCGCTGCACGAGGCGATCGGCTGGGCCGTGATCATGGGTGTGGGCATGGAGGTCGCCCGGCTCCTGGCCACCCGCGCGGCGGCCCGGCAGTGGGCCAAGGGCACGGGCAAGTCCCCCTACGAGCTCAAGGCCGAGGTCTGAGCCGGGGGTCCATGACTCGCACATCGTGGTCGATCCCCAGCACTCCGAAGGGATCGACCACGATGCCGTCCGAACTCGACTTCCCCTAGGACTGCGGGTAGCGGTGCGTCACGCCCTGGCTTCCGGGGGGGCTAGTCGGCGGAGGGGAGCCGGGGTGGTTCGCTGGGGAGCGGTGTGGAGGTGGTGGCCCGGAGGTCCTTGCGGATCTCTTCGGAGAGGCGCTTGGTCGCGGTGCGGTTGAGGGCGGCGCCGGCGGCCGCGCCGGTCAGGAACGGGCCCATCGTGCTGAGGCTGCGGCCCATGGTGCGCAGCAGGCGCTTGCGGAGGGCGACCTTGGCTGCCGAGCCGAGCGCGTTGGCGAACGATCCGGTCTCGAGCGGGTTGATGCCGCGGCGTTTGGCCCAGGCCGTGAGGAACGCGGCGCCGCGCGCGGTGCCCGAGCCCTCGACGCGGACCCCGTAGACCTCGTGCAGCTCGGCGATCATCTTGACCTCGACGGCCGCGATCACCAGGGTCTCGGCGGCGAGCTGGGCGGGGGCGGTGAGCAACAGCGGCGGCGCGGCGAACTGCACCGCCGCGAGCGCGCCTCCGGCGGCGCCCACCGCGGTCGTGCCGTTGGCCGCCACCCGCACCACGTTGTCGGCGAGATCCTCGCCGGTCAGGCCGTGATGGTGGCGGCTCAGGGTCTCCAGATCACGGATGGGGATGTGGGGCGCGGCCGCGGTCATCAGATCCGCCAGCCAGCGGCCCCGCGCGATGCCCGCGGCGCCTGCTCTGCTCGCGCTGTGGCCGAGCAGCCGGGCGAGTCGCCCGAACAGGCGGCCGCGGGTCTCGCGGTCCATGTCGTCGTCGTTGGAGAGCTTGCCGATCAGCTCACCGATCTCGGCGTCCTCCGGGACGGCGACCGTAGTGTGCTCCTCGTCGTCGCGTTTTTCTCCTCCCACCGGGGGCTCCCGTCAGGCGGCGCACTCGCGGCAGATGGGCTGGCCGTTCTTCTCGGTGGCCAGCTGGCTGCGATGGTGCACCAGGAAGCACCGCGTGCAGGTGAACTCGTCCGCCTGGCGGGGAACCACCCGGAAGGTGAGCTCCTCGTTGGACAGGTCCGCGCCTGGAAGCTCGGCGACCTCGCCGGCGTCCAGGTCCTCGTCGATGATGCTCGCGGCCTTGTCGGCCCGCCGAGCCTGAAGCTCCTGGAGGCTGTCCTCGTTGAGATCGTCGTCTGTCTTACGTGGGCTGTCGTAGTCGGTCGCCATCTTCTATCTCCATCCCCCTCAGTCCTTTATGCGCCCCGTCGCGCGGATCTAACGCTCGGGAGACCCTTCTTGTGCCCGATCCGGGCGGGAAATTCTGTCACGGGCAGTGGCCTGCGACACACAAGGCGCGACTGATCCCACCGGTGACACCGATCACCCCAGATCACTCCCCCGATATGTGTCGTACATCACAGACCCGATCGGGTATCCCGGACTGAATCAGGGCCGGAACGCCCCACCGGGGCTTCCCACGGCGGCGGGATCATATCGGTCCCGGCCGCGTTGTGCTCGCCGACCGGCGGGAGGCTTTCTCGTGGTCCTGAAACAAGGGGGCTTGCGCCCCCGAACCGATCGCTCCGGTGAAACGTCTGAACTAACGCGATATCGTGCCCGCCTAGGTTGGGGCGGGTCCCCTGACAGGGCGTCCCCGCATCGTCACGGTCCGGGGTGCCCCATGACGGGGGCCGGCGTCCGACACGCGGCACATTACTGACGGGTCACTGGAGGGTCAGATGCCGGATGCCGCTCCCCTGGAGCCAGGCGATCCCCGCGTATTGGGGCAGTACGAGGTCGTCGGGCGGCTCGGCGCGGGCGGGCAGGGCGCGGTCTTTCTCGGCAAGTCGCCCAGCGGCGAGTACGTCGCCGTCAAGCTGCTGCATGCCCAGATGGCGAGCGACCCGGCCGCGCGCGCCAGGTTCACCCGTGAGGTGAGCGCGGCGCAGAAGGTCGAGCCGTTCTGCACCGCCCGGGTGATCGAGGCCGACGTGCACGGCGACCAGCCGTACGTCGTCAGCGAGTTCATCGACGGCCCCTCGCTGCACGACGTGGTCGCGCACAACGGGCCGCGCGACGCGGCCGAGCTCGAACGGCTGGCGATCGGCACCGTGACGGCCCTCGCGGCCATCCACGAGGCCGGGATCGTCCACCGCGACTTCAAGCCCAACAACGTCATGCTGGCGTCCGACGGCCCGCGCGTGGTCGACTTCGGCATCGCCCGCACGGTCAACTCCCAGGAGAGCGCGGTCACCGCCACCGGCATGGTGGTCGGCACCCCCGGCTACCTGGCGCCGGAGCAGCTCACCGGGGCGCCGCTCACCCCCGCGGTCGACATCTTCGCGTGGGGCGCGACCATGGTCTTCGCCGCGACGGGCCAGTCGCCGTTCGAGGCCGACACGCTCCCGGTGATCATCAACAAGATCCTGAATGAGGAGCCCGACCTGTCGGCGCTGCCCGCCGGGCCGGTCCGCGACCTGGTGGGGCGCTGCCTGTCCAAGGACGCCGGGCTCCGGCCGCCCGCGGCGACGCTGCTGCTGCAGTTGCTCGGCCACGTCGGCGCGGCGCCGTCCAACCCGGGTGCGGGCCAGGAGGACCTGCTCAACCAGGGCACCCGGATCGCCGCCCAGATGCAGGCACCGCCGCCCGTTCCCCAGGCGCGGCACACGCCGCCGCCACAGCCCCTCACACCGCCCCCGATGCCCATGCACCAGGGCGGGGTCGGCCCCAGCACACCGCCACCGCAGCAGATCACTCCGCCGCCCATGCCCATGTATCAGGGCCAGGGCATGCCGCAGGGGCCGCACACGCCGACTCCCATGCACATGCAGCAGGGGCCGGGTATCCCGCCACAGCCGCCGATGTACGGGCCGCCGCCGCGCCAGGGCGGTTCCAACGCGCCCGCCATCATCGGCATCGGCTGCGGTGCGCTGCTGGTGGTCGGGATCATTCTCGTGGTCGTGCTGGCCGCGATCGGCAGCGACGACGACGATCCGCCGCCGTTCCGGTCGACCTACAGCCCGCCCACTTACAGCCTGCCCACGCGCACGCCGTCGCTCGGCGCCGGCGAGCTCTCAGGCATCTGGGAGGGGCCGGCCAGCCAGCCCGCCTCCTCCAAGCCGGACACCAGGAGCTTCACGGCACGGTTCACGATCTTCCGGAGTGCAGGCATCGCCCGGTACACCTACAGCAACGTCTCCGACAACTGCTCCACCAGGTTGTCGTACATCGGCGGCGACAGCACCAAGGCGACGTATCGCGAGACGCCCCTCAGCACCCTTAACAAGAACTGCGCTGAGGGGTACCTGACGTTCTTCCTGAGCTCGACTCCCTCGATGCGCTGGGAGTGGCGCACAGACCAGTCCAGGACCAGCCCCCAGGCGTTCGGAACGGCCCGCAAGCAATAAACCTGGAGGACCCCCCGCCCATGGACGTTCTCCCTCTGCGCCCAGGCGATCCCGACCGGTTGAGCGGCTACCGTCTCGTCGGCCTGATCGGCGAGGGCGGCCAGGGTTCGGTGTTCCTGGGCGAGGGCGACGACGGCGCCAGGGTGGCCGTGAAGCTGCTGCACGCGCGCTTCAGCGGCCACCCCAAGGCCCGCTCGCGGTTCGCCGCCGAGCTGGACGTGGCGCGGCGGGTGGCGGCCTTCTGCACGGCGTCCATCCTGGACGCCGACGTAGAGGGCGACCGCCCGTACATCGTCAGCGAGTACATCGACGGCCCGCCGCTGTCGCAGGTGCTCGCCACCGAGGGCCCGCGCACCGGCGCGGTCCTGGACCGGATCGCGATCGGCACGATCACCGCGCTCGCCGCGATCCACGAGGCCGGGGTGGTGCACCGCGACTTCAAGCCCGCCAACGTGCTGCTGCCGGCGGACGGGCCGCGCGTGATCGACTTCGGCATCGCGCGGGCGCTGGACGCCACCGGCACGCTGTCCAGCACAGCCGTGGGCACGCCCGCCTATATGGCGCCCGAGCAGATCTCCGGGGCCCGGGTCGGCCCCGAGGCCGACGTGTTCGCGTGGGGCACCACGATGGTCTACGCGGCCACCGGGCGGCCCGCGTTCGGCCAGGACTCCATCCCGGCCGTCATGCACCGCATCCTCAACCTGCCGCCGGACCTGGGCGCGCTTACCGAACCGCTGCGCGACCTCGTCCTCCAGTGTCTGAGCAAGGATCCCGCGGTCCGGCCGTCCTCGCAGCAGGTCCTCGTACGCCTCCTCGGCCTGGCAGGGAGCCTTCCGCAGAGCGGCTCCAGCCCGCAGGCCCAGCCCGCCGCCGTCCTCACGCAGGGCGCTGCGGCGGCGGCCGAGACCACCGAGGTCCGCCTCCTTCAGCCGCCCGCCACACCGCCCACTACACCGCCCGGCACTCCACCTGCGGCTGTGCCTGCCCCGCCTGTTGCTCCCCCCGCCCTCCCTCCCGGATTCGACCAGCCCGACTCGTTTCCGCCTCACAATCCGTACGTCGGGGCCGGGTACCCCTACGACGCGGCGCCAGGGCACCCCTACGCCCAGCCCGCGCCCGGCGGCAACGGAGGCGGCGCTTCATGGCCGAACGGCCCCACCTCACCGGGCGCGCAAACCACCTCGCCGGCAAGCGGGCTCGGCGGGCCCGGCAGGCCCGGTGGACCGCCCGGTACAGGTGGCCCGCGCAGGCGAACGATCGGTGTGCTCGCCGGTGCGGGCAGTGCCGCGCTCGTGGCGCTCGTCGTCACCGGCTCGGTGATCGCCGTGGACCTCTTCGGGAAGGACGACAAACCGACGTCCAAGCGCGGCGGCCAGTTCACCATGGTCGTGAGCAAGTTCTTCTCGGACGAAGAGCTCAACCCCTCGCAGGCGGGTTACGGCAGCGGCACCCGCTTCGTGGTCAAGCAACTGTTCACCGGGCTGACCGAGATCACCTCCACCGGCGCCGTGCGCAACCGCCTGGCCACCCGCATCGTCCCGGTCGACTCCACCTGCACGACCTGGCAGATCGACGTCAGGAGCGGCACCACGTTCAGCAACGGCGAACCCGTGACCGCCGAGGCGTTCGTACGGGGCTGGATCCGCGCCGCACAGGGCAAGAACGGCGTGGCGCCCCTCCTCATGTCCAACATCAAGGGATATTCCGAGGTCAGCGGCAACAGGGCGACCACCTTCTCCGGTGTCCAAGCCCCCGCCGGCGAGAACCGCATCGACGTCACCCTCACCAAGCCGGACTGCGAGTTCGACAAGCGGCTGGCCGACCCGATCTTCTTCCCGGTGCCCACGAACGCCCTCAAGGCCGACAACCAGTCCTACAACGTCATGCCGGTGGGCAACGGTCCCTTCAAGATCAGCTTGTATACCCGGGACAAGGACCTCACCCTGGTCCGCAACCCCTCGTGGGGGCTCGGCACGGCCCGTCTCGACCAGGTCACCGTCAAGTTCAACGACGACGCGCTCACCGTGGGGCGCACCGGCTTCGCCTCGGGCGCGTATGACTGGGCGGAGCTCTCCACGGATTCGCTGGCGAGCGCCAAGTCTCAATCCGCCCTGCTCACCCAGCCGTCGATGAGCATGAACTACCTCGTCCCGATCACCTCGCGCGGCCCGATGAGGTCCAGGGAGGCCCGGCTCGCCGTCTCGTACGCGCTCGACCGCCGGGCGATGAACAACACGCTGTACGGAGGCCTCTACGCCCCCGCGAAGGGCTTGCTCTCCCCCGCGATACCCGGGTTCGCACGGTCCGGCGTTTGCCCGTCCTGCGAGACGTCCGACCCGGCCAAGGCCAGGCAGCTGGCCGAGCAGGCGGACCTCAAGGCCGGCACCAGGGTGACGATTTACGCCCGCGAGCTGTCCTCGTACAGGCGCTGGGCAGAGCTGGTGCAGCAGCAGCTCCAGCAGAACCTCGACTGGTCGGTGGAAATCAAGACGGTCCGGCTCGACGACAAGGAGCTGCGGCGGACCCTGCTCGCCAAGAACGCGCCGGGCGGCCTTCTGACGTACGGCTGGGTGCCCGACTATCCCTCCGCTTATAGCGCCCTACAGCCGCTGCTGGGCGGTGACCAGGTCGCCACCGAGACCAACAGCACGCTCAACTTCAGCGGATGGCGCAACGAGCAGTTCGACCAGGCGCTCGCCAACGCGATCAAGGACCCGCAGGCCACCACCCGCCTGAACAGCCTGCAGCAGGCCGAGAAACTCGCCCTCGACGACATGGCCCTGATCCCACTCTGGAGCTACGCCAAGGCGGCATTGGCCAGCGCCAAGTTCACCGGTCTGAAGCTCGACCACGAGGGCAATCCCACCTTGGCCACAACGGCCCTCAAGTAGCCCTCAACCCTCAAATAGCCCTCAAGTAGTGGGACGAGGCGGCGGGCTGGGACGAGGCGGCGGGCGAAGGCTGTCAGATGGCGGCGTGTGAGACCAGGGGAAGGCGGACGGTGACGACGAGGCCGCCGCCCGCCCGGGGGGTCGCGTAGACCGTGCCGCGGTGCGCCAGCACCACCGAGCGCACGATCGACAGCCCGAGGCCGGCGCCCTTGGCGGACTCGATGCGGTCGGAGTTCAGGCGGCGGAACGGTTCGAAGAGCCGGTCCACCTCGTAGTGGGGTACGACGGGGCCGGTGTTCTCCACCTGGACTGTCGCGAAGCCGTCCAGGACACCCGTCCGAACCCAGACGTCGCCGCCGTCGTCGTTGTGCTTGATCGCGTTGTCGACCAGGTTGGACACCAGGTGCTCCAACAGCACCGGATCGCCGAGCGCGGTGCCGGGCGTCAGCTCGCGGTGGACGGCGACCTCGTTGTCGTGCTCGCGGCGGGCGGCGAGATCCAGCACGGTCTCGGCCACCTCGCCCAGGTCCACCGTCGTACGCGCCGTCAGTTCCCGTTCGCTGCGGGCCAGGAGCAGGAGGCCCTCAATGAGCCGCTCATGCCGGGCGTTGGTGGCCAGCAGGGTCTTGCCGACGGTCTTGAGGTCGGCGGACACGTCCGGATCGCCGAGCGCCACCTCCAGCAGCGTCCGGTTGATCGCCAGCGGGGTCCGCAGCTCGTGCGAGGCGTTCGCGACGAAACGGCGCTGGGAGTCGAAGGCCTCGCCGAGCCGCTCCAGCATCGCGTCGAACGTGTCGGCCAGTTCCTTGATCTCGTCGTCCGGCCCTTCGAGCGCGATGCGTTCGTGCAGCGTGCTCTCCGACAGGCGGCGCGCGGTGGCCGTGACCCGCTGCAACGGGCTCAGCGCCCGGTCCGCGACGAAGTAGCCCAGCACCAGCGCGATGATCCCGACGCCGACGAGCGCGAGCAGCGACCGCCCCACGAGCTGCCGCATCGTCTCCTCGACGAACTCGCGCCGGAACTTCTCGAGAACGTCGGGGCTGAGCAGCGGGTCGACGATGGTGATCTTGCTCAGGATGTTGGCCATCAGGACGGACATGACCAGGAGCAGCAGCCCGCCGGCCATGAAGAACAGCAGCCCGTACAGCAGGGTGAGCCGCAGCCGCACGCTCACCCGGCCCGGCAGTGCCCGGAGGTCCTCGGCCAGGGACGATCCGTCCCTCCGCCCGCTCTTGCGGCCGCCGCCGTTCTTGGGCTGGACGACCACCGGCTGCGTACCCGGCGACCTGAACAACCCGCGCCGCTGCCCGGGATCGGCGGGCGGCTGGGGCTGGATGGGCTGTGTGGACTGGGTCGAGGCGGGCTGAGGCGACGTGGGCTGAGCTGAGGGGGGCTGGGGCGAGGTGGACTGGGTCGAGGCCTCCGCCGGCACCTTCTGCCGGTCGGTGCCGGACTCCGGGGCAGGACCGGGCTCGGGGGCGGACGAGGTGCTCACAGCCGGTACCCCACTCCCGGCACCGTCTCGATCACCGGCGGGTCACCGAGTTTCTTGCGCAGCGTCATCATCGTGACCCGCACCACGTTCGTGAACGGGTCGATGTGCTCATCCCAGGCCTTCTCCAGCAGCTGCTCGGAGCTGACCACGGCGCCCTCCGCGCCCAGCAGCACCTCCAGCACCGCGAACTCCTTGCGGGTGAGATCGACCGGACGGCCGTCGCGGAGCACCTCGCGGCGCGACGGGTCGAGCACGATCCCCGCCCGTTCGAGCACCGGCGGCAGCGGCGCCGAGGCGCGCCGGCCCAGCGCGCGCACCCGGGCGATCAGCTCGGCGAACGCGAACGGCTTGGCCAGGTAGTCGTCGGCACCGATGGACAGGCCCTCGACCTTGTCGTCCAGCTCGCCGGCCGCCGTCAGCATGATGATCCGCGCCGGATACCGCTGCGCGACGAGCTGCTTGCAGACGTCGTCACCGTGGATCCTGGGCAGGTCCCGGTCGAGCACGATCACGTCGTACTCGTTGACCCCGGCCCGCTCCAGAGCGCCGGCGCCGTCGTACGCGACGTCCACGGCCAGCGCCTGCCGGCGCAGGCCGGTGGCGATCGCGTCGGCGAGCACCCGCTCGTCCTCGACGACTAGAACACGCACTTCACGTCCCCCTCGTTCATGCTGCTCGCGCACCGGACGGCACCATAGTCAGGTATGACACGGGCCTCGTAAGACGCCCGTAAGACTCTTTCAGGATGGCGCCGCGCGCCCCCCGGAAAACCCTGCGAATTGCTGGTTTGGAACAGGTTTATCTTCAGCGTAGGCGTGGGTAGGAGCTGGCCTGATCCGGGAGGAGGCCCATGGGCGAGCTGTCACGAACCATCAGACAACGACTCGACGACGCGTACGAGTCGCTGCAACACGCCCACGCTGACGGCGACATCTACCTGGCGGACATCCGCCAGGAGGAGATCAAAGAACTGCGCCGGATCGCAGCGAACCACGACATAGGCGTCGAACCACCCCGCTGCGACTGAGGACGCCTCTGCGATAGCCACAGGAAGACCGGGGCCATTGCCCCGGTCTTCCTGTTGTTCGCAGGTCTCCATGCCTCTGAGCGCCGCTGAGAGCGGGATGTGAGGTCAGTGCGAGCCGGGTCCGGTCAGTCGCGGGCCGGGTCCAGGGGGAGCAGGAGGCCGTGGAGGGCTTCGAAGGTGGCGGGGCCCGCGGCGATGGTCAGTTCGGGACCTGCGGGGCTGCCCTCCAGGCCACCGACGAGACCGCCCGACTCCTGGACGATCAAGGCTCCGGCGGCGATGTCCCATGCCTGGACGCCGCGTTCGTAGTAGGCGTCCACGCGGCCCGCAGCGAGCGAGCACAGGTCCACGCAGCACGACCCGTTCCGCCTGATGTCACGGACGTTGGGCAGTACGCCGGTGAGGACATCGGCCTGGTGGGCGCGGCGCTCCGCCGCGTACCCGAAACCGGTGGCCACGAGGGCCTGGTTGAGCGGCACGTCGGCGTTGACCTGGAGATCACGGGCGCCGGACGGGGTCTGCAGCAGCGCGCCGCCGCCCTGGACGGCGGTGTACATCTCGCCGCGCCGCGGCATGTCGATCACCCCGGCCACCGCCACGCCGTCCACCTCGGCGGCGATGCTGACGGCCCAGTCGGGCAGGTCGTACAGGTAGTTGACGGTCCCGTCGATCGGGTCGATCACCCATCGCACGTTGCTGCCGCCGTCGTGGGTGCCGCCCTCCTCACCCAGGAAGCCGTCGTCGGGGCGGGCGGCCCGGATGCGCTCGACGATCAGGCGTTCCGCGGCCTGGTCCATCTGGGTGACCACGTCGGTCGGGCTCGACTTGGTCTGCACCACGTCCGGCCCGCCCACCGGCCGCTTGTCGACCAGCATGCGGGCCGCCTCGCGGGCGGTCTCCACGGCCAGTTCCAGCAGGTCCTCGGCTTGGCTCACGCTTGTTCCCCCGATGTCTCTGCTTCGGTCACCAGTTCGCGGGCGAGCGCGGCGAACCGCGGATCTGTCCCCGGCGTGGTGACCCGTACGAATCGCATTCCGAGTTCCTCGGCCTTGGCGGCCGCCTCGACGTCGAGGTCGTACTTGACCTCCATGTGGTCGGAGACGAACCCGACCGGGACCGTCACCACGGACCGGACACCCGCACCGTGCAGCGTCTCCAGGTGATCGCACACGTCCGGCTCCAGCCATGGCTGGCTCGGTGGCCCGCTCCGGCTCTGGTAGACCAGCGCCCACGGGCTGCCGGGCGCCGCCTCGTCAGCCACGGTGGCCGCGGCCTCCTCCAGCTCGGCCACGTAGAGCTCGCGGCGGGGTTGTGCGAACGGCACGCTGTGTGCGGTGAAGACGAGGTGGGTGTCCTGTGGCGCATCGGCGAGGGCCGTCCGGGTGGCGTCCACGAACGGGCTGAGGAAGCCGGTGCGGCGGCAGTAAGCGGGCAGCTTGTCGATCTGCGGCGCACCCGGCACCTCGGCGCGGGCGCGCGCGATGTCCTCCACGTACTGGTCGCTGGTCGAGTAGCCGCTGTAGGCGGACGTGACGAACGCTGCGGCGCGCCGGACGCCGTCCTCCTTCATCTGCCGGACGGTGTCGGCGAGGTACGGGGTCCAGTTGCGGTTGCCCCAGTAGACGGGCAGGTCGATCGAATGCTCTTTGAAGTCGGCCTCGATGGCGGCCTTGAGGTCCCGGCACTGCTGGCTGATCGGGCTGACGCCGCCGAAGAGGAAGTAGTGCTCACCGACGGCCTCCAGGCGCTCGCGCGGGATGCCCCGCCCCCGGGTGACGTTCTCCAGGAACGGAATCACGTCGTCGGGCCCCTCCGGCCCCCCGAAAGACAGCAGGAGCAGCGCGTCGTACTGCGCCGTCTTCATTCCAGCCGTCTTCCTTCCAGTCGTCATGCCTCCATCCAACCAGTCACCTACGAGTGACAGGTGTCACCCCGAACCCCGGCTGTGACTAGCGGAAGCGGGCGGCGTAAGCCTTGGCCAGCGCCAGCACCTTCTGGACGTACCAGTCGGCGTGGTTGTAGTGCCAGATAGCGCGGTAGAGCTGTTTGCCGCCCTTGCCGGCGCCGTTCGCGCACAGGTACTTGGCAGCCCCGGGAACGGCGTCGTAGGGGTTCATGATGTCCGCTTTGCCATCACGATCGCCGTCCACGCCGTACGCCTTCCATGTGGCGGGCATGAACTGCATAGGGCCGAGCGCTCCGGCGCTGGAGCGGCCCGCATTCCGGCCGTGGTCGCTCTCGACCTGGCCGATAGCGGCGAGGACCGTCCACGACAGGCCAGGGCAGGTGGTGGCGGCCTGCCGGTAGAGGTCCATGTAGCTGCCTGGGCGGCCGCCGTCGGCGGGCGCCTGGTACTTCTGCTCTTGCAGATTGACCACGTTCGCGCCCCCTCCGAGGATCTTGCCGACTCCCTTGACGACCGTGGCGGGGTTGGCGCCCGGCGCGTTCACCATGACGGCCACGTTCGGGACCAGGCCCAGGTCACTGCCGGTCTTGCGGCTGACCAGCATGTCGATGCCGGGCAGGCCGAGCGTGCCGGAGCCGCCCATCGTGAGGTTGGGCATCGTGCGGGCGACGATCGGGTACTGGAAGCCGCGGGCGAGCTGGAGTTGCTCGGCCGCCGAGGAGGACACCACGAACTGGTCTGCGGCGAGCGCGGCCCACAACTCGGTCTTCTTCGCGGTGCCCGGCGGCGTCCACGACCGGAACGAGGACGGGTCGACGGCGAACGTGTTGATCCCGCGTCCCTGGAGCTGGACCGCCCCGCCCGCGACCGCCACGACGTCCCGGACCTTGGCCAGCTTGGAGATCTTGTTGATCTGCGCCGGGCTGATCGAGCCGCCTCCGCCTCTCACCGCGAGCACGTCCGGCGGTACGACCCGGCGCAGCGGAGCGACCTGGCCGGCGTCCGCCACGTTCGTCACCGGCCCGGGCGGCGCGGTCGGCGGTGCCTCTGACGGCTTGCCCGCGGTGGACCTGCGCTTGTCGTTCCGGGTGTCGATGGCCGCGTAGACGCCACTGCCCAGGCTGCCCGCCGCCAGAAACGCGATACCGGCCGCGGCCAACGGTGCCAGCCGCCGCCGCCCGGTCTTGGCCTTGGGGGGTGGTGAAGGAGGAGCCACTACCAATCCCAACGAGAGTCGCTACGGAGGGGTTACCTGTTTTTAGAGTTGTTTCGTCCCAGTAACGTGATCTTGGGTCTGAAGGTCGACGACGAGACCGGGGGCCGTCTCCGGGGTGAGGAGACAGGGTTGGCCAATCCGTACCGGGAACTGCTGGCCGTTCCCGGGGCCCGGACCTTCGTCGCCGCGGGCTTCGTGGGCCGCATGTCGATGTCCATGGTGGGAATCGCCATCGTCCTACTCGTGTCCGCGGTTACCGGATCGTACGGTATCGCCGGTGCGGTGTCGGCGACCCTCTCCCTGGCCTACGCGGCGGGCGCCCCGCTCAGCGCGCGCCTTGCCGACCGGTACGGGCAACGCCGGATCCTCATCCCGCTGGCGCTGGCCAACGCGTCCAGCTTCGCCACACTGATCATCTTCACCCTGCTGCGGCTGCCGACCTGGACGCTGTTCCCCATGGCGGCGCTGGCCGGGCTGACGCAGCCGTCGCTGGGCGCCTGGGTGCGGGCGCGCTGGAAGTACGCGCTGCGTGACGGCCCCGCGCGGCTGCACACCGCGTTCTCCTTCGAGTCGGTCGTGGACGAGACGATCTTCGTCTGCGGTCCGATGATCGTCACAGCCGTGGCCACCGGCGTGCATCCGGCGGCGGGCCTGGCCGTCGCCGCCGCGTGCACCCTCGCCGGCTGCCTGGCACTGGCCGCGCAGCGCGGCACCGAGCCGCCGCCCGTTCCGCCCGTGGCGGGCGGGTCGGCGAGCGTGCTGCGCAACCCCGCAGTGCTGATCATGGCGCCGGTCTTCCTGATGCTGGGCGCGGTCTTCGGGGCGATCGACGTCAGCGGCATCGCGTTCGCGGAGGAGAAGGGCCACAAGGCGCTCGCCGGGCTGCTCCTCGGCTGCTACGCCCTGGGCAGCGGGAGTGCCGCCCTCTGGTACGGGGCGCGGCACTGGCGCAGTCCGCTCGACCGCCGGTTCCGGATCGGGCTGATCCTGCTCGCCGCCGGGCTCGTGCCGCCGCTGCTGATCACGAACCTCTATCTGATGATGTTCGTGGTCTTCTTCTCCGGCCTGGCGATCTCGCCCACGATCATCCCGGGGTACGGGCTGGTCGAGCAGTCCGTACCGGGACACCAGCTGACCGAGGGGCTCGCGCTGGTCTCGACCACGGTCGGTCTCGGCGTGGCGCTCGGTGCCTCCAGCGCCGGGCGGGTGGTCGACCTGTACGGCGCGCGGGCCGCGTTCCTGCTGCCGCTGGGGGCCGCTCTGATCGCGGCGGCGATCGGCCTGGCCGGGACCCGGAAAATAAGTAAACATGAACTCTCTTCACGTCAATGATCCCGGTAGAGTCACCGCATGTCCCCCGCGAGTTCACAAAAGTGGCAGAACTGGGCCGGGAACCAGCAGGCCACGCCACGGCGCGTCGTGACCCCCCGGACCACCGACGAGGTGGCCGGCGCGGTTCGCTCGGCCGCCGCCGACGGCCTCACGGTCCGCATGATCGGGACAGGCCACTCGTTCACCGGTGCCGCGGTCGCCGAGGGGGCTTTGCTGCGGCCCACGGGGTTGACGGCGGTCCGTTCGGTCGACACCGCCAGCGGGCTGGTCACGGTCGAGGCGGGGCTGCCGCTGCACGCGTTCAACCTGGTCCTGGACGAGCACGGCCTCGCGCTCGCCAACATGGGCGACATCCAGGAGCAGACGGTCGCGGGCGCCCTCCAGACCGCGACGCACGGCACCGGCCGCGACGCCGCCGGCTTCGCGTCCCAGGTCGAGGCTCTCGAACTGGTCCTCGCCGACGGCAGCGTGGTGACGTGCTCCCGGGACGAACGACCGGAGCTGTTCGACGCGGCCCGGGCCGGGGTGGGGGCCCTCGGCGTCGTCACCGCGATCACGTGGCGAACCGTGCCCACGTTCATCCTGGAGGCCCGCGAGGAGCCGATGAACTGGGACGAGGTGCTCTCGCGCCTCGACGAGTTCGAGGCGGCCAACGAGCACTTCGAGTTCTACTGGTTCCCGCATACCGAGGGCTGCCTGACCAAGCGCAACAACCGCGTGGAGGGTCCGGCCAAGCCGCTCTCCGCGTTCAAGGGCTGGCTGGACGACCAGTTCCTGTCCAACACGGCCTTCGGCTTGCTACAGCACGTCACCCACCGTGCTCCAGGGACTGCGCCGTTCATTAACGGCGTCTCGGCCAAGGCACTGGGCGCGCGTACGTTCAGCGACACCTCGTACAAGGTCTTCACCAGCCCGCGCACGGTGCGATTCAAAGAGCAGGAGTACGCGATCCCGCGCGAGCAGCTCGTGCCCACGCTGCGAGACCTGCGGGCGCTCTTCGACAAGCGCGACTGGCGTATCAGCTTTCCGATCGAGGTGCGGTTGCTGCCCGCCGAGGACGCCTGGCTGTCGATGGCGTACGACCGCCCGAGCGCCTTCATCGCGATCCACGTCTACAACCGCGACCCGCACGAGGAGTACTTCGAGGGCGTCGAGGAGCTCATGACCGCCGTAGGCGGCCGCCCCCACTGGGGCAAGATGCACACGCGCGACGCCGCGTACCTCGAAACGGTCTACCCGCGCTTCAACGACTTCTTGGCACTGCGAGACCAACTGGACCCTGAACGCCGGTTCCTCAACCCGTACACCAGGCAGGTCTTCGGCGCCTGACCCGTTTCCCTGTTTCGGTCTGCCCACATGTCGGTCCGCATTGGAAACTAGCCGGACTTCTCGGGTGTTCCAGGCCTTGGAAGTGACGTCGGCGGCCAAAAAGTGCAGGTCCCCCTGCATCTTCAGGCACAGTGTGGAAAAGGATCCACAAGAATCAGGCAGGGCGACCCCAGCCGGAGTTCGGCACGGGCAAGCTTGGTCAGGTGTCCTCTTCACCCTCGTGAGGAGGGCTTCGAGAGCGGCGATGTTCGGACATGCCGGGTACGGTGCTGGCAGCAAGGCGTGTCCGGAAGACAGACTCAGGAGTCCGGGGGAAGGGCACGCATGCGCCCTCGGTGGGCGCCGAACGACCGATCGTCACGAGCACGAGTGAGGCGGGCTCGCGACGGACGTGTCGTCCGGCACCCTCCGTGCCGTCAGGAAGGGCAGGAAGGACACGCATGCAGGAGCTGCGCCTCGTCGCGGTCAGCGAGGACGGTACGTACCTCGTCCTGGCGACCGCGGGCCGGGGCACCCGGTTCACCCTGCCCGTCGACGACCGGCTGCGCGCAGCGGTACGTGGGCATTTCTCCCGCCTCGGCCAGTTCGAGATCGAAGTGGAGAGTCCCTTGCGTCCCAAGGAGATCCAGGCCCGCATCCGCTCCGGCGAGACGGCGGAGGAAATCGCCGAGTCGGCCGGCATCCCTGTCGAGCGCGTCCGCTGGTTCGAGGGCCCTGTCCTCCAGGAGCGCGAGTACATGGCGCAGCAGGCGCAGCGCGTGACCGTCCGCCGCCCGGGCGAGTCGACGCCCGGGCCTCCTCTCGGCGAGACGGTCGAAGAACGTCTCGGCCGCGGCGGCGTCGACCTCGACGAGGTCGAGTGGGACTCCTGGAAGTGTGAAGACAGCACTTGGCGGGTGCGCCTGTCGTTCTTCGACAACGGCCGCCCGCACGCGGCGGAGTGGGTCTTCGACCCCCGCCGCCGCCACGTCTCCCCACTCGACGAGGTCGCCGCCCGCCTCACCGCTGTGGAATGGGGGGACGACTCGCTGAACGACACGGTCACGCCGCTGGTGCCCCGCCGTCCCGCCATGAAGGTCGTCTCAGACCGCGAGCAGCAGCGCCCCACCGACGCCCGCCGCGAGTACATCGTCGAACGCGGCCGCATGGTCGACCCGCGCCCGGCTCCGGCTCCGGCACCAACCCCGGCCCCCGCTCCGGCCCCGCCGACCGAAACCCCGCGCGAGACCGCTGTCGCCGCGCGCCTGGAGCCCCCCGCCGTCCGCGTGGCCACCCCCACTGCCGACAACTGGGACGACGGGCGCCGGACCATCCACGAGGCCACATCCGAGGACCGTCCCGCACCTGCACCTGAGCGCGGAGAACGGCCGCTCGCCCCCGCGGCGGTCTCCGATGAGCGCGCCACGCCGGCCGAATCTCGTGATGACTCGCACGAGACGGACGCCGCGCGTGACGAGCGCCCGGCTGCCCGGCAAGAGGAGCGCTCAGCCTCCCAGCCGGCCGCCAGGGAAGACGAGCGCTCTGCCTCCCAGCCAGCCTCCCAGCCAGCCTCCCGGGAACGGGAAGACGAGCGCTCAGCCGCCCGGGAAGACGAGAACGCGGCGGCACGGGCGGAGGAGGCCCGCGCCGCCCGTGAGGAGCAGGCGGCCGCGGCCCAAGAGGAACGCGCCACTGTGTTCGCTCGCCCAGAAGAGCCTGCAAAGCCCACGCCAGTGGAAGTCGCCGCCGTTCAGGAGGAAGAGCCCTCCCAGGACGCGGACCCCGTTCACGAAGAGGCATCCGCGCCCGCGCAGGACGAACGCGACGTCCAGCCGACGTCGGCCGCCGCAGAGGTCGTGGAGCGGGAGGCACCCGCAGAGGTTGCAGCAGCAGAGGTTGCAGCAGCAGAGGTTGCAGCAGCAGAGGTTACGGACCCCGCCCCCGCGCAAGATGTGGATCCTGCTCCCGAGGCGTCAATGCGGCCTGCGCCAGCCCCCGTTCCGGAGCCCGCCTCGGAAGCGGCGGACGAGCTCGCGCCCCAAGATGCGGAAGCTTCCGACGACGAGCTTGAGGCGTCCACCGAGGCCGACGACGAACTCCCTGCCGCGCCTAAGCCTGCCGAGTCCAAGCCCAAGCAACAGGCGCCGAAGCCACAGCCGCAGCGTCGCGAGGCCCCCCGTACACCCGCTAAGAAGAAGCCCACGGGCCGCCCGACGATGCCCGCCGCAGACAAGCCGGGCAGCGAGCCCGCGGCGGCGGCCAACTCCGAGCCGCCGGCGGCACCCCAGCGTCCTGCGGCCCGCAACCGCCGCAAGGCCAAGGGCAAGCGCGCCTCCGTCCCGTCCTGGGACGAGATCATGTTCGGCGCCCGCCGCCCCGAATAGCCACGCCCTCCTCAGCGGGTCAGGAAGGGGTCCAGCCAGGCCGGCGTGATCTCTGCGGCCAAGGCGGGAACCTCCTCCTCCGCCATGTCCACGGCGGGATAGCCCCCGTCGCCCGCGCCCACGGCGACGATCAGGGTGGCCAGCCCGAGGCGGCGCTGGAAGAGCGTCTGGCGGATGCGCCAGCCCACGACTGCGCCGTGTTCGACCACGGCTTGGCGGCGGCGAAGCGATCCGGATCGAACGGTCAGCCGTTCCCCGTCGGAAGCATGGCCCAGCTGGCGGTACCGGTCGAGGCCGAGCGGGACGGCGAGCAATGCGGCCACGGCGCATCCGTACGCCACCCAGGGCTGGCCGGCCAAAACGGCCAGCATCCCCATCCCGGCTGGCGGGGCGATGGCGCGGGTGATGCGGCGGCTGCGGGCGCCTCGCGGATGCATGATGAGCGGTGCGGGCGGCGGGCCGAGCACCCGTCGCGCCATGGACTCCACTGCGGCACGCGGCGCGGCGGGCAGCAGGCGGCCCCGGTGTGCGGCGTCCCCCAGGCCGGTGACGAGGGCGCCGAGTCGGACGACGCCGGCGAGCCGTTCGAACGGGTTGTCCGCAAGCTCCACGCCCCGGATGCGGCGGCGTTCGAGCGAGACGCTGCGCCGGGTCATCAGACCGCGCTCGGCCACCACGGAGCCGTCCCGCTCGTACACGGTGAAGTCCCAGTTGAAGAGCGTGAACACGATGACCGACATCACCGGCATGGCGATCAGGAACAGGATCGCCAGGATGATCACGACGAGGGTCGGGAGGCCGACCACCTCGTGGCCCAGGTTCTCGAGCCGGTCGCGGGTGATCAGGCCGAAGTCGTCGCTCAGGTTGTAGAGCGTGCCGAGGAGACTGCCGGCGAGTGCGAACGGGGTGAGGAGATAGGCGCCGCTGAGCGGTGCGTACACGTACCAGCGCGATTCCATCCGGCCAAGGACGCGGCGCTGAGGCTCTGGCTCGGCTCGTTCAGCGACTGCTGAGGCTCGGGCGAGCAGCACCTTGCGGAGCCGTTCGGCTTCCTGCCGCGAGACCGCGTTGAGCTCGCCCTCGCCCCCATCCGCGCCGGCATCGATGTGGACGATGGCCAGCCCCAGCACTCGATGGGCCAGCGTCGCGTTGATGTCCACACCACGGATGCGGTCACGCGGAATGGTCTTCACGGATCGCCCGATCAGCGCCCGGCGGAGCTCGATGCGGTCTTCGTGGACGGTGTAGGTGAACGTGGCCCAGGTCGCCAGGTGGAAGGCGAAGCCGACGCCCAGTCCGACCAGCGTGAAGTAGAACGCCGTGGACAGGCCGCCGACCGCCAGTCCCGCTGCACCGGCGGCAAGGAGCGCGATCAACTCCCGCACCGCGCCCACGACGAACGTCAGCGGATGCAGCCGCAACGCAACCGGCTCAATCCCACCAGGCTCTGCCACCGTCTCCGAGCGGTGGTCTTCCTCTAGGTCGTCCGAGGGGCCGTCCGAGGGCCGCGAGTCCCGCTCGCCTTCTTGGACGTTCATGTCGCGTCGTCTCGGAGGTCATGGGCGCGGCGAGCCAGCTCCTCGGCCAGGCGCGTCGCCACCGCCACCGGAAGGCCGGCGACTTCTGACGATCCGGCGTGCGAGGCGGTGTTGACCTCGATGGTCGCCAGCCCCAGCATGCGTTCGATCCAGCCCTGCTCGGTGTCGACGGTCTGGATACGGCTCACCGGGACGAGCAGCCACTCACGGCTGAACCACCCCGTGCGCGTGTAGACGACGTCGGAGCTGACCTCCCAGCGATGAACCCGGTAGCGCCACACCGGCGCGACCGTGACCATGAGCACCCCGGCGGCACCGATCAGGAACGGCATCCACCAGACACGTTCGATCATCCAGCCGGGCAGTCCGTCCCAGTCGGCGTCGTCGATCCAGGTGGCCACGCCCCAGGCGAGGCCGAATCCCAGGCCCCAGAGCAGGAAATACTCGATCGCCCAGTGGGCGATGGCGCGCGGAGAGACCCGATGGGCGGGCGGCCGCAGGCGCGGGCCCCCGCCGTCGGGCTGGTGGGCGCGCACCACCGACGTCACGGGCATGAGTCTAGATCCCTGAGGGCTCCCGCCAGTGGAGCGTCATCGGCAAGCTCGCCCAACCCCGATGTGTTTGCCCTGCTGTGACACGAAGTTGTGTTCACCATGCTCGGTGCGACGCAAGATGTAAGCCAGCCGCGCCCGGGGGGTCTCAGCGTTTTGTCAGACCCAGATGCGAGAGTTGTTCTGGACGTCAGCGGGCCGCCAGCGATTTGTCAGGACCGTCGGAAATAACTAGATGCGTTCCCCACCGGACAGCTGTAACTTGGCACGCCGCCGCCTCCGGGACCGTTTCAGATGTCCGGCGAACACAGACCTAGGAGACCACATGTCACACGCCATCCAGGCCGAGGGCCTGGTGAAGCACTTCGGTGAGACCAAGGCGTTGTGCGGAGTATCGCTGCAGGTCGCGGCCGGTACAGTGCTCGGCGTTCTCGGTCCGAACGGCGCGGGCAAGACAACGACCACGCGGATCCTCGCCACCCTTCTCCGGCCCACCGAGGGCACGGCGCAGGTCGGCGGCTACGACGTCGTCAAGGACGCGCACCGGGTCCGCCAGCTGATCGGCCTGACCGGGCAGTACGCAGGCGTCGACGAGATGCTCACCGGCACCGAGAACCTCGTTCTCATCGGCCGCCTGCTCGGCCTGTCGCGCAGTTCCTCCAAGACCCGCGCCGCCGAGCTCCTCGACCGCTTCGAGCTGACCGAGGCCGCCGAACGCGCCGCCAAGACCTACTCGGGTGGCATGCGCCGCCGCCTCGACCTCGCCGCAAGCCTGGTCGGCCGCCCCGAGATCCTGTTCCTGGACGAGCCCACCACGGGCCTCGACCCCCGCAGCCGCACCGCCCTCTGGGACATCGTCCGCGGCCTCACCGCCGACGGCGTCACCGTCATGCTCACCACCCAGTATCTCGAAGAGGCCGACCAGCTCGCCGACGACATCATCGTCATCGACCACGGCACCGTCATCGCGCACGGCACCTCCGACCAGCTCAAGGCCCAGGCCGGCGGCCAGGTCCTGCAGGTCCGCCCGGTCAACCCGGCCGACGAGGTGACGGTCGCCCGCGTCGTCGCCGACCTGCTCGACGCCACACCCGAGCAGCGCGACGGCCAGGTCTCCGCGCCGGTCACCGACCCGGCCGTGATGCCCGCCGTCGTACGCAAGCTGGACGAGGCGGGCGTCGTCCTCAGCGAGCTCTCCCTGCGCAAGTCGACCCTCGACGAGGTCTTCTTCGCGCTCACCGGACACCACACCGACGACTTCGAGGCCGAGGCCGAGGAGCTCATGTCCCAAGAAGGGGCCAAGGCATGACCGCCGCCACCCACGTCGCCCCGCGCGACCTGCCCCGGCAGGTGGGCCTGTCCAACGGACTGCGCAACACCATGACGCTGACCTGGCGCAACCTGGTGCAGATCAAACACAACCCGATGGAACTGGTCGACCTGAGCGTCCAGCCCATCATGTTCGTGTTGCTCTTCGCCTTCGTCTTCGGCCCGGCGATGGCCGGAAGCGTCCAGGACTACCTGCCGATCCTCATTCCGGGGATCATCGTCCAGAACGCCCTGTTCGCCTCGATGACCACCGGCGTCGGCCTCAACAACGACGTCACCAAGGGCGTCTTCGACCGTTTCCGCAGCCTGCCGATCGCGCGTTCGGCCCCGCTGGCGGGCCGGATCATCGCCGACACGGTCAAGCAGGCCTGGTCGATGTTCATCGTCATGATCGTAGGACTGGTCATCGGCTTCCGGGTCGAGACCAGCTGGGTGAATCTGCTCCCCGCGTTCCTGCTGCTCCTCGCCTTCTCCCTGCTCTTCGCGTGGGTCTCGGTCTTCGTGGGCCTGGCGGTCGACGAGCCGGAGAAGGTGCAGATCTTCGGGTTCACCATCATCTTTCCGGTCTCGTTCCTCAGCAACGCCTTCATCCCGGTCTCCGACAAGTACCCGGGGTGGATCCGCACGGTCATGGAGAACAACCCGGTCTCCCTGCTGGGTGACGCGATCCGGGGACTGCTGATCGGCCACAAGGTGACCGACCCGAGCATGGGCCAGCCGGTCCTCACTCCGGCGATCCAGTCCCTCATCTGGGGTGTGGCGATCGCCGCCGTCTTCATCCCCCTATCCATGCGAGCCTTCAAGCGCAAGGTCTAAGCACACCCAAGCGGCGGCGGTCCCCCAAAGGGCACCGCCGCCGCTTTTGTTATGGACCGCTTTTGTTATGGGCCTCGTTGAGCCTCGTTATGGGCCTCGGGTGGTTATCGCGGCTGCCAGGGCGAAGATGGCTACGGCTAGGAGGGCTGTGGTTGCTCCGGTGGAGCCCTGGTCGAAGAGGCGGCCGATCGCCAGGTCTCCCACGCAGGCGAACATCCCCGAGCAGAACGCCAGGACGCCGTAGTACGAGCCGAAGCGGCCCTGGGGGGCGTGGCGGGCGGCGCGTTGGAAGATCGATGGTTGGATCAGGCCGTTCGCGATGCCGTTGAGGACGGCCGCGAGCATCAGGAGGTTGGTCTCCGTGCCGTCGAGGGGTGCCAGCACCAGGAAGGTCGCCGCTGCGCACAGCAGACCGAGCCGCAGGACCCAGGGGCGCTCGCCACGGTGTTTCGCGGCCACGAACGGTTGGGCGGCTGCAGCTACTGCGGCCAGCACGCAGAAGCAGAGGGTGGCCGTGCTGGGCGTGAAGCCCAGGAGCGGCACGGCGGTCATGATGTGGTTGGCGAGAAGGGTCGTGGGGGCGGTCGCCAGGGCGAAGAGCAGGAATGCGCGGTCACGGAAGGCCGCTTGGATGCCCGCGAGGAGATTGCGGGGAGCCGAGTTTTGGTTGTGCCGGGGCAAGAAAAGGAAGAGGGCGCCGGCGAACGCCCACAAGATGGCGGCCGTTCCCGCGACGAACACGAAGCCCAGGGTGAGCAGGGCGAGTCCCAAGGGTGGGCCCACCACCGTCCCGATGTGCTGGGTCGCCACGTAGGCGGCAAAGCCTGTGGAGCGGCGGGCGGGAGTGACGCCGGCCAGCATGGTCTGCGCCGCTGGGTGGAGGAGCGCGCCACCCGCGCCCATGAGGACGGCCGCGCAGAGCAACGCGCTCAAGCTCTCGGCGGTCCCCAGGAGGGCGAAGCTCAGTGCGCGGAGGAGACAGGCGATCGTTCCGGTACGGCGTGCGCCGAGCAGGTCGGTGAGGGGGCCGACCGGCAGCAGGAGTGCATACTGCACGCCGAGCCGGACGCCGAGGATCAGCCCGATCGTGCCGGCCATCAGGCCCACGTCATGCCGGAGGTGCGCGACCACGTGCGCCATCACGGAGAAGTAGCCCAGGCAGGCGGCGAGCTGGACCGCGACCATCGTCACGATCACACGGCGATCGGACCTGGCAGCGATCATGAGCACGGGACAGAGCACACCAGAGTGGCATCCGGTCAGTCCAATATGGACACGGCTGCGGTCCTATAGGCGAATTCATATCGGTAACCGCTCCAGGAGCAGCCAGACCCCGATGGCGGCCATAGCGGCGCCGGACACGCAGCTGGTCACGCGGGCGGCGGCGGGCCGGGTGTGAAGGGTCGTGCGGGCGCCGGGCCGGGAGGGAAGGGTCGTGCGGCCGGCGGGCCGGGAGGGAAGGGGCGAGCGGGCGCCGGGCCGGGAGGGAGGGGTCGCGCGGGCGGTGGGCCGGGGTGTGAAGGGGCGAGCGGGCGGCGGGCCGGGAGGGAAGGGGCGTGCGGGTGAGGGTGCCCAGGCAGAAACGACCGGCACTCCCTACCTGAGCTGGGGCGGAGACGGGCTGGAGACGGATTGGAGACGCGGGTCGGATTGGCTCTGGGGCATCACCGACCTGGGGAGACACACATGTCCTGTCACCTTCGCTCGCTTGCCGTAGTCGGCTCGGCCTGCGCCATCTCGGCCACATTGCTTTCTTCGGCGGCTTCGGCCGCGCCTGGCTCTGCGACTTCGGTCGCGCCTGGGCCTGCTCGTACGGAGGCGGCCGGGGATGCCACGGTTCTGAAGCGCCCTGCTTGGACCCGCCTTCGTGCAGAGCACTCCAAGAAGTGCATTGAGATCCCTGGCTGGTCCAAGCGGCAAGGAGTGCGCGCCGACCAGTGGTCCTGCACGAAGCAGGCGAACATGCAGTGGGCACTCTGGCTGGTCCAGGCGCCGGGGTCTGGTGGCGTCCGGCACTACATCTACGCGATCCAAAACCGGAACAGCGGGCTGTGCCTCACTGTGGACGCCAAACGGAACGGGGCCGCCGTCACGCAGCGGCAGTGCCGGAACAAGAAGTACGGCGACAACTACACCAAGCAGCTGTTCTGGTACACGCCCGACAGCCGGTTCTTCAGCCAGTACGCCAAGGGCAAGTGCCTGGACATCGCCGGGGCCAGCAAGCGCAACAAGGCCCTCACCACCGTCTGGAAGTGCGGCTACGCCAAGAACCAGCGATTCAAGAACATCAAGTGACCAACGGCGGCGGGCGTTCCAGCGCGAAGGCGCTCAGGACGTCGTCCAGGGTCGTGGCGAGGCCGCGTTCATAGGCAGTGGTGAACGCGGTCTCGCCGAGGACCTTGCGGGTGGCGTCCTCGACCAGCAGGACGTCGCGCAGTGACTGGTCGCGGCTGCCGCGCAGACCGTCGGCCGCGCCCAGCCAGTACGCGGAACGTTCCGCCTCCCCTTCGCGAAGAGCCAGGGCGGCGTGGCCCACCAGGACGATCGCGATGACCGGGTGGTCAATGGTGTGCACGGCGGCCTGCAACGCCTCGACAAGACGCGTCCGGGCCATCTCACCCTTGCCGAGGGCAAGGGCGAGATGGCCCTGCGAGCACAGGACCAACGCGCGAATGTGCGGTGGGCCGGTATGGGACGAGATCAGTTCGTACGCGCGATCGAGGCGCTCGGCGGCTCCGGCGAGGTCGCCATCGTGGCGGGCGATCTCGCCGAGCTGGAAGAGCAGCGCCGCCGTCGCCTCGACACTGCAGACCCGCTCGGCCTCGCGGAGCGCGACATTGAGCATCTTGACGGCGCGATCCTTGTCACCGAGCAGCGCCAGCTCGTTCGCCAGCCTCATATGGCACTGCACGATCGGCACCGGTCCGCCGCCCAGGGCGTCGTTGAGCCGGATCGACTCCTCATAGAGCGCGACGGCGTCGCTGTGGTCGCCGCGGCGGCCGGCGATTTCGGCCTGGGCGGTGAGGGTGAACGCGAGCCCCCAGCGGTCGCCGATGCGACGGAAATCGTCCAGCGCGCGGGCGAAGTCGTCGGCGCCCGCGTCGCCGCGCCCGAAATTGAGCGCGAACTGGCCGCGGATGAAGAAGCCGACCCCGCGTACCCACGGATCGGGATCGTGCAGAAGCGGGTCGATGAGCGTGATCGCGTCCTCGTCCCAGCCCATCAGGTACATCTTCAGCGCGACGTTCGTCACCCGCAGCGTCGGCTGCAGTTCCTCGTCGCCAAGGGTGTCGCAGATCTGGCGTACCCGCATCAGCAGGGCGGTGCTCTGCTCGTTTTTGTAATCGCTGTCGACCATCATCATCGCGCCGAGCGCCATGGCGACAGCGGTCGTCTGGTCTTCGGGGAGACCGGGCAGGTTGATCACCCATGTGATGGTGTCGGCGCTCTCCTTGAGCTGCCCGCGCAGGTACCAGTACCAGCCGAGCCCCGCGCAGAACCGCACGGCCAGCGGCGCGTCGCCGACCGAGATCGACCACCGCAGCGCGGCGTGCAGGTTGTCGTGCTCGGCGATGAGCCTGGCCAGCCAGTACACCTGCTCGTGGCGGTAGAGGTGGGGTTCGGCGGTTTCGGCCAGTTCGACGTAGTACGTGGCGTACGCGCGTCTGACTTCCTCTTCCTCGCCTGCCTCCGCCAGCCGTTCCAAGCCGTACGCGCGGATCGTCTCCAGCATCCGGTAGCGAGGCTCCTCCTGACCGTCACTGATCGTCACGAGGGACTTGTCGACCAGGGCGGTCAGCACGTCGAAGACCTGGTCACGAGGGAGCTCCGGGCCGGCGCACACCTCCTCGGCGCTCGCCGCGGTGACGCCGCCGGTGAAGACCGCGAGCCGCCGCCACAGCGCACGTTCGGCCGGATCCAGCAGATCCCAGCTCCATTCGACGACGGCGCGGAGCGTCTGGTGGCGCGGCAGCGCGGTGCGGCTGCCCGCCGCCAGGAGACCGAACCGGTCGCCCAGCCGGGCCGCGACCTGACCGGGCGTCATCGCGCGCAGGCGCGCGGCGGCCAGTTCGATCGCCAGCGGCATCCCGTCCAGGGACCAGCAGATCTGCGCGATGTCGGCGACATTGCCGTCGGTCACCGCGAAGCCCCGGGACACCGCCGTCGCACGGTCCGCGAGGAGCCGTACCGCGGGATAGGTCAGCGCCTCGACGGCCCGCACCTCCGGCGGGGGTGGTGGCAGCGGGTCGACGGGCCACAGCGACTCGCCCGTGATGCCGAGCGGCTCGCGGCTCGTCGCAAGGATCCGCACGCCAGGGCAGTCCGCCAGGAGCCGATCCGTCAGATGGGCCGCGGCGTCGAGGAGGTGCTCGCAGTTGTCGAGAACGAGCAGCAACTGCTTGCGCGCGAGCGCGGCGGCCAACCGGTCCAGCGGATCGGTGGCCTCCCATTTCACGCGCCCCGCGCCCGCCTGCCAGACCGTCTCACGCAGCCCGAGCACCGTGAGAACGGCCTGCGGCACCTCGGCCGGGTCGGTGATCGGCGCGAACTCGACCACCCACACCCCGTCCCGCATCCGGCCCAGCCACCGTTCGCCGGTCTCCAGCGAGAGCCGCGTCTTCCCAGCGCCGCCTGGCCCTGTCAACGTCACAAGCCGCTGCCCAGCGAGCAACTCGCTCAACTGGGAGAGATCGTCATCCCGTCCCACAAAGCTCGTGATCCGCGCCCGCAGATTCCCGGCAGGCTGAACATCATCCGCGGCCCCGGCATTCTGAGCCGCGTGCTCCGCGTGCGCCACCTGAGCTGCATGCGTCAAGTGCGCCCCTTGAGCTGCGTGCACCGCGTGCGCGTCGCCGGGGTCTCGGCGGAGGATCGCCAGGTAGACGTTCTCAAGGTCGGGTGAAGGGTCCACGCCCAGGGTCTCGGCCAGGGTGCGTTTGGCCGATTCGTATTCGGCTAGGGCCTCGGCCTGGTGGCCTGCCGCGTACATGGCTCGCATCAGCTTGCCGCGGAGCGGCTCGCTGAGAGGGTCGGCGGCGGACAGCGCCTGTAGCTCCGGAATGAGCGAGGCGTGGCGGCCCAGCGCGAGATCGGCTTCGATGCGTTCGTCCAGGGCTGTGCGGCGCAGGCCTTCGAGGCGCGCCGACGGTCCCTCGGCGAACGGCCTGCCCGCCACGTCCTCCAGCGCCGGGCCTCGCCAGAGTGCGAGGGCCTCCCGCAGTTCGGCCGCGCGCCTTGCGGGGTCACCTGTACGGAGCGCATGGCCGACCCGGGCCTCGAAGTCGTGCGCGTCCACCGCCGCGGGCGGGATGAGGAGCCGGTACATGCCCGGCTTCGACTCCAGGTGCTCACGGCCGATCATCGGGCGCAGCCGCGACACCAGCGACTGCAGGGCATTGGGCGCGGTGCTCGGCGGGCGGTCCTCCCAGAGGTCGTCGATCAGCCGGTCGGCCGAGACCGTACGGTCCGCGTTGAGCGCGAGCAGGATCAGCAGGGCGCGCAGTCGTGCGCCGCCGACCTCGACAGGGTGGCCGTCGGCGGCCACCTCCAAGGGCCCGAGGATCCCGATTCGCACCCGTTGATTCTCCCTCAAGCCGGGACCGTTCCGCCTATGCGCGGATGACGACCCTGCCGAACGAGAACGCCCCGCTGATCCGGACGTGGATCAGCGGGGCGTCGTCGTGTGCCGTCAGGCGGCTGTTGTCAGGCGGCCCGGTCGGCCTTGGTCGCCTCGAGCTGCTTGACCTCGTCGGTCGCCGCCAGCTCGAAGTCGGCCCGCGGCTGCTCGATCGTGCCGAGGGAGATGGTCTCGCGCTTGAAGAAGAGCGCGAGGGTCCAGTCGGCGAGCACCCGCATCTTGCGGTTGAACGTCGGCACCATCATCCCGTGGTAGGTGCGGTGGAACCACCAGGCCGGCAGGCCCTTGAGCTTGAAGCCCATCGGGTTGGCCACGCCCTTGTGCAGGCCGAGACCCGCCACCGCGCCCAGGTTGTTGTGCGCGTACGGCTTGAGCGACTTGCCGCGGAGGGCGCGGACGATGTTGTCGCCGAGGAGCTTCGACTGCCGCAGCGCGTGCTGGGCGTTCGGCGGGCAGAACATGCCGTCCTGGGTGAGGTCGGGCACCGCGGCGTTGTCACCCGCGGTCCAGGCGCCCACCACGCCCTCGACGGTGAGGTATTCGGTGGCCTTGATCCGGCCGCGGTCGTCAAGGGGAAGGTCGCTCGCCTTGACCACCGGGGAGGGCTTGACGCCCGCGTTCCAGACCAGCGTCCCGGCCGGGAAGGCGCTGCCGTCCGACAGTTCGATGTTGCCGCCGACCGCCGACTGCAGGAGCGTCTTCATCTTGACGTCGATGCCTCGGCCGCGCAGCTGCTCGGCCGTCCACTTGCCCATGTCCGGGCCGACCTCGGGGAGGATCCGGTCGGACGCCTCGACCAGGTAAAAGCGCAGGTCACGCGGGGTGACCTTGCGCATGTACTTGGTCGCGTCACGGGTCATGTCCTCGATCTCCGCGACCGCCTCGACGCCCGCGAAGCCGCCGCCGACGAAGACGAACGTGAGGGCCTTGCGGCGGATCTCCTCGTCGTCGGTCGACTCGGCGATCTCGAGCTGCGCGAGAACGTGGTTACGGAGGTGGATGGCCTCGCCGACGGTCTTGAGGCTGATGCCGTTCTCGGCCAGTCCCGGGATCGGCAGGATCCGCGGCACCGCGCCGGAGGCCATGACGATGTAGTCGTAGGAGATCCGCTCCGGCGGTCCGGCCAGCGGCTGCACGATCGCCCAGCGCTCGTCGTGGTTGATCTCGGTGACCCGCGCGTTGCGGACGTTGCAGAGGGGCAGCGTGCGGCGCAGCGGCACCACGACGTGCCGCGGGGAGATGTTCCCGGCGGCGGCTTCGGGGAGGAACGGCTGGTACGTCATGTACGCGTTCGGGTCAACGACGGTGACCTTGACCTCGCCCCGCTTGAGCTCGCGCTTGAGCTTCTTCTGCAGGCGGAGCGCGGTGTACATGCCCACATAGCCGCCACCCACGATCAGGATGTGGGGAGCGCCAGGGATCCCCTCGGCGGTCCTGGCCATTGCGGCCCTCCAATGTTCATGGTCGGCTTGTGAAGACATTCACAAACTACCCGATGAGCCACGTCAAGCACCAGCCAGAGGGAGGCAAAGAACTCAAGAACTTTCCAATCCGACAATATGGACCGTTACGATCATGTGAACTTCTGCCATCCTTCGCTGAATAACGGACATCAGGGAACAGACATCCCATGATGAACGTCACAATGAGACTCTCCGGAAGCGCCGTCGTCCGCGGGGAGAAAAGGCCCGATCCACCCCCGTAGACCGCCTATGGTTATGGCGGACGAGGAAGGGAGCACCACCGGTGCGGTGCGCCCGCCCTGGAGTTGGACCGAATCTGGCAGTGCGCGGCGTACGATCTCGCCCATCAGCCAGGCTGGCCCTGGGCTGCAGGATTGCGGTCAAGCCTGGCTTGTCCTTTGACAGGGTGGCTGGGTGTGGGCTGCGGGAAGGCGGCCAAGCTCGGCTTGTCCTTTGATAGGGCGGCTGGGCGGGGGCTGCGGGAAGGCGTGTCGATGATGGGCAGGAAGCGGCGTCCAGGTGTGGCCGCAGTGGGCGTCGTGCTGCTCGGCGGGGCGCTGAGCGGGTGTGGCCTGATCGGGCTGCCCCAGAACAAGAGCGCCGAGCTCTCCGAGTGGTTCCCCGTGAACAGCCAGGTCTTCCGTGATGGGCAGGACTTGCCCACACGGTACGGCTGCGCCGCGTACTCTGGCGGGCAGGGCAAGACCCCGCCGCTCGGATGGAGGGGCAAGCCCGCCGGGACCCGCTCGTACGCGATCGTGGTGGACGACCCGGACGCCGACAACGGCGCGTACGTGCACTGGGTGATCGCGGGCATCGGCGAGAACACGCAGGACCTCATCGAGGGCACAAAGATCGACAAGACCTGGGTCCAGGGTCAGAACACCGGCAAGAAGGTGGGTTACGAACCGCCGTGCCCGCCCCGCGGCGAGGAGCACCGGTACCGGTTCACCATCTACGCACTCGACGACCAGGCGCCGTTCAAACAGGGCGCGACGCTGAAGGAATCCCTCGGGGCCATCGCCAAGCACACGGTGGGCCGGGGCAGGATCATCGGGAACTTCGGGACCGAGTAGGCGCGTTCAACCCTGAGGCCGTTGGGCAAGCAGGGCGAACAGAGCCTGGAGGGACAAAACTGACAGGGGTGTACCGGTCGGCCGGATTGGCCGATAGAGGCACGCCGTGTGAGGGTAGATGTGCGCGAAGGGTGTGACAACGGTCATAGCGGTCGGTCAGAATCGGTTTAGGCTCCCATCGGGGACCCGGCCGCTAGCGATAATCAGGACGAACCCGCGGGCCGTAGGGCCAAGGCATTGGGTGGTGGCATGACTTCTTACATCGTGGTCTTCGGCCTCATTGTGGTCGTGGTCCTGGTGGTCGTCCTGGTGGCCTTGGGCATGCGGGCCAGCAGGGCGGCCCGTGAGGACGACGACGACTGGATGGCCGACGAGCAGCAGCAGCCGTCCAGGGGCTACCGTTCCGCCCCGGCCGACGAGCCGGTGGACGATGGCTACGGCACCGGCTATGACGGCGCGTCCTATGGACCGGGCCAAGCCGAGCCGGGTTTCGACCGCCGTGTCGCGGGCGGCCAGGCCGGTGGTGGCCAGCCCGGCGGCGCGCCGCTCGCCGCCGCTCCCCTCGCCGCGCCCACGCCCGCCCCCGTGCAGGCGGCCCCCGCGCCGCCCCCGCCCAGCGGCCAGGCCAGCGACGAGATGGCCGACGACGATTATTGGGCGACGATCACCTTCGACAAGCCGAAGTTCCCCTGGCAGCACGACGCTCCCCCGGAGAAGACCGAGGCCGAGCTCGCCGCCGACCCGCTCAACGCCCAGAGCGGCCCGCAGGCCCCCGAGCCGCAGTCCCCCGCCGAACGTCCCGCCGCCGGTCTCACCCAGCCGGTGTCGATGAACGACCTCGGGCACGGCCCGGGCGGTCAGGGCCCCGGTGCCCCGGGGACCGGCGCCGTCGGCGGCCTGCTCGGCCCCCGCAACGGCGCCGACGCGCAAGCGGTGCCCACGCCCCCGGCGTCCTTCACTCCGGCCGCCGCGCACTACGCCGGTGACCCGAGCGCCACCGCCGCCGACCTCCAGGCGCTCGGCTCCGGCACCGGCCCGCAGGCCGCATTCGGCGCGGGCGACCAGTCCTTCGGCGGCGCGGGCTCCGACCAGCCGCCCTATGGCCCCCCTGATCAGTCCCCTTACGGTTCCCCCGAGCAGCCCGCGTACGGGTCGCCGGACCAGTCTCCCTACGGCGCCCCGGACCAGCAGCAGCCCTTCGGTGCCCCGGACCAGCAACCCTTCGGCTCCCCTGAGCAGCAGCCCTACGGCCCCGGCCCCGAGCAGTCCCCGTACGGCGTGGGCGACCAGTCCCCGTACGGCGCCCCAGACCAGCAGCCGGCCTACGGCAACGGCTCCCAGGGCGCCTACGGTGCGGGTGACCCGCTGGGCACCTCCCTTCCGGCCGCCTCGGCAGGCCCGGCACGCCAGGACTCCTACGACCTGCCCATGTCCTCGGGACCACTCTCGGGCGACCCGCGTACCTCCGACCCACTCGGACTGCCCCTCGGCCGCACCGACGAGCAGCCCGTACGCGGCTATGGCGAGGCCCCTGCGGCTCACCCGGCCCCGGCAGCCCCTCCGGCCCCTGCGGTGCCGTCCCGCGCCGAGCCTGCGGCTCACGGCGGCTGGGACGGCGGCGGCTCCTCCGGCGGCGACACCGACAGCAACAAGCTCCCCACCGTGGACGAGCTGCTCCAGCGCATCCAGACCGACCGGGCACGTTCCGCCGGCGGTGCCGGCGGCGCCGGGGCTCTCGGTGGCGCGGGCTCGCGCTCGCCCGAGCCGGAGGCACCCGCGTACGGCAGCGGACTGGGTGACCCGCTCAGCGACCCGCTCAACACGGGCAGCGGCTCGTCCTACGGCTCCACCGGTCCCTGGTCCACGCCTGCCTCGGCGAGCGCCGGGTACGACAGCGACCAGTCGGGACCGTCCGGCGGCTTCTCCGGTATGTCCGGCGGCGGTACGGGCGGCGGCGGTTACGGCCAGAACGAGGGTTACCCATCGGCGCCCGCCTACGGTGACTCTCCCCGCTACGACGATCCGCTCGGCGGGGGAGGCCGCGAGTCGTACGGCTCGTACGGCACCGGTTCGGGTGCCGTCCCCGGTCCCGCCGGCAATGCGGGCCCCGGCTCCGCCGGCAACGGCGCGGGCGACAGCGGAGAGCCCGGCCGCTACACCGACTTCAGCGGCAGCAGCTACAACGGCGCGTCCGACCCTCTGTCGGCGCCGACTCCCCAGGACGCCGGCTCCCAGGGCGGTTACGGAGACCCTGGCGCCACCCAGAAGTTCAGCAACGGCTACTTCGGGTCGCAGCAGGGCTACGGCAACTCCGACCAGGCCGGAGGGCCTGGGGGCGGCGAGACGGGTGGCCAGTACGGCTCGTCATACGGCAGCGGCAACTCGCGCCAGCAGCAGCAGCCGGACGACTGGGAAAGCCACCGCGACCGCGACCGCGACTACCGGCGCTGACCAGCTGAACATCAACGAAACGGAGGGCAGCCCCTAGGGCGCCCTCCGTTTCGCCTTTCGACGGCCCGGATCCGCCGAAATCTACAACTCCGTGGCCCCTCGTTTGTGTCATCCCGGGCGGACATGATCCAGCTCGTGATTGCATACTATGCGTGACGTTCAAGACACTCAACGTATCCATGCTTCGACGGGACCTTCCCGCCTCGTTCGTCGTCTTCCTCGTCGCGATCCCGCTGTCTCTGGGTATCGCGGTGGCCTCCGGGGCACCGATCGCCGCCGGACTGATCGCCGCGATCGTGGGCGGTGTCGTGGCGGGGCTGCTGGGCGGTTCGCCACTGCAGGTCAGCGGACCCGCGGCGGGACTCACGGTGATCGTGGCCTCGCTCGTCCAGACCTACGGCTGGCGTGCGACCTGCACGATCACGGCACTGGCGGGGCTGCTCCAACTGGCCCTCGGCGCCGCCAAGGTGGCACGGACGGCGCTGGCCGTCTCCCCCGCCGTCGTCCACGGCATGCTGGCCGGAGTCGGCGTCGTGCTCGTTCTGGCGCAGGTGCACGTCGTCCTGGGCGGAAGGTCCCAGCATTCACCGCTGAGCAACGTACGGGAGCTTCCCGGGCAGCTGATCTCGTCCCACTCCCACACGGTCATGCTCGGCCTGCTCACCATCGCCGTCCTCCTCGCCTGGGAACGGCTCCCCAAGGGCGTGAACGGCACCGGCACGGCGTTGCACTGGATCCCCGCGCCGCTTCCCGCCATCGCCCTCGCCACGCTGACGTCGTGGGTGCTCGGCTGGGAGACGGCACGCGTCGACCTGCCGGACACCCTGCTGGGCGACTGGCAGGCGCCCGCACTGCCCCATGGCCGCCTGCCCGAGATCGTGGGAGCGGTCGTCTCGGTCGCCGTGGTCGCGGCCGTCGAGTCGTTGCTGTGCAGCGTGGCCATCGACCGGGCCCGGCCGCAGGGCGTACCGCGAGCCGACCTCGACCGCGAACTCCTCGGCCAGGGCGCGGCGAACGCGGCGTCGGGCCTGCTGGGCGGCCTGCCCATCGCCGGCGTGATCGTACGGAGCACGGCGAACGTGGCGGCCGGAGCCCGGTCTCGTGCCTCCACGGTGATGCACGGGTTCTGGGTGCTCGTGCTGGCCCTGTCGTGCGGGCCGGTGATAGAGCAGGTGCCGCTGGCGGCCCTGGCCGCGCTCCTCGTCGTGCTCGGCGTCAAGATGATCGACACCGCCCGGGTCCGTGACCTTCGTCACCACCGCGAGGCGCCCGCCTACTTCGCGACCTTGATCGGAGTCGTGCTGCTGGGGCTCGGCGAGGGTGTCCTGCTCGGCATTGGGATCTCGGCCGTGATGGCCTTGCGGCGGCTCACGAGGTTGTCGGTCCGGGTCGAGCAGGCGCTCTCGATCCCGGCCCGGGTCTCGCCCGGATCCCCTGGCGGGAAGGGCCCTGCGGAGCAATGGCATGTGATCGTCGAGGGCACGCTGACGTTCCTCGGCGTGCCCAAGGTGACCAAGGTCCTGCAGCAGGTACCCGCCGGGGCAAGCGTCGATCTGGACCTGAACGTGGACTTCATGGACCACGCCGCGTTCGAGGCGATCCACGAGTGGCGGGTCGCCCACGAACGTCAGTGCGGCAGGGTCGACATAGATGAAGTTCACGAGGGTTGGTATGAAAGAGCTGTGACTGGGGATATGTCGCCGCCGCGTAAATCGTCCCCCAATGCCCGCTGGTGGGCACCATGGGCGAATCGACGGCGCCGCCACGAAACACCGGAACTCGACGCACCGGACGTGTCGCCGAGCGCCCTGCTGCTCGCCGGCGTCCGCGAATACCACGGCCGCACGGCCCGGCTGGTCAGGCCGATCATGGCCGAGCTGGCGTTCGAGCAGAAGCCCGAGCACCTGTTCATCACCTGCGTGGACTCGCGTGTGGTGCCCAACATCATCACCGCGAGCGGTCCCGGCGACCTGTTCATCAACCGGAACGTCGGCAACCTCGTCCCGCGCTTCGGCTCCCGCACCCAGGACGACTCGGTGGCCGCGACGGTCGAGTACGCCACCAACGTGCTCGACATCAGGACCATCACGATCTGCGGCCATTCCAACTGCGGCGCCATGGCGGCACTGCTCGCGGGCGGCACCGAGATCGACCACCTGCCGGCGCTGTCGCGGTGGCTGAAGCACGGCAACCACAGCCTCGCCAGGTTCCTGGCCACCGAGCCTGAGGACGGCGTGCCGCCGCTCACCCGGCTCTGCCAGATCAACGTGATCCAGCAGCTCGACAACCTGCTGACCTATCCCTGGCTGCGCAACCGCGTGGAGGCCGGGAAGCTCGAACTGGTCGGCCTGTATCTGGACCTGGAGTCCGCCGAGGTCAACGTCCTCGACCGCTCCACCCAGAGCTTCGTCCCCGTCCCGGACGAGGCCCCCGACGGCGACTCCGACAACGCCCGGGCCCTCACCTAGCAAAACGATCATGGGTCGTCCCCCGACAGGACGACCCATGATCACCCGGCCCACGGCACCCGCCACCGTGGAACCGTGCTCACCCCAAGCCCGACTCGCCGCGCCTGGCGCGCTCCTCTACCACCGTCTTGTGGTGTCCGGTCGTCCGCCCCGGCCCTCGTGGCGGCCGATTGCCCGACCCCGGCCTCGTGGCGGCCGGTTGCCCGCCGCTGGTCTTCCAGCGGCGGATCGGCCGCCATGGGGTCTTCAGCGACCGACGAGTTCGTTCTCGCCGGTCCTGTCCCCGTGTTCGATCCGGGTGTGGTAGCCCGTGTACTCGTCCCTGCGGGCGGTGTAGTCGTCGCGGATGTACATGCCTGCCACGCGGCGCGCCCACCGCGTCTGACCGGTCGCCGGAGCGTAAAGGGCGTCCCGTCGACTGGACCGCGAGAACGCGGCCACCAAGATCAGTGGCACCAGCAACCCGACGAGCGCGGCCACCGCGATCACGATGAACATCGGCGCTCCTCTCCGCGGGGCGTTCTTCCGGGGCCCCGCCGCCACCGCCGATCTCCCCCAAAGGCGATCAGCTTTACCTTGGACGTTAGAGGCGCGCTTTCCGCTCCTTTGTGTCGTGTGACCCGAAGCTACCGAGATGAGACCCACTTCCCGTTTTGGTGTGAACGAGGCGCGCAGGGGGAAGGGTAGATAAGTGGGCCTGGTGCCGGACGGTTTTAGACTCTGACCTCTTCCGGCAGTGAAGCCGAGGGCGCCTTTGGTGCGCGGCGGCCGGGCATCCACCAGTTGGCCTTGCCGCACAGTTCCATCACCGCGGGAACGAGAATCATCCGGACGATGGTGGCGTCGATGAGCACGGCGACGGCCATGCCCAGACCCCCCTGCTTGTTTGCTACGTCGGGGCCAAGCAGTGAGGTCATGAAGACGGCGATCATGATGGCGGCCGCAGCCGTGATGACCTTGGCGGTCCGCGCCAGCCCGCGGGTGACAGCGATGCGGGTGTCGCCGGTGCGCTCGTACTCCTCACGGACCCGCGAGATCAGGAAGACCTGGTAGTCCATGGACAGGCCGAACAGGAGCGGGAACATCATCATCGGTATCCAGATCGTGATCGGCATGTCGGTGGGGAATCCGAGGGCCGTGCCGAACCATCCCCACTGCACGACCGCGACGAGCACGCCGTAGGCGGCGCCGACCGACAGCAGGTTCATCACGGCGGCTTGCAGCGCGATCGTGACCGACCGGACCAGCGCGATCAGCAGCACCATGGACATCGCGATGACGACCGCGATCATCAGGGGCAGGCGCGAGCCGACCTCGTCGGCGACGTCGATCGCGCCGGCGTTCGGGCCGCCGACGTAGACGCCTTCGCCGCCGGGTGCCGTGGGCAGCACGTCATCGCGGAGCTTGCGCACCAGGTCCGTGGTCGCCTCGTCCTGGAATCCGGTCGTGGGGAAGGCCATAAAGGTGGCCGCCTGCCCGTCCTTGCTGACCCGCGGCTTTGTGGCGTAGGCGATGCCCTCGGTCTTGCTGACCGCTTCGACGACGGGATGCAGATCGGCGTCCCTGGAATCGACCTGGGTGGCGAAGATCAGGGGTGCGCCGTAGCCGGGACCGAAGCCCTCGGAAATGATCTTGTATGAGGTGTAGCTGCTCCTGTCGCGGGGCTGGACACTGGCGTCGGGCAGGCTCAGCCGCATCGACAGCGCGGGTGCGGCCAGCACCAGCAGAACCCCGCCGACCAAGAGCGCGGCGGCCAGCGGCCTGCGCTGCACCACGCCGGCCCAGCGCTCGGCGGGGGTACGGCGCTCCCGGGGCGGGGCGCTGATGGGCTCGGGCCGACCGGACGTGCGACGGGGCAGGCGCCACGAGTTGATCTTGTGGCCGGTGAAGCCCAGGAACGCCGGCAGCAGGGTCAGCGCGGCGATCATCGTCACCAGCACGATCACCGAGGTGGCGACGGCCACGCCGGTCATCAGCCGCTGTCCCATGATGACCAGGCCGAAAAGCGCGATAACGACGGTCGTTCCGGCGAACAACACCGCGCGACCTGCGGTCGCGATGGCCTTGACCGTGGCGCTCTCGGGCTCATCGCCGTCCTGCAGGCTGTCCTTGTAGCGGGTCACGATGAACAGTGCGTAGTCGATACCAACCCCGAGCCCGATCAACGCGGCGAAGGTCACCGTGAAATTCGGCGCGGGAACCACGTGCCCGACCAGCTTCATCAAGGCGATGCCGCCAAGGAGCGCCAGCAGCGCGGTCACGATCGGCAGGCCCATCGCCACCAGTGACCCGAAGGCGATGAACAAAATCACCGCTGCCGCCAGGACGCCCACGCTCTCGGCCGGACCCTGCGGAGGTGTCTCGGCCTTCTCTGCCCTTTCCCCGCCCAACCCCAGCGTCACGCCGTCACCGGAGGCTTCCTTGACCGTGGCCACCAGGGGTTTGACCTCGGCTTTCGTCACATCCTGGTCGGTCAGCGGGATGATCGTACGGGCGATGCGACGGTCCTCCGTCACCAGTGCCTTGTCCTGGTACGGCGAGGTCACCGGTCCTGTAATGGATGAGGCGTCCAGATCGGCGATGACCTTCTCGACCTTTTGCCGGGCGGCGGGGTCGTCGATTCCCTTTTCCGCCTTTATAGCGAGAGTGAGCGTGTCGCCCTGCTGCTCGGGAAAGTGCTTTTCGATCAGCTCCTGTGTCTTGGCCGATCCGGAATCTCCGCCAGAAAAGTCATTGTCGGAGTCGGCACCATAACCGAAGCCGGCGAACGCCACAATGATCACACCTGCGATCCAGGTCAGGAGGACCAAACGGCGGCGCCGGTAACAGAACCTGGCCAGTCCCGCCAGAATTCCATTCGTACGGGGAGTCTCGTTCTTCATGGCCCGATCCTGGCTGCCGGCAGCAATGCCGGTCGTCCCCCGGACGCATGCAATTAGCGCTACGGCTAATGGTGCACCCTGTTACCGCAGAAGCCGCAGGCTCCGCGAAAGTACTGCGTACGCGGTAGGCGCCTGCTCGTCCGTGAGCAGGAGTGGCACGCGCCAAGGCGCGGCTAAGGTGCGCATATGAGCACAGGACTGTCCGGCGTCTGGGCCAAGGCCAGAGGCTGGACGATCTCGGTCTGCGTGGCGGCGATTTTGCTGGTCACCGCGCTGGCCGAGGATCACCTCGCCACGGATTTCGACGTACTCGGCTACGCACTGGTGGTGGCGAGCGGCCTGGCACTGGCCGCAAGCCGCCGGGCCCCCGTTCCCGTCCTGGCCGTTACCGGACTGTGCGCGTTGAGCTATCAGGCGATGGGTTTCGACGTGCCTGCCGTCGCGTACCTGTTCGCGGTGTACGCCGCCGTACGCGCGGGACACCGGATCATCACGTTGGTAGCAAGCGTGGCCCTGCTGGCCACGCTCCCGCTCGCCGTCATGGCCTCTCCGGCGGACGGGTCCACGGCCGACGCGTTCGCACAGGCCCGAAGCGCCCTGGAGCTGGCCTGGCTGATCGCTGCCGCTGCCGCGGGTGAGGCGCTGCGGCAGGCCGAGCGGCGGGCGGACGAAGCCGAGCGCACCCGGGAGGAGACCGCTCGGCTGCGCGCGTCCGAGGAACGGCTGCACATCGCGCGCGAGCTGCACGATTCGCTCACCCACCAGATCTCGATCATCAAGGTGCAGGCCGGAGTCGCCGTCCACCTGGCCCGCAAGCGCGGCGAACACGTACCGGAGGCCCTGCTGGCGATCCAGGAGGCCAGCCGGGAGGCGACCCGGGAACTGCGAGCGACCCTGGAGACGCTGCGCGACGACGCCAGGATCCTGTCGCACGGGCTCGACCACGTCCCGGATCTGGTGAAACGGGCCCGTGGGACAGGCCTGAACACGACGCTGATGATCGAAGGACAACGGCACGACGTGCCGGCCGCGGTGGACCAGACCGCCTACCGGATCGTTCAGGAGTCGCTCACCAACACCGCCCGCCACGCCGCCGCCGCAACGGCGTCGATCCGGATCAGCTACCTTCCGGAAGCCCTCGCCATACAAGTCGACGACGACGGCAAGGCCATGCCGGGCACCGCCCCGGTGCCCGGCACCGGGCTGCTCGGAATGCGTGAGCGGGTCACCGCCCTCGGCGGCCGGCTGCGCGCGGAACCGCGCAGCGAGGGCGGCTTCAGCGTCCAGGCCGAGATCCCCGTGGGCCGGCCGTCGTGATCCGTGTCCTGCTGGTCGACGACCAGCCGCTCCTCAGGGGAGGTTTCCGGGCCCTGCTCGACGCCGAGGACGGCATCGAGGTGGTGGCCGAGGCCGCCAACGGCGAGGAGTGCCTCGCCCTTGCCAGGGAGCATCTGCCCGATATCGCGCTCATCGACATCCAGATGCCGGTCATGGACGGCATCGAGACGACCCGGCGCATCGCCGCGGACCCGGCCCTGGCCGGCGTGCACGTCGTCATCCTGACCAACTACGGCTTCGACGAGTACGTCTTCAACGCGCTGCGCGCCGGGGCCGCCGGATTCCTGGTCAAGGACATCGAGCCGGAGGACCTCCTTCACTCCGTACGCGTCGCCGCGCGCGGTGACGCCCTGCTCGCACCGTCGATCACCAGAAAGCTGATCAGCCGGTTCGTCTCCCAGCCGCTCAACCTGGCGACCGGCACGGGGCTGAAGGAGCTGACCAACCGCGAACGCGAGGCCGTCGCCCTGGTCGCGCAGGGCCTGTCCAACGACCAGATCGCCGACCGTATGGTGATCAGCCCGGTGACCGCGAAAACCCATGTCAACCGGGCCATGATGAAGCTCCACGCCCGCGACCGCGCCCAGCTCGTGGTGCTGGCCTACGAATCCGGCCTGGTAACCCCCAGAAACCCCTGATCACATAGCGGCGGACGAGTCGGCCTGTAAGCCGGGTTCTGTGTCCCGCCGCGCCTTGCGGCGGGCGGGCGACGGCCATCCATCTCGGACCGCCGTTGCCGACGGTCTCCAGCGATCTACCCGCAGGCTCGGGCGGGCAGCCCTCGAACGCCTGCGCGGAGAGCCTGTCGGCTCACCTTCTTGACCTTGCTCCAGGTGGGGTTTACCTAGCCGCCCACGTCACCGTGGGCGCTGGTGAGCTCTTACCTCACCGTTTCACCCTTACCACCGGCGAACCGGTGGCGGTCTGCTTTCTGTGGCACTGTCCCGCGGGTCACCCCGGGTCGGCGTTACCGACCACCTTGCCCTGTGGAGCCCGGACTTTCCTCGGCGGGAGACCCGGAGATCTCCCGACGCGGCCGTCCGGCCGGCTCGTCCGCCGTGCCTCAAAGGTTACCGCTTCAGGAGGGGTCGCCGAGGCTCCGGTCGGGTGCGGCCGTGCGGGCCGAGGGGTGTCCGCAAACGGTCAGTCCAGGAGGTGATGGGTGTCGTTGAACGCGCGGAGGCTGGCGGGGCCGTCGTCGTACCAGTGGATCGACGAGAGCGACGCCACGTCCAGCTGCATCCGGAAGAGCGCCGTCATCGGGGCGCCCAGCGCCTCCTTCACCAGGAGCTTGATGGGCGTCACGTGCGACACGACCAGCACGCTCTGGTGCCGGTAACGCACCTTGAGCTTGTCCAGCGCGGTCCGTACGCGGCGATCGGCCTCGGCGAGGCTCTCCCCGCCGGGCGGCGCCACGGACGGGTCGGCCAGCCAAGCCTTCAGCTCGGCAGGCCAGCGCTCACCGGCCTCACGGAACGTCAGGCCCTCCCACGAGCCGAAGTCGGTCTCGCGGAAGCCCTCCTCGACCCGTATCTCGGCGCCGGTCACCGCGGCGACCTCTGCGGCGGTATCGCGGCAGCGGCTCAGCGGGGAGGTCACGATCGCGTCGATCGCACGGCCCTTGAGCGCCATGGCCGCCGCCCGCGCCTGGGCCAGGCCGTTCTCGGTCAGCGGGAAGTCACCGATGCCGGCGAAGCGCTTCTCGACTGAGAGTGGTGTCTCGCCGTGCCGCAGCAGCAGGGTCGTGGTCGGCGTGGTCGTGGCCCCCGACCACGCGGGGGCCGCCACCTCAGGGGTGGGCGGCGGCTCCTCCTCTACTGTGCGGACCCAGTGTTCGCCGCGCGCCGCCGCGTCCATCGCCTCGTTCGCCAGGCGGTCGGCGTGCGCGTTGCGGTTGCGCGGGATCCAGGAGTAGGAGACCGAGCCCAGGCCGTTCGCCGCCTCCCGGGCCTCCAGGGCCAGCGGGATCATGTCCGGGTGCTTGATCTTCCAGCGGCCGGACATCTGCTCGACGACGAGCTTGGAGTCCATCCGCGCCTCGACCCGCGCGCCCGGGTCGACGGCCGCGGCGGCCCGCAGACCCGCGATCAGGCCGCGGTACTCGGCCACGTTGTTGGTGGCGTGCCCGACCGACTCCGCGACCTCGGCGAGCACCTCACCGGTGACCGCGTCGCGGACCAGCGCGCCGTATCCGGCAGGGCCGGGGTTGCCGCGCGATCCGCCGTCCGCCTCGACGACCAGTTTCCGGCCCACGCCTACAGACCCGACTCGGGGGTGCGGATGAGGATCCGGCGGCACTCCTCACAGCGGATGACCTCGTCGCCGTCGGCAGCGCGCATCCGGTTGAGGTCGACGGTGTTGAGCGCCAGGTGGCATCCCTGGCAGGCGCCCCGGTAGAGCTTCGCGGCGCCCACCCCGCCGAACTGCCCGCGCAGCTTCTCGTAGAGGGCCAGCAGGTCGTCCGGCAGGTCCTTGGCCACGGCGGTACGGGCCGTGCTGGTCATGCCGGTCTCTTCGTCGATCTTCTGCTGGGCCTCGTCGCGACGGGCTCCCGCGGCGGCCAGCTCCTCCTGGGCGGCGGCCTGCTCGGCACGCAGCGCCGAGACCTTGCCCTCGGCCTCCTCGCGGCGTTCCATGATCTCCAGTACGACCTCCTCGAGGTCGGACTGGCGGCGCTGCAGCGAGGCGATCTCCGCCTGCAGGCTGCTCAGGTCCTTGGCCGAGCTGACCTGCCCGGAGTCGAGCCGCTTCTGGTCACGGTCCGCCCGGCTCCGGACCTGGTCGACGTCCTGCTCGGCCTTCTTCTGCTCCCGGTCCAGGTCGCCGACCTCGGTGTCGGCCGCCACGATGGCGTCGCGCACCTCGGTCAGGCGGGCCTCGAGCCGTTGGATGCCGGCCAGCTCGGGCAGGGTGCGGCGGCGGTGCGCCAGCCGGTCGAGCGCGGTGTCGAGCTCCTGCAGGTCTATGAGGCGCAGCTGGGCTTCCGGTGCGGCTTTCACTTTGCTCCTTCGTAATGCAGGCTCCACGCGTCGGTGACGAGCGTGGACACCCGGGTCTTCACGTCCAGCGTGCGGGCCAGGCGCCGCTCCGCGTCGGCCAGCCAGGGCCACTCGGTCGCCCAGTGCGCCGCGTCGACGAGTGCCGGGCCGTCGTGCTCGGCGAACTCCGACGCGGGATGGTGCCGCAGGTCGGCGGTGAGGTAGACGTCCACTCCCGCCGCGCGGGCCGTGTCGAGCAGCGAGTCTCCCGCGCCGCCACAGACGGCGACCGTACGGATCGTACGGCCCGGATCCCCTGCGGCGCGCACACCCCACGCCGTTGCGGGCAACCCCGCGGCCGCGCGGGCGGTGAACTCGGCCAGCGTGATCGGCTCGGCCAGTTCGCCGATGCGTCCGAGGCCCCGGCCGCCGCCCTCACCGGGGGCGGCCTGCTCATGCCCGGGGGACGCCGGGCCGGCCGGCGACACGGCGCCGGGGGCCGGGACCATCGGGCGCAACGGCCCGGTCAGGCCCACGGCGCGCGCCAGGGCGTCGGACACGCCCGGGTCGGCCACGTCGGCATTGGTGTGGGCGGTGTAGAGCGCCATCCCGTTCGTGATCATCCGGTGGATCAGCCGGCCCTTGGGCGTGGTCGCGGCGACGCTGGTGACACCGCGCAGCAGGAGCGGGTGGTGGGTGACGACCAGGTCGGCGCCCCACTCCAGGGCCTCGTCCACGACGGCGGCCACGGGGTCCACCGCGAACAACACGCGGCCGACCTCCTGGCCCGGATCGCCGCAGACCAACCCGACGGCGTCCCATGACTCGGCCCAGGCCGGCGGGTAGAACTCCTCCAGGACCGCGGTGACTTCGGAGAGACGCACGCCCGCAGGCTACCGCTCCCGGAGGCCGCAGCCGAGTCACCGGCGGCGACCGACCGTGTCGGCGTCCGGAGCGAGTCTGGAACGATAGGAAGGGGAGAGCCAGACCGAGGGGAGATCGTCATGCCGGCTTCCGGCGCCATACCGGGAGTGGTTCCCACCATCAGCCGTCCGTACATGCCCGGTTACGGGATCGGCGGCCCGGCGGAGGGCACCGGCCTGCTGCCTTGGTCGTGGGCCGTGGAACGGCTGAACGCGACGCGCAACTTCTGGCTGAGCACGGTGTGGCCGGACGGCCGCCCGCACACCATGCCCGTCTGGGGCGTGTGGTCGGGGGAGGCGCTGTGGTTCAGCAGCAGTCTGTCCTCCCGCAAGATCAGCAATATCCGGGGCAACGAGATCGTCACGATGGCCACCGAAGATGCCGAGAATCCCGTGGTCGTGCAGGGTCGCGCCGAGATCGTCACCGAGCCCGACCGGCTGCAGCGGTTCATCGACATGGTCAACGGCAAGTACGACACCGGCTATCGTGTGGACTTCCTGGACCCCGCCGTCAACGCGACGGTCGCCGTCTGGCCACAATGGGCGTTCGGGCTGCAACAGGGAGACTTCAGCGGTTCTCCCACCCGCTGGTCGTTCGCACCATGAGCGGCCAGGCGGGATCAATTCGGAGACTCATCGCGTTGGAGTGTGTGTGAAGTCACCCTTTCGCCGCCGTAAGCGTGTCAAGGGCCGCCCCATGGGGACGGCCCCCAAGGCCACGGAGCACGAGCCCGTGGACTGGCCGCAGGAGGGCACCGGCAAGTCGTCCCTGATGGGCGCGATCCGCGGCGACGGCGAGACCGGCGCCGGTTTCGGCGGCGGCATGTTCGAGGACCTGGCCTCGGCCTTCGAGGGCTCCAAGAAGGTCAAGATCGAGGAGCAGGAGCAGCAGAAGCTGCGCAAGGCCGACGACATGCTCCAGGCGGGCACGGGCGGCCGCGACAATCTCGACTCGGGCAAGATCCGGATCCGCCGCGCCCCCGACGAGGGCGAGCCGCAGTAGGAGGGGCCGGAGGGGCGGGATATGCATATGTGTCCGATATGTATCGAACATAGGTTCGAATCTCGGGTTATCGTAGGCGTGTGAGCACGTACGTCCCGCCCGGCTGGCCCGCGCAGGTGCACCCCCCGGGCACCGAACGCTTCGAGGACACGGCGATGACCTGGCTGCTCGAACTCGTCCCGCCGGAGTATCGCCGTTACGGAGTGCTGCGCCGCTATCCGATCGCACTGGCCCGCATGGCCCGCCACCATGTCAACGCCTCCATCGAGGCCGCCCGGGAGGGGTTCCGCACCGCCCGGGTCGAGCTCGCCGAGGCCGTCCCGCCGCACGGCATCGAGGCCGTCCTGGAGACCTACCGCCGCGAGGGCGGGCGCCTGGTCGCCCTCGCCTCGGCGATCGAACTCGTCGAGTCCGCCCTGCGCAGCCAGGAACTCCCCGACGACCCCGAATACCGCCGTCCCTTCACGCCCAAGCTCTGACCTCCTGGCCGGCCGGGAGGTCAAAGGGCGCGGGTGGCGTTGTGGGCAGCGGGGACCGCGGTCAGGAAGCGCGGTGGACGCCGGGCCTGGCCCGCCAGCCTCCTCGTGACCGCCGCCCGGATCTTGGGAACGGCGGCCATCGGGACCAGGGCCACCCCGCAGCGGCCGATGACCAGGCCGCCCAGCGCGCCCGCCGCGCGGGCCGCGTCGAGTGCCAGGTCCAGCAGGGCTTCGCCGCGCACGTGGGCCTCGGTGAGCAGGGCACCCAGCGCCGGGAAGTTCCCGGTGCGCAAGGCTGCTGCGGCACGTTCAGCAAGGTCTCCTGCCGGGTGTACGGGTGCCGCCGTGCCCGCGCCGGCGTCCACGCCGACGTCCATGATCAGGAGCCGCAGGCCCACGGCGGCCAGGTCGAACGGCAGGTGCTCGATCGTGTCTGAGACCAGAAGCGCACGCTTGGGACGGGCGTTCAGGGCAGCGGCGTACGACGGCGTGGGGTCGTACGCCCGGGCGTCCGCCGCGTACAACTCCCGAAGGCCCAGCTCGATGGCGCAGGCAGTCTCGGCGCCGGTGAGCAGTCCCATCTCACCCGGTAGCTCGCGGTTGATCAGCACGCGCGTTCCAGGCGCCCGCGTTCCAGGCGCCCGCGTTCCAGGGGCCCGCGTTCCAAGGCGGTCGTGCACGATGAGCGCGTTGACGGCGGTGAGCGCCCACTCCGGGACGGCGCCCGCGGCGAGCGCCGACGGCAACCCTCCGCAGCCGATCGAGAAGCTTTCGGTGTGGAGGCTCGTCGAGTAGAACGCGGCGGAGCCGTCATCGGTCGCGCCGAGCGCCACCATGACACCCCACGGCAGCGCGACCGCCAATGCGGGACTCCCGCCCAGCAGGGTCAGCCCGCCCGGCGCCCGCCACACCCCCGCGGGCGCGCTCCCGTAGGCCCGCTCGAAGACGTGCGCGGTGATCCGTACCTCTGGATCGACGGCCAGCTCAGCGACTGCGACCCCACCACCGACGTGGATCACCCTTCGTCCTTTCGTGCCAGTATCCGGTAGGCATTGCTCGTGCCCGGGACCAGCGGCAGCACCACCAGGTCGAGAACGACGGCCGCGGCAAGCAACGGCCCGGCACAGGCCGCCGCCAGCCCGCACCGCGCCCAGGCGGCGGCTGTCGGCGGCCAGGGCGCCCAGGGGCGGCGGGGATCGGGGGCGAGCGTCCGGAGCATGCCCAGCGCCGTCCGCGTCAGGTCGTAACGCTGGTGCGCGCGGCGCCGCCGCCTGGCCACGACCCGCAGCCCGCGCGCGCCGAGCGCCGCCTCCAGGTTGCCGATCGGGATCAGGTGCCGGTGCCGGGGCTGTGTCCAGGGCGTCCACCAGCGGCCGCACGCCTTCCCGGACAAGGACTCCGGGTCGGCCAGCTCGATCAGCAGGTGCCCGCCGGGCATGAGGACCTTGGCCGCGGCGTCCAGTTCGGCGAGCGGGTCGGCGGCGTGTTCGAGGTAGCGGTGCATGCTGACGACGTCGTACCGCCCGAACAGCTCGTCCATCAGCTCGATGAATCGCCCCCGGTAGGCCCGCCGCAGCCAGCCCCGCCGCACGCCCTCCTCCGCCCCGGCTCCCGCCCGGGCATCCAGCCCGTCGAACTCGGTGTCCGAGAGCACGGTGCGAGCGGTACGGCAGAAATGCCCATGCCCACTGCCCACGTCCAGCCACGTACGCGGCCGAGACCTGACGTGGGCCGCCACAAGTTTTGCGCGCGCTCGGTGGAGCTTCGTCCGGCCAGCCAAGATCCGTTCGCCCGCCGCGCCACCGGGGCTGTCCGGCAAGTCACGGTCGTAGAAATCCAGCCCGGCGGCGTTCAGCGCGGGGTTCTGGAAGATGTGCCCGCAGTCGCCGCACCGTTCCAGCCTGAAGCTTCCCGGCTTGCCCTGAGGAACGTCCCCGCTGGTCAGCAGCTTCCGGAACGCGAGCGACCCACACCACGGGCAGTCGTCACGAAGGGGTTCGAGAAACCGGGCCACGCCCTGGGCGATCTGGTTCCCGTACCACGCACGCGTCTCCCGTTCGCGCTCGGCGACGCGCCGCTCCCAGCCCGTCTGCGGACTGGTGAGCGTCTTCCAGCACTGCAGGGGTGTCTCGATGACGCGCAGGAGCGCTGACCGATGCAGATCCCGTGGTGAGAGCACGGATCCTGCGAAGACGATGTAGGGCACGGCGCTGTACGCGGCCACCGCGAGCATCCCCCACCAGAGGTCGGCCACCAGCGCCAGCCCGACCAAGCCGTACCCCAGCAACAAGCCGGTGATCCGACGCGGTACCGAGATCCCGAGCCCGCGCAGCCAGGCCCGCCGCCCGTCGCTCACCGGCAGCCGCGGCGTCGTGCGGCACGGCACGACGACCATGGCCGCGCCGGCCCCGGCTCCTTCGAGGGGAAGCAGCGCGTACTGCCGCAGGCACGCGGTGGCTGCGCCGAAGTCGCCCGGTTCCATCGACCCGGCGCGAACGCCAGCCCGGGCGAGCACATCGTCACAGACGAGAGTCGCGAATCCGGCTCCGCGACCTGGCGCAGCCGGATCGGTCCGGTATCGGCGGGGATCGACGTCCCGAGCGAGGTCGAGCGCGCGCTCCACGGGCAGGTCAGCCGGGATCAGGTCGAGGACCTGCAGGTCACCCGCAAACGCGTGGTTGAACGCGGCGCGGCGCAGCTGCCCTGAAACGACACCGCCCTTCGCCGTGATCAGCTGGTACGCGTCATCCGGCACAGCGTGGCCGCCGGTGTGACGGTCGATGTGGCCATCGGTGTGGCCGTTCCCGGTGGGCACGTCCATGCGGCGCAGCCCGCCCAGCCGTCGCCGCAGACGAACCGCGTTGGCGGTCACCCCGGCGGCGACCAGCAGGGAGATGAGCATCACGCCAGCTTCTCCAGACGTTCGGCCGCCTGGGCCGCGCCCCCGGCGGCGGTGAAGGAATCCTTGATCCGCCCGGCCGCGGACCGGTAGCTCTCGTCGGCCAGCACCGTGCCGAGCGCGTCGCGCAACTCCGCCGCCTGGACGCGGGTGAACCGGACCGTCACGCCCGCACCGGCCTCCTCGACCTGGCGGGCGATGATCGGCTGGTCGTCCCTGATCGGCGCGACCACCAGTGGCAGGCCGTTCGCGAGCGTCTCGCAGACCGTGTTGTGGCCGCCGTGCGACACGACCGCCGACATCCGCTCCAGGAGCGGCAGCTGCGGCACGTGGTCGCGGACCAGCACGTTCGGTGGCGGATCGGCGACCATGCCCGCGGGCGCGACGAAGACCGCCTGCAGATCCATGTCCCGCACCGCGTCGGCGGCGACCTGGAAGAACCGCGCCCCCGCCGCGCCGTTGACCGTCCCCAGCGAAACGAGCACGGCCGGGCGCCCGCCGGTCTCCAGCCACTCCCAGGGGAAATCGCCCCGCTGCGGGCGTCCCAGCGCGGGCCCCACGAATGCGAAGTGCTCCGGGAAGAACGAGACGTCCCCGATCAGCGCGCCCGTGGAGAACGCCAGCACCAGATGGTCGGAGAACCGCAGGTCGAGCAGGTCCTGGATGCCGTAGTGCAGCTGGAACTCGCCGATCTGGTCGCGTACCCACTCCTCGACCAGCGGCATCCCCGCCAGCGGCCGGGTGAATTCAGCGGACGTGGTCGCCGAGGTGACCCACGGCAGCCCGCTCAGCCGTGCCGCGACCGGCGCCGACAACACCTGCTGGTCGGAGATCACCACATCCGGCCGGAACCTGCCAATCGCCGCCTCGACGCCCGGCATCATCGAGTGCCCGAGCGGGACGATGAACTCCTCCCAGAGGAACTTCAACGCCGCTGGGCCGCGCAGGCTCGGGCGCTCCTCCCTGTCTGCCCGCAGCCGTGCCGTGAACGCCTCACTCACGGCCGGGTAGACGCGCGAGCCCGGCGGCAGGAGCGGTTCGAGGCTGCCGGGGTGCCCCACCCAGGCAACGCGGTGCCCGCGCTTGACGAGCTCGGCCGCCACCGCGACGGTCGGGTTGGTGTGCCCTGTCAGAGGCGGCACGGCGAAGAGGAACCGGCGCGGCGTGATCTCCACCGAGCTGCCGTCCTCGGCACCGGCGGCCGCCGTCGTCCGGCCGAGCAGCGGCGGGACCTGTACGCGGCGCGACGTCGCCGAGCGTCCTTTACGCGACCGTCCGATCACAGCGCACCCCCTGCTGCCGCCGCCACGATCGGAACGCGCGTGCCGGCGTGATGCGCCAGCCACGGCAGCATCACTCCCAGTAGCTCCGCAGTCCCCTCCCGGAGCACTGTGTGCGCGTGACCAGCCATGATGTGGAGCGTGCAGTCCGGTACGGAGCGCAGGAGAAGCGTGCCGGCGTCCACGATGTCCGAGTGCTCCCCGTAGACGGCCAGCACCGGGCAGTCCACGGCGGCCAGGTCGGCGGGCCGGACGGGCTCGACCGCGGCAAGGTCATCGAGCAGGCTGGTCCCGTTGATGAGCGCGTCGGCGGTGCGCGCCTGCCTGCCGCGCTGCCGCCAGCCGATCGCCAGCAACTGGTCGGCGAGCCGCTCGTACTCCAGGGCGAGCGCCGACTTGCCGAGGGTGTTGAGCATGTTCTCGGTCCACTCGCCGGCGCGCTCGGCCGGGCCGTACGACTCGATCATGACCAGCCCGGCGATCCGTTCGGGCCGGGCGAGCGCCGCGTTCAGCGCGACGACCCCGCCGAAGCTGTTGGAGACCAGGTAGACCGGCTGCCGATGGCCGAGGACGTCCAGGACGCCGAAGAGGTCCGCGACCGCGTCGGCCGCGCTGTAACCGGCCGGGGTCCGCTCGGTGAGGCCGTGGCCGCGCAGGTCGTACAGCACGGCGCGGGCTCCGGCCGCCGACACCGGCCCGGCCAGCGTGTAGTAGAAGCTCGACAGGTTGTCCACGACCAGCCCGTGGACGAACACCACCACGGGCGGGTCGGACACGGCGTCCCGCGGGGGGTCCATCGTCTGGACATGGAACCGGATCCCGCGTGCGGTCACCTCAGGCATGAGCGTCCTCCAGGAAGTCCTTCAGCTTCAGCGGGTTCAGACGCCGGCGGGTCGCAGGCGTGATTCGACGTGCCGCACCAGGTCGCCGACCGTCATCCGCATGATCTGGTCCAGGTCCATGCCGGCGATGAACGCGGCGAATTCGACCTGCTCGCCGTAGCGCTGCTGCAGCTTCTCCGCCAGCGCGACGAACTCGATGCTCTCCAGGGCGAGGTCTTCGTTGAACGTGGTGTCCAGGCCCACTTCCAGATCGAGCAGGAAATCCTCGCCGACCACGTCGACCAGCATCCCGACGACCTCCTTGAGGACGTCGGCGCCGCTGATCATGTCCGTGCCGATGTTCGTGCTCATGTTCGTGCTCATGGTCATGCCTCCGTGTTCTCGGCCGCGGAGTCCCTGCTCTGCGACGTGACGGTCCAGGTCACGACGTGCCCGTCCAGGAGCCGGGTCGCGACGGCCGTCAGCGAGTCCGGCGCGGCCACCAGCAGGCGGTCGGCGGCGGCATCGGTGACGACGAGGTCCCTGATCCCGGCGGTGTCGCCGGGCACGGCATCCTTGGCGGCGCCATTGGCGGCGGTCTTGGCGGCGGCCTCGCGCGCCGCAGCGGCACGTTTGGCGGCCAGCAGCCGGGCGATCTCCGTGGCGGGATCGCCGGGCAGCCGCCGCACCAACGCCAGCTCGCTCTCGCACAACGTGTTGTGATCGGCCGGGCCCGGTGGCAGTCCGTGCACCCGCCCCGCCAAGCCCTCGACGATCGGCGTGACGTCGATGCCCGCGGGCTCGGAGGCGGGCCGGACGAGCGCCACCCCCAGCTCCTCGGTCTGCGCGATCGACAACGCCACCGGCAGGTCGAAGGGGCCTGCGGCCTCGGGCCGCCCTGCCCTGTCCACGCGAACGGTCACCTCCGCCGGGAACAGCGGCCCGTGCCCCCGTCCCCACAGCCAGTGCCGCACGGCGTCCTTGGCCGCGATCCGGCCCAGCAGCCACGGCCCCTGCTCGCGCGGCGTGAGGGCCTGGTACTCGGCCCGTTCGGCGGCGCACAGGTACTGCCGCATCAGCAGATCGCGCGACGCCGTGCCGTCCCAGCGTTTGCGCGCCAGGCACCAGTCACCGGCCTGCGGCTCGCCGATCGCCGAGAACTCGGGGGTGAGCCTCATCCGCCACACCGGCTCGTCGGTGAAGAAGCGGCGCGTCGTCCAGCCTTCGACCCGGCCCCACACCGTGCCGTCCCTGCGGACCATCTCGGCGTCGCACCTGATCGTCGTGTCGGAGATGGTCCGGTTCCGGACGGTGACGTCGAGCCGCTCCCCCTCCGGCGGCAGCGGGGCGTACCAGGACACCCGCTCGATGCCGACCGGGAAGACGGTCTGATCCTTCTCCCCGTACACCTGGATCCAGTGGCCGCACAGATGCCCGGCGCTGTCCATGAGCGCACCCGGCGTGGGCAACGACCTCAGGGCGGCGCGCAGGCCGTCGCGGGCGAGTGCCGAGATCTCGCTGACACCTCGGTAGAGCGGTCCGTGGAACATCCAGCGCTCGGCGTAGAACTGCTCGGCGCTCACCTCCGGCGGCTCCTCGGCGGTGAGTGGCGTACGGTCCGGAGCGGGCGGCATCGGGTAGTTCACGGCGAGCAGGACGGTCCCCTCGGTGTGGCCCTTGATGACCACCCTCACCCGGCGAACGCCAATGTCGCCGGCGATACCAGAGGTGCCCGACGTGCCGGGAAGGCCGGGAGTGCCGGGAAGGCCGGGGATGCCAAGGCCTCCGGGGTCGGCGAGGGTCGCCTGGATGTCGGCGGTGGTCGGCGGGTCGGCGATGACCCACCGGATGGCCCGCACGTCCTCGAAGCCGATCACCACCAGCTCGGGGAAGAGCTCCCGCGCCGTCTCGGCCATCACTTCGAGCAGGGTGGTCAGCGGCACGACCGGGAACCGGTCCGACGCCTCCGGCCAGTCCGCGGGCTGCGGGATCACGCAGTGGTCGATGACGTACGGCATGGATTCGAGCGAGAACACACGCGAGGTGGTCAGCTCGGTCACCTGCGGCCTCGGTTCCGCCGCCGCAGGCTGTCCGCCGCCGGTGTGCAGCGCGTCGAGGACGATCTGAGCGCTCTCGGTGGCGTCGCGGAGCAGCGCGTCCAGCTCGGCCATGACCGGCCCGGCGCCGGCCAGTCGCGACCGGTCCGGCGGGAAGGGGCCCGCGCCGGGTCCCGTCCCGGGGCTCGCGCTGACGTTCAGCGGCGGCACGGCGCCGTCCAGCCGGACGAGCGGCGTGCCGAGGTTCAAACGCATCCCGCTGCCGTGACCGGCGCCCAGCCGGCTGGACCTCTCGTCCTGCGGCGCGGTTCCGTAGCCCTCCGCCCACAACGCCGCGACGACCCGTTCGAGCTGGGCGAGGCCTGTCCGCTGAGGGGTGTTGACCGCCAGGGCGAGGTGATCGCGGTCGCCGAGGCGGTCGCCCACGAATCCGGTCAGGCTGCCCGGCCCGACCTGGACGAACGCGCGCACGCCGACCCCGTACAACTCCTCGATGAGCTCGCTGAACCGGACCGGTTCCAGCAGGTGGCGCACCACGAGCCCGCGCACCTCGTCCGCCCCGGAGGGGAACGGCGCGGCCGTGGTCCCCGACCACAGCGGCACGCGCGGCGCGCGGATCGGCAACACCTCGAACGAACGCTGCACCGGCCCCAGATAGGTCTCGGCCATCGGCGTGTGGAAGCCAGATCGGAACGGCAGCTCCTGGCCCAGCACCCCCTCGGCACCAAGTCTGGCCAGCACCTCGCGTACCGCCTCCGGCGGCCCGCAGATCACAGACTGGTGCGGGCAGTTGTCGTGGCTGATCACGACCTCGGGACTCGTGCCGATGGCCTCCAGGGCCCGGTCGGCACCGCAGCCCAGCGCGGCGTACGCGACGTCCGGGACGTCGAGCGCGGTGCGGTCGAGGGCCGCCAGGTACGCCTCGGCCGCGTTCGCCGGATACATGCCCGAGGCGATCATCGCCGTCCACTCGCCGAGGCTGTGCCCGGCGGCCACGTCCGGCTCGATGCCGAGCTCGCCCAGCACGTCCGACAACAACCGGCCGACGGCGATGACGTCCGCCGCGTGCCCGAGCAGGTCGGTCCGCCCGGTCAGCTCGGGCCGCGCCATCCCGAAGTGGTCGGCGACGTCGTCCACGCGCGGCTCGAAGGTGGGCTCGAACCCCGGGAAGAGGAACGCCACCTTGCCGCCCGCCGCGAGCAGCGGCCGCGGCGTGAACCAGATGTCGCTCCGGCCCCGCCACGGCGTACCCCGGAGCACGATCGCCCGGGCCAGGTCCACCCGCCGGGCGGTCGGCTCCACGATCGCCAGGCGGCAGGGCAGGTCCAGGGGCGGCTCGCCCTTCGCCGCGATCGCCATCAGTTCGTCGTCCGGCCGTTCGAGGAGCCGGGCGAGTTCCTCGTCCGTCCGGGCCGCAAGCCGCAGCACCCCGGCGCCGCCGCCGTCCGCCTCACGCGGCGAGACGACCATGCGCAGCCGCTCCGGCTCGTTCGCGCGGGTGGCGGGCCGCACGTGCGCGGGCGGCTCTTCGAGGATCACATGGGCATTGGCGCCGCCGAAGCCGAAGGCGTTGACGACGGCACGGCGCGGCACACCCGCGGCGGGCCGTTCCCACGTGGCCGACTCGCGGACGGGCCGGAGCCGGGTGCCCGCAAGCGCCGGATGCGGCTCCTCGATGTTCAGGGTCGGCGGCAGCACGCCGTCGCGCAGCGCGCAGGCCGCCTTGATCAGGCCCGCGATGCCGCCGGCGGTCATGGCGTGGCCGATCATCGATTTCACGGCGCTGAGCGCGAGGGGCGGCCCGGCCGCCCCGAAGACCCGGCGCAGCGTCTCCAGCTCCGCCTCGTCGCCCGCCGGGGTGGCGGTGCCGTGCGCCTCGACCAGGCCGAGCGCGTCCGGCGCCGACGGGTCGAGGCCGGCGTCCCGCCAGGCACGCTCAACGGCGAGCACCTGGCCCTCGACGACCGGGCTCATGATGCTGCCGGCCCGGCCGTCGCTGGACGACCCGACGCCGCGGATGACGGCGTGGACGCGGTCGCCCGCGCGTTCGGCGTCCGACAGCCGCTTGAGCAGCACGACACCGGTGCCCTCCGACAGCAGCGTGCCGTCTGCGGACCGGTCGAACGGGCGGATCCGCTGGCTCGGGCTCAGCGCCCGCAGCTGGCTGAAGACGCTCCACACCGTCGCGTGGTGCGCGTGGTGCACCGCCCCGGCGAGCATCGCGTCGCACTGCCCCGAACGCAGGGCACGGACGGCATGCTCCACCGCCAGCAGCGAGGAGGCGCACGCGGCGTCCAGCGTGTACGCGGGGCCGCGCAGGTCGAAGCGGTTGGCGATCCGGGACGCCGCGAAATTGGGCACAAGCCCGATCGACGCGTCCGGGTTGTCCGGGCCGAGCCGTTCGCAGAACGCGTGCCGGATCCGTGCCAGCCGGTCGGCGCCGAGCCCCGGGACCAGCTCCATCAGCACGGACGTGAGCTGGTGCGCGGTGCGCACCCGCTGGTCGAAGCGGGCCACGCCCGGCGTGATGTAGCCGCCGCGGCCGATGACGACGCCGATCCGGGTCCGGTCCGGCAGCCGCCCGTCGCCGCCCGCGTCCGCGATCGCCTCGGCCGCGGTCCGCAGCGCGAGCAGCTGGTCGGGCTCCATGCCCGCCACCGCGGCGGGCATGATGCCGAACCGGGCCGGGTCGAACGTGGCCAGATCGTCCACGAACCCGCCGCGCCGGCAGTAGAAGCGGTCGCTCTCGGGTGGCCGCCCGTACGCCTCCGGGTCGTAGTACAGCGCCGGGTCCCAGCGGTGCGCCGGGACGTCGGTGATCGCGTCGATCCCGGCGCGGATGTTGCGCCACAGCTCCGCCGCCGACCCGGCACCGGGGAAGATCGCCCCGACGCCGACGATCGCGATCGGCTCAGTACTCATGGGCTCGCTCCGCTCGCCTTCACCGGTTCGCTCCGCTCACGTTCATCGGCACGCTCCGCCCGCATTCATCGGCTCGCTCCGCTCAGGGTCATCGGCTCGCTCCGCTCCAGAGTCATCGGCTCGCTCCGCTCACGGTCATCGGGCGGCCGTCCCGGTGAGGACGACCTGCACCTCGTCGCCGTACGCGATCTCACGCAGCAGCGCGGCCACCCCGGCGTCCGGCTCGATCAGCGCGAGGCCGCGCCGCGCGTACTCGCGGGCGAGCTCGGGCGAGACCATGCCGCCGCCCGCCCACGGGCCCCAGTCGGCCACCAGGACCTTGCCGCGCAGTTTGGTGCGCCAGACCTGGGCGAGGGTGCCGCAGGCGTCGTTGGCGGCCGCGTAGTCGGCCTGGCCACGATTGCCGTAGACGCCGGCGATGCTGCCGAAGACCACGAAGAAGCGCAGGTCCGGACGGACCGCGGCGGCCAGTGCGGAGGCCCCGTCCACCTTGGTGCGGTAGACCCGGGCGAACGACTCGGGCACCTTGTCGCGGACGAGCCGGTCCTCCAGGAGCCCGGCCCCGTGGATGACGCCGTCGAGGCGGCCGTGCCGGGCGTAGACGTCCTCGACGATGGCGCGCACGGCCTGCGGATCGCGGACGTCCAGCGCGTGGTAGCGGACGGACGCGGCGGGACCGCGCATCGTCTCCAGCACGGCGCGCACCTCCCGCTCGGCGAGGATCCGGCGGATCATCACCTCGATCTCAGCGGGTGCGCGGCCGCCCTGCGCGGCCAGTGCACGGCGCAGCGACATCTCGTCGTTGGCACCGGCGATCGCCGGGTCCTCCGCCGGGCGCGGCTCAAGCGTCCGGCCGACCAGCTCCAGATGGCAGCCGGTGGTGCGGGCGAGTTCGAGGGCCACCCGCGCGGTGATCCCGCGGGCGCCGCCGGTGAGCAGCACCACGCCGTCCGGTCCGAGGTCCAGTCCGTGTGCCGCTGCGCCGGCCGCTCCGTTCATCACGGGAACGGGGAGCTCGGCCGGTGTGACCGTCAGCGTGTGGCGGTTGTCGCCGTCGTGACCGACGTCGACCGGCGAGTCGGCGACGAGCATCTCGGCGAGGATCCGCTGCGCCACCGCGCGCGGGGTGTCCTTGGCGTCGACGTCCAGCGCGCGGACGAGGACGTCCGGGTACTCCTGCGCGATCGTGCGGGCCAGGCCGCGCAGACCCGCCCCGGCGCTCGGGTCGCCGATGCCGCTGCCGTCGAAGCGGCGCCCGAACGTGCCGCCCGAGCCGCTCGCCAGCACCAGCCAGCGCAGGCCGCCGCCGAGCAGCACGTCGCGGATGCCGCCGTACGCGCCGGGCAGCACGGGACCGCCGCCGGGCCGCAGCGCGGCGAGGTGGACGAGCCCGTCGCAGGGCCCCTCGGGCTCCAGCGGGGTGCTCACCTGGGCGCCCCGCTGCTCCAGCAGGTCGGCCAGCTCCAGCGCGATGCCGCAACCGTCATCGACGATCACGAACCGCTTCCCGGCGAACGACACTTGCGCCGGAAGAGGCAGCGCGGGCAGATCCCTCATACGGACGATCTGCCGAAGCGGCGGGCCCACGACCGGCAGGGCCCGTACGTCTCGTTCGCTCGGAGCGCCAGGTTGGGCAGGCACGGCAGGTGGAGCGAACACGGCAGGTGGGCCAGGTTGGGCAGGCACGGCGGGCGCAGGAGGTGCGACAGGCGCGGGAGGTGCAGCAGGTGCGGGAGGTGCGGCCTTCTCCGCGCCGTCGCCGATGCCCAGGTGACCGCAGATCCACGCGACGATCTCACCGATCGTCCTGATCCGGGCGAGTTCCTCGACGACCGGCTCGGCCAGCCGAACCCCTGCGGTGGTCAGGCCCACCCGCTCCGCCAGCTCCCCGATGATCTCGGTGCGCTTGATGGAGTCGATGGACAGGTCCGCCTCCAGGTCCAGGTCGGTGCCGAGCATGTCCTCGGGATAGCCGGTGCGGGCACCGATGATCGAGAGCACCGCCGCGCGGATCTCGTCCGGACCGAGCCGGGCGGCCTCCGGCTCCGCGGCCCGCGCGTGCTTGCCGGCACCGTCCTCGGGCGTGGCGGTCTCGGCCTTGCCTGCCGCCGTGGTGGGCGCGGACCCGGCGGCGGGCGGGGACAGTACCTCGCCCGCGTGCACCGCGCGGGGTGCCGGGACCGGCGCCGTAACGGGCTTCGGAGCCACCGACGGGGTGGCCATGCCGAGGAAACCGAGAACGACGTCGCGCTGGGCGGCGACGAGCTCGCGGCTGGTCCGCAGGTATTCCAGGACCGCGGCCTCGGACATGCTCGGGGCGGGATTGGGAGCGGGATCGGGACCGGGGTCGGCACCCATGGTTCCTCCTGAGGGGAGCGCGACCCGCTCGGCGGGACGCAGCGCGTTGGTCAGATATCCGCCGTCGGCGGTGCGGACGAGATGTCCGTTGACGGTCCAGCTCGGGGTCTTGCGGCCGTCGGCCGCCGACACCGGCCGCGCGCCGCGCCCGGTGAAGAGCGGCAGCGGGTCGACCGGGACTCCTGCCACGGCAAGGCGGGCCAGGGCCTCCAGCAGCCGTTCGAGCCCGTTCTCGCCGGGGGTGTCCACGTTGACGGCGGTGTGCGGCCGGTCGCCGAGGATCGCCCCGACGAGCCGGGTCAGGACCCGGCCCGGCCCGGCCTCCACGAACACCCGCGCGCCCGCCGCGTACATCGCCTCGATCTGGTCGACGAACCGGACCGGCGCGGCGACCTGCCCGGCGAGCGTGGCGCGCAGCGAGGCCGGCTCGGCGCCGTACGGCGCGGCAGTGGTGTTCGACCACACCGGGAAGGCCGGCGAACGCAGGTCGCGCCCGGCCAGTTCGGCGCGCATGGCGGCCGCCGCCCCCGCGACGAGCGGGCTGTGGAACGCACAGGCGACCGGGAGCCTCTTGGCTGCGATGCCGTGAGCGTCAAGCACGCCCAGAGCGGTTTCGAGCGCCGCGGTGGAGCCCGAGATCACCACTTGGCGGGGTGCGTTGTGGTTGGCGACCACGATCCCCGAGACGCCCGCGAGCGCGGCCCGTACGTCCGGCAGGGTCGCGGTCACGGCCGCCATCGCGCCCGGATCACCGTGGCCACCGCCGCCCTCGGCGCCGGCCGCGGCGAGGATGGCGTCGGCGCGCGCGGCGCTCAGCGCGACCAGGTCGTCTTCGTTGAAGACCCCCGCGGCGCAGAGCGCGACCAGCTCGCCATAGCTGTGCCCGCCGGCCAGGTCGGGCCGCACCCCCAGCTCGGTGAGGAGCTTGTGCGCGGCCATACCGGCGATGCCCAGCGCGGGCTGGGCGACCCGGGTGTCGGTGATCGCCGCGCGCTGCCGCTCTTTCTCCGCCGGGGTGAACGCGGCGGGCGGGAACATCGCCCGCGCGTAACGGCTGCCGGCCCCACCCTCTTCACCGGCACGCAGGAGGCGCTGCAACCGCGGGAAGGCCACGAAGAGATCGGCGAACATGCCCGGCCGCTGGCTGCCCTGCCCCGGATAGAGGAACGCGACCTGGCCGGGATCCCGCTCATCGTTCTCCGGCATGAAGACACCGGGCGCGGAACGCCGGTCGAGCGCCGCGTCGAGCTTGCCGCGCAGGTCGTCCAGGCTCGTCGCGACCAGCGCCACCTGCACCGGCCCCTGCCCTGCGGCGAACGTACGGGCGAGATCGCGCAGCCGCACCCCGCCGGTGTCGAGCAGGGCGCCGAGGCGGTCCAGTTCGGCGCGGGCGGCGGTGCGATCGGCGCCGCGGATCAGGAACAGCTCCGCGGGCCACTCCGCGAGCCCGGCGACCGGCTCGGGAGCGCCGTCATACCCCGAGAGAACCGCGTGGAAGTTGGAGCCGCCGAAGCCGAAGCCGCTCAGGCCCGCGTACCGTTCCGCCGGTGCGGCGGCCCACGGCCGGGCACCGCCGCCGAAGGCGAACGGGCTGGTGACGGCGTCCCAGGCCTTCGACGGCTTCTTGAGGTGCAGGGTGCCGGGCAGCACGCCGGTGTGCAGCGCGTACGCGGTCTTGATGAGCCCGGCCAGGCCGGCGGCGCACTTGGTGTGGCCGATCTGCGATTTGACCGAGCCCAGCGTGACGCTGCCCGGCTCGGCACCGGCCTCCATGAACGTCTCGGTCAGCGTGGTCAGCTCGGTGCGGTCGCCGACCTCCGTGCCGGTGCCGTGGGCCTCGACGAGGCCGACGTCCGCGGGGGAGATCCCGGCTCGCTCGTACGCGCGTCGCAGCGCGAGCCGCTGGCCCTCGACGCGGGGCGCGGTGAGCCCGAGCGAACGGCCGTCGCTGGACGCCGCCACGGACTTGATGACCGCGTAGATCCGGTCCCCGTCGCGTTCGGCGTCCGCCAGCCGCTTGAGCACCACGCACGCGACGCCCTCCCCCAGCGCGATGCCGTCGGCGTCCGCGTCGAACGTGGCGCACCGGCCGCTGGGCGACAGCGTGTGCACCGACGAGAAGAGCAGGTAGTCGTAGATCCCGTTGTGCAGGTCGGCTCCGCCGCACAGCACCATGTCGCTCGTTCCGGCGACGAGTTCCTTGCAGGCGGCGTCGAGCGCGGCCAGCGACGCCGCGCAGGCCGCGTCGACGGTGTAGGTGGCGCCGCCGAGATTGAGCCGGTTGGCGATGCGGCCGGCGATCACGTTGGTGAGCACGCCGGGGAACGAGTCCTCGGTCAGCCTCGGCAACTGCGCGTCCAGCCCCTCGGGTACCTCTCCGAAGTACTTGGGAAGGATGGCGCGGGCGCTGTAGGCGGTGCCGAGATCGGTGCCCGCCTCGGCTCCGAAGAAGACCGAGGTCCGGGAACGGTCGAATGCCCGGTCGGCGTAGCCCGCGTCGGCCAGCGCCCGCGCCGCCACCTCCAGCGACAGCAGCTGCATCGGCTCGACGCTGGCGAGCGAAGTGGGCGGGATGCCGTAGGCGTAGGCGTCGAACGGGATGTCGGGCAGGAAGCCGCCCCACTTCGACGGGGTCTTGGTGCCCGAGTCGTGCCGTCCTGCCGCCGGGTCGTAGTAGACCTCCGGGTCCCAGCGTTCGGGGGGAACCTCGGTGACCGCGTCCACTCCGCCGATGATGTTGGCCCAGTACTCGTCCAGGTCGCGGGCCCCGGGAAAGACACAACCCATGCCGACGATCGCGATGTCCGCGGGAGCCGCCGCCACCGCCGGCTCCGCGTCCCCCGGCTCGATGCCGAGCGTGACCGCCCGCGCCGCGAGGAAGGAGGTCGCCCCGGTCGTCACCTGCTCGTGCAGGCCGGTGATGCTGGTGGTGGCCGAACGCAGCGCGGCCACCTGGCCGATCATGTACATGCCGTCGCGGTGCTGCTCGCCGGCCTCGACCGACTCCAGGTCGCCTTGGGCGCCCGCGCGGCGCAGTCCCCTGGCGGCGATGCGCAGCCTGCCGAGGTTGAGCTCCTCCAGCTTGGCCCACATCTCCTTGCGACCGGCGCCGGCGGCCTCCAGCTCGCGCCTGGCCTCCTCGAACTCCTGCACATAGGGCGTCCGCGCGCATCGGGTCGCGTGGCCGGGCGAAGTCTCCAGCAGCGTGGTCCTGTCGCACTCGATGGCGGCGCGCTGGAAGCCCGGCAGGATCGCCCCCGCCGCGACCGCTTCGTACGTGAACAGGTACGCGGTGCCCATCAGGACGCGGATGTCGGCGCCGTGCTCGGCCAGCGGGCCCGCCAGCGCGGAGACCATGGCGGCCGAGCGTTCGTCATGGATGCCGCCCGCGAACAGCACCGACATCTCGGCGGCGGCTTCGGGGTTCTCGGCGGCGAAGGTCAGCAGCCGGTCGATCTGCGCGTCCCAGAGCGGGAAGCTGGCGCGCGGCCCGACATGGCCGCCGCATTCCAGCCCCTCGAACACGAACTTCCGGGCGCCCTCGCTCAGGAAACGCTCCAGCAGTCCCGGCGAAGGGACGTGCAGGTACGTGCTGATCCCGGCCTCTTCCAGCGGGGCCGACTGGGGTGGCCTGCCGCCTGCGATCAACGCGTAGGGCGGCTTGACCTCGTGCACCGCGGCGAGCTGCGCCTCCCGCAGCCCAGGCGGAGCGAAGCCGAGGATGCCCACGCCCCAGGGCCGGTCACCGAGCCGCTCGGCGGTCTCAAGGAGCAACTGGCGCACCTCGTCGCCGCCCATGAGGGCGAGCGCCAGGAACGGCAGGCCGCCGTCCTGCGCGATCGCGGCGGCGAACGCGGACCGGTCACTGACCCGCGTCATCGGCCCCTGGACGACCGGGTAGTCGCGGGTGATGGGGGAACCCGGCGGGTTGTTCCTCGGAGCCAGCGGTTTGGCGCGGACGGCGGCGCGGATGTGCACGGCGATCTGCTCCCGTACGGCCTGCACGACGCCGCCCGCCGTCTTGTAGCGCCGTGCCAGCGCTGCGGCCAGGGCACCGTCCTGGCCGACGGGCAGCAGCTGGTGCCGCAGTCCCGTCGCCCCCAGGCGGGCATTGATCCCGGCCAGGTCGAGCCCGTCCAGGTCGATGTCGGGGAGGTCCGGCCGCGTGTAGACCCGGTGCCGGCGAACGACCTTCGTCTCGCTGCCGTCCATCGCGGCCAGCGCGCTCGCGACATCCGCAGGGAGATCCATCTCCCGCACCAGCGCGAACTGGACGTCGAGTACCACGCCCGCCGCGCCGCCCGCCATGGCGGCCGCGGCCGTGTGCGGCCCGATCCCCCCGGCCGCGTAGACCGGCACGTTGACCCGCGCGTCGGCGAGCAGCCGCTGGAGGAGGACGAACGTGGTCAGCTCCCCGACCCGTCCACCGGCCTCGCAGCCGCGGGCGATGAGCCCCGACACGCCGGGAAACCGCAGGGCCGTGACCACGTCCTCCGGGTCCACGACCTCGATCAGCAGCCTGCGTCCCTTGGCGTACGCCGCCGGGTCGCCTTCCGCCGCGTTCTGGGCCGCCGCGTTCTGGGCCGCCGCGTTCTGGACCACCGCGTCCATCACGACCGTGTCGACGGCGTCGGGAAGGTCCTCGGGGTGCACTCCGCAACCGGCTGGCACCCGGACCCCGAAGGTCCCCTTCCACCAGCGGCAGACATCGGCGAGGGCGGACCAGGCCCGGTCACGGTCCAGGCCGAGGTCGAGCACACCGAGCCCGCCGGCCCGGGCGACGGCCGCCACCAACTGGGGCGCCGGCCGGCCGAACGGGCCGATTCCGATGATCTCGGCCTGCGCACGGCCCCGCACGTCCGGTCCGGTCTGGCCCTTGTCAGCCGTCATCCACGCCCCCCGACGTCCGCGCACCCAGATGACCCTTCTGGCCGGCGCGGCTAGAAACCCCTGCCGTGCCCCCCTCTGTCCGGGGGTCGTTGCTGCTGGGTCACGGGCACGGGCCCGCGACGCTGGGTCACGGGCATGGGCCCGCGACGCCGGGCAACAATACGGTCAGTGACTTTAGGATCACTCAGGTGACACACCCCGGGTGGTGCCGATTGCAGGCTCCAGAGGCTCCCTTGGGAGTTCGTTGACCCCGCGCCCCCGCGACCCCACGACCCCAGGCCCCGCGACCCCGGTCAGACGGGGAGGACCTCTCGGCGGGACGGGCGGATGCCGTGCCGGACGATGCCTTCGTCCAGCCAGCGGTCCAGGTGGGACCAGGTGGTGGAGCGGGCCGACCGGCCGGTGAGGACGCCGAGGTGGCCGCCGGGGGCGGTTTCGAAGCGGACCTGCTCGGCTCCGGAGAGGAGGCGGGTGAGCGGGTGGACCGACTTGGCGGGCGCCAGGGCGTCGCTGCGGCCGGCGATGGCCAGTACCGGCACCCGGACGTCGCTGAGGTGGATGCGGCGGCCGCCGACCTCGATCCCGTCCGCCATCAGAGCGTTCTCCCGCAATAGGGCCGAGTAAAGCTGCTCGAACGTGCGGCCCGGATAGGCGAGCATGGTGTTGGTGAAGTGATCGACCGCTTCGATCTGGGCGAGAAACTCAACATTGTTGAGATTGGTCAGGACAGCGTAAGGACGCAGCACGTATTTGTCCAGACCGATGAGTTGATAAGCACGCTTGACCAGTGGTTGAGGCACTCCCCCGAACAGCGCGTTGACGACGTTCACCTCCATGCCCCTGGTGGCCCACGAGAGCGGGCGCAGAGGCGCGGCGAGGCGCACCCGCCGGATGTCGACCGGAGTGGCGATGGCAGCCACCGAGGCGATCGGCAACTCCGGATCATCGGCCGCCGCGAGCAGCGAGAAGAGACCTCCGAGGCACCAGCCCACCAGCTGTACGGGCTGCCCGCCGGCGTCCTCGCTGACCGTGCGGACCGCGCCCGGCAGGATCTCCCCGACCCATTCCTCGAAGCCCAGGTCACGGTCGGCGTAGCCGATCGGGCCGTAGTCCAGCAGGTAGCTGAGCCGGCCCGCGTTGACCACGTGCTCGGCGAGGCTGCACCCGCGGCGGAGGTCATAGCAGCGGGCGGGCGCGGCCAGCGGCGGCACGAACAGCACCGGCGGGCCGGCCGGAACGACCCCCTCGGGAGACCGGTAGCGGTGGACCGAGCGCTTGGAGCCGTCGTCGACCATGACCGTGGACATCGGGCGCAGGTCGGCGACATGCCCGTACAACAGTTTGTGGGTCACGTTGGACGCGGCGGCTCGCAGGCTCCGAGGGGAGGGAATCATTGCGTTTTCAACATCTCCATTCGGGAAGGATCAAAGGCGTTCTCCTCTTTCAAGTATTTTGTACACCGGTTTCACCGAGACTCATATCATCCACCCGTGAAGCGCGTGTTAAATCGTCTTGACGCCCCCGACCGAAAGTAGCGGGTGGAACGACCGGCCGGTCATTGCTGACGGGGTGCGAAATCCGGCCAGGGACCCGGCGTTCCATCCCGGCCGGGACGTCGCACATAATGACGATCACACCCCGTAGCAGTCACGCTACGGGCCGGCTGCCAGGTGGGTACGTGATGACGACCCTCAACCCGTGGCGTTCCGGCTCCAGCCGGTCCGCGATGGCACCGTTGCTGGCCGCGCACCGGTCCGCCTCCCCGGCGGGCGACGAGGCCGAGCTGCTGCGCGGGTACGAGGTCGCGGAGCGCCTTCACCGGGGCCAGCTGCGCAAGTCAGGCGCGCCCTACATCACCCACCCGCTGGCGGTGGCCATCATCCTCGCGGGCATGGGGCTGGACTCGACGACGCTGCTGGCCGCGCTCCTGCACGACACCGTCGAGGACACCCCGTACACGATCGGCGAGGTACGGGCGGACTTCGGCGAGGAGGTCGCTGTCCTGGTCGACGGCGTCACCAAGCTGGACGGCGGGAAATGGGGCGAGCGCGCCGAGGCCGAGACGTTCCGCAAGATCGTGCTGTCGGCCGCAGCCGACCTGCGGGTGTTGGTGATCAAACTCGCCGACCGGCTGCACAATCTGCGCACCCTGCGCTACCAGCCGCCGCACAAACGGGTGCGGTACGCGGAGGCCTCGCTCGAACTGCTGGTGCCGTTCGCCGAACGCCTGGGGATCCACGTGCTCAAGCGGGAGATGGACGACCTCGCCTTCGCGGCGCGCGCCCCCGAGCACTACGCGGAGGCCGCCCAAGCCCTCAGATCCGCGCTGGCCGGCACCGGCGCCGCCTTCGGCCCCACGCTGGCACGGCTGCGGACCGCCCTCGGCGAGCAGCGGATCCGAGGCCGGGTCGAGATCCGCCCGCGGCATGCGTACGCGGTGCACCGCGAGCGGGGCGGCGATGTCGCGGGCCTGCGCCCGAACGAGGCGGCCCGCCTGCTGCTCCTCGTCGACGGCGACGACCAGGACTGCTACATCGCCCTCGGTGCGGTGCACGCGGCCCTGCACCCGGTGCAGGGGCGGGTGAAGGACTTCATCGCCCTGCCCAAGGCCAACCTGTACCAGTCGCTGCACACCCGCGTGATCAGCACGGACGGCGACCTGTTCGACGTCATCATCCGCAGCCGCGCCATGCATCCGGTGGCCGAGTACGGGATCGTGGCGCACATCCGCGACGCCCGCAACGGCGTGGCCACCGCCGACACGGTCGCGGGCCGCCGCGACCTGGTGTGGCTCAGCCGCCTGCTGGCCTGGCAGTCGGATGTGCCGTCGGCGGAGTTCCTCGCCGGCCTGCGCGCCGACCTGGCGTCGGGGAACGTCGCGGTGTTCACGACGTCCGGCGAGGTCGTCACGCTGCCCGCGGGAGCGACCGCACTCGACTTCGCGTACGCGGTGGGCACCGAGACCGGCGACCGCAGCATCGGCGCGCTCGTCAACGGCAGGCTCGCCGCCCTGTCGGCCGAGATGCGCAGCGGGAACGTGGTGGAGATCCTCACCGACCCCGACAGCGAGCCCTCCGGCGACTGGCTGGGGTTCGCGGTCACCGCACCGGCGCGGGTCCACATCCAGCAGTGGCTCGCCAGACAACGCGCCGAAGAGGCCGCGGTCGCCGGGCGGCGGCGCCTCGTCCTGGCTCTCGCCGGCCGCAAGATGGACCTGCTGACCGCCGAGGCCCACGGCGACTCCCTGGCGGTGGCCAGGGATCTGGGTTACACCGAGCCCGACGAGATGTACGCGGCGCTCACCATGGGCTCGGTGCGGCTGGACGACCTGCTCTCCCGCTTCACCCGGGTCTGACCGGGTGAAAATCGGAAAGAGCTCGGGCATACGCTGGCCTTCGAGGTGATCACATGAGCGAGGCGTCGTTCGAGCTGGGAACCGATGGACCGCGGGTGATCGTCACGGGCGTGGACGGCTCGGAGACCTCCCTGCGCGCCGCCGCGTACGCCTGGGGACTGGCCCGGCGCAGCGACGCGCAGCTCGTCCTGGTGCAGGTCTCGCCCCTGGCCACGCTGTCGACCCTCACGCCGGGAGGCGCGGCGGCGATACACGAGGCGGGTGAGCAGGTCGCCGCGGAACTGCGTGAGGAGCTCGAACGGGCCGCCCAGCGGGCCGCCGTCCGCTACGAGTTCATCACCGAGCAGGGCGATCCGTACCAGGTGCTGGCCCGTATCGCCGACGAGCGGAAGGCCGACGCGGTGGTGGTCGGCGCCTCGGCTCAGGCGGGCCACCGGCTGGTCGGCTCCGTGGCGGTGCGTCTGGTCAGGGCGGGCAGGTGGCCGGTGACCGTGGTCCCGTGATCCCGGGGCGGCCAGGTCACCAGCCGCCCGGCAGCAGGGGCGGACGGGGTGGCGACGGTGGCGGGGGCGGCTTCCGCCGGCGCAGCGAGATGGCGGTGACCGTCGCCAGCAGGGCGATGATGATGGACCCGCCTGCGAGGTTGAGACCGCCGGTGACCACGGCGACGTCGAACGAGCCGCGCAGCGTGAGCGGCAGGAACGACATGATCAACACGGCGAGGCCGGCGATCCAGCAGAACGCGCGGACGGGCCGTGCCGCCACCGCGCTGAGCACGTGCAGCAGCGCCGTGGCCTGGAACGCCACCATGGCGGCGCACGCGGCATAGGTGCCCGCCGCGAGTCCGGGCCCCAGGTCGCTGCCGCCGGCCGGGACGGGTATGCCGAAGAGGCCGCGCAGGACGAGCGTCCAGGTGAACGCCATCCCGGCGGCGACGAACGCGGTGCCCAGGCCGCAGGCCCACAGGCGGCGGAGATCGACGTCCGGCCGGGCCGTCAGGGACTCGTGCAGCGCGACGAACTCGTCGAACCTTCTCATCGGGAGGACTCCAGCGGGCGGGATCGACGTCCGGCAACGGAAGGATCGTTGCCAGGCCCGCGGACGTGAACGGGGAACCTGCCGGCCGCGGCTGTTCCCCGGCAGACGGCCATCGAAGGACGGCCCGAACGGCGTCTCACCCATGTCCCCTCCCCCCGGTGCGACGAGAGAGTGCTACCCGGGACCGTTCGGGAAAACTCCCCCTCGTTCCCCAATTTGTCGTTATTCGCCACGCTTCGCGGCACCCGGCCGCACGCCTGGGCCCTGGAAGCTTTCGCAATTACGGAATTGCTGGCTACCGTGGGGGAATGTCCACGACAGATGATCGGCTGAGCGCGCTCGAAACCCGCGTGGCTGAGCTCGAAGCGCGGCTGTCCGGCCCATCCGTGCCGCCCGGGCGCGCGGTGGCCGACGGCACCGGCCAGCTGCGGTACGGCGGCGACGCGCGCCTGGGCGGATACGAGTGGACATGGGAAGTGGTCCGCAGCCCCGGCGAGCTGCTCAAACTCCCGGCGGGCCCGCTGGCCGCCGTGCTGCAGGCCGCCGGCCATCCCGCCCGGTTCGAGGTGCTGCGGCTGCTGCTGACCGGGCCTCGCACGGTGAACGAGCTGCAGTCGGAGCTGGAGCTCAACTCGACCGGCCAGCTCTACCACCATCTCAAGGCGCTCTCCGGCGCCGGTCTGATCGAGCAGACGGAACGTGCGGTCTACCGGCTGCCCGGCCAGGTCGTCTTCCCGGTGCTGGCGCTGGCCGCCGCCGCGTTCGACGTCACGCAGGCCCGCCGTTCATGAGGCCGCCCCACCACGCGGACGCGATGGGGCGGCCATGAAGGGATCCGGTTCAGTCGAGCTGGAGCTCGCTCTCGGGCTCGGCTTGGCTGACCTGGCCGGTCTGGTCGGTCTGGGGCTCGAACGAGCCGGTCTGGGGCACGCTCCCCGGGGCGACCGGGTCGACCTGGAGTTCGCTCTCGGGCTCGTCCGGCTCGAGCCCGATCATGCCGTCCGGCCCGAAGACCGCCTCCGTGAGATCGCCCATGAAACAGAAGAGATCGCCGACGAGGCCGCCGAGAACGCTCTTGCTGTCGTCCTCCTCGCACCGTCCGTCGGCTTCGCCACCTGGGGCCGTGCCGCTCAGCGGAGCCGCGGCGTTCGTGGACGGTTTGTAGGAGATGGCGGCGACCTCGCCGTCCGCGTCATAGATCACACCCGCGTGGATGACCCATCCTTGGGGCAATGCGACGGGCATTTTCTGGGCGTTGTAGAGAGTGGCTCCATGAATGAAATAGCCCGGTGGGAGCTTTTGTCCGCCACCATCCTGGGGCGCCGCGGCGAGCGGCACGGAAGGTGCCACATCGGTGGGCACAGAGGGCGTCTCATCGGCGACCGCCGCGATGCCCGGCGACATCGAGGCGGCACTGACGCCCACGATGACGACGGCCCGCTGCCATCCCTTTATGGTCATGCTTTTCTCCAGTGATCAGGTCCCGCCAAATTGTTCGGAGATTATGTCCGGGGGTTCCTGATGGCATAGGCATGACCACGTAAAGTTCCTGCTTCGAGACATGAAAGAGGGGACCCCGGAAGCGCCCCGCCCCGGGAATCCCCTCTGTCTCAGGAGGCCTTGATCAGACCTGGTCTGCCTTCTCCAGCGCGGAGCAGCAGGTGCCGACCAGCAGCCTGGTCACGTTGTACGGGTCGATGTTGGCGTTGGGCCGACGGTCCTCGATGTAGCCCTTCTTCTCCACCTCGACCTGCCACGGGATGCGCACCGAGGCGCCGCGGTCGGAGACGCCATAGCTGTAGACGTCGTGCGGGGCGGTCTCGTGCTGGCCGGTCAGGCGCTCCTCGATGCCGTGACCGTAGCCGGCGATGTGCTCCGCGACCTTGCCCTCGGCACCCAGCGCCTCGCAGGCGGTGACGATCGCGTCGTAGCCCTCGCGCATGGCCCTGGTGGAGAAGTTGGTGTGCGCGCCCGCGCCGTTCCAGTCACCCTTGGCCGGCTTGGCGTCCAGGGTGGCCGCGACGTCGAACTCCTCGGCGATGCGGTAGAGCAGCCAGCGGGCCACCCACAGGTGGTCGGCGACCTCGACCGGGCCGGCCGGGCCGATCTGGAACTCCCACTGGCCGGGCATGACCTCGGCGTTGATGCCGGAGATCTGCAGGCCCGCCTCGATGCAGGCGTCCAGGTGCTTCTCGACGATCTCGCGCCCGAACACCTCGTCCGCGCCGACACCGCAGTAGTACGGGCCCTGCGGAGCGGGGAATCCCACCGCGGGGAAGCCGAGCGGACGGCCTTCCTGGAAGAAGGTGTACTCCTGCTCGATGCCGAACCAGGATTCCTGGTCGGCGAACTTCTCCGCGACCGGGAGCAGCTTGGCCCGGTTGTTGGTCGGGTGCGGGCTGCCGTCCACGTGGTAGACCTCGCACAGCACCAGCTTGTTGTCGCCGCCGCGGATCGGGTCAGGACACGAGAAGACCGGCTTGAGCACGCAGTCCGAGTTGTCACCGGGTGCCTGGTTGGTGCTGGAGCCGTCGAAGCCCCAGTCCGGCAGCGGGGCACCGTCGGCGAGGACCTTCGTCTTCGAGCGGAGCCGCGCACTGGGCTCGGTGCCGTCGATCCAGATGTACTCGGCCTTGTAGGTCAACGTCAGTCCCTTTCGTCGCAGCCGACCTGAGCATTCCGGCCTCCCTGAGTCGGCCACGAAGAAGAGTGACAATTCGGCATTTCGGACCTGTTGCCCACATGTGAACGCCATGTAAAACGCCATCTGACCTGGGCGAACAACAATGAGAGACCGGTCACACCATCCGAATTCCGGCCGCTTCCCGGGCAGCGCAACGGCCCTTGGCGAAGACCTCCACCAAGGGCTGGCCCGGGGGTCGCCCTCGGGAAAAACACAGCGGCCCTCGGGGAAGCCGCTCCGAAGGCGGCGACCACCGAGAGCCAGCTCGTGGGCGCGGACGGTTTCGAACCGCCGACCGCTCGGTTGTAAGCCGAGAGCTCTACCCCTGAGCTACGCGCCCTGAACCGGGGATTCGTCCCCGGCGACCGGGCAAGCGTACCCGGTCTGAGGGGCCGTACGCGAAACGGTAAAAGGCGCCTATCCACCCACAGCGGCGCGCGATGGCCCCCTCAGGACTGCTGGTCGGGGCCGTCCTGCTCGGCCAGGAAGCGCTCGAACTGCGCGCCCAGCTCCTCGGCGGTGGGCATGTTCTGGTCTTCGGCGAGGAGGTTTTCGCGTTCGGCGGCGCCGGCGAACGCGTCGTACTGCTGCTCCAGGGCCTTGACGACCTTCTCGACCTCTTCGTTGCCGGTGACCTGCTCGGCGATCTCGGCGTCGGTCTTGGCCGCGGCCTCGCGGAGGGCGTCCGCCGGGAGCACCAGCCCGGTCGCGTTGACGACGGCCTCCAGGGCCGCCACGGCGGCGGCCGGGTAGGCGGACTGGGCCAGGTAGTGCGGCACGTGGACGGCGAAGCCGACCGCGTCGTGGCCGGACTCGCCGAGCCGGAGCTCGATCAGGCCGGCGGCGCTCCCCGGCACCTGGACCTTGTCGAACCAGGACGAACGGTTGATCAGCTCGGGCCGGGTGGCGTGCGAGGTCAGGCCGACCGGGCGGGTGTGCGGGACGCCCATCGGGATGCCGTGGAAACCGACCACCAGGCTGACGCCCAGCTTTTCCACCAGCGACCGCACCGAGGCGGTGAAGCCCTCCCAGAGGCGGTCGGGCTCGGGGCCGGTCAGCAGCAGGAACGGGCTCCCGGCCTCATCCCGCATCAGATGGACGACCAGCTCGGGGGCCTCGTAGGCGGCCCAGTGATCGCGGTCGTAGGTCATCATCGGCCGGCGGGCCCGGTAGTCGATCAGCGAGTCCACGTCGAACCGGGCCACCACGCGGTGTTCGAAGGAGTCGAGGAGGTGCTCGCGCACGAGCTCGCCCGTGGACCCCGCGTCCACGAAGCCGTCGAGGCTGTGGAGGAGCACCGGCCCGGACATCTCCGGCAGGTCGGCGTCCAGCTCGTACAGGTCCTCAGGGTTTTGCACCGTCTCCCCCACATCTTCATGTCGATGTCTCAACACTAGGACATGGGAAGGACCATCCCTCGTTCGAGTGTGATCACTATCGCAGTGTGAAAACCCGGCTGGCGAGGAAGTCCCCGGGGCGCAGTGTGGTCAGCTCAGGGCGCCCGACCGGCGTCCCGTCGGCCAGGAGCCGGTTGGCGTGCCGCAGCCGGGCCCGTTCGATTGCGTTCCGGACCGAGCGGGCGTTGGCGAAACGTGGCTGGTCACGGCGGCGTTCCAGGTACTCACGGAAGACCGGGACGGTGTCGGGGGCGAGGGTGTAGCCCTCACGTTCGAGCATCAGGTGCCCGATCGCCTCCAGCTCCTCGGTCGAATAGTCGGGGAAGTCGATGTGATGTGCGATGCGGGAGCTCATGCCGGGATTGGACGCGAAGAACGAGTCCATGCGGTCCTTGTAACCGGCCAGGACGACGACCAGATCGTCACGCTGGTTCTCCATGACCTGGAGGAGGATCTCGATGGCCTCCTGGCCGTAGTCGCGCTCGTTCTCGGCCCGGTAGAGGTAGTACGCCTCGTCGATGAAGAGGACGCCGCCCATCGCTCTCTTGAGGACCTCTTTGGTCTTGGGTGCCGTGTGGCCCACGTACTGCCCGACCAGGTCGTCGCGGGTCACCGAGACCAAGTGGCCGCGCCGGATGTAGCCGAACCGGTGGAGGAGTTCGGCCAGCCGGACCGCGACCGTCGTCTTGCCGGTCCCGGGGCTGCCGGTGAAGCACATGTGGAGGTTGGGCCGCCCGGACACGATCCCGAAGCGGGAACGCAGGCGATCGATGAGGAGCAGCGCGGCGATCTCCCTGATCCGGGTCTTGACGGGGAGGAGCCCGACGAGCTCCTCGTCGAGGGCGTCCAGGACCTCGTCGGCCTGCGAGTTCTTGCGCTCCTGGGCCAGATCGACGCGCGCGTCCGGCCTGAGGGGTTCCCCGGCGTCTGCCTCAGCGGAAGGGGACGCCGGGGAACAGTCCTCGGACGATTCGTGTGAACCGTTCCCAACGTGTCGCATGCCGAACCCAGGTCGTTCGTTCATAGGGATCCCTCCTATGAACAACTGCGAGGCCTGGACCTCGCAGTTGCTCACCCCCCTCGCTACGCGTAACGGTCGCCTTGGGGACGGTCGAGTGCGTACGGATGGATGCGGACGCGGACGCGGCGGTCGCTGGTCTCCTCACGGTCCAACCGGAAGCCGGGCTCCTCCTGCGGACGCTGGACGAGGAACGACAGGGCCGTGGTCTGCCGGCCATAACGGGCGTCGTAGGCGGTCAACCGGACATAGAGGTTCGGGTAGGCGCGGCGACACTCGTTGACCTCGTACAGCACCGCGGCCGCGTCGCTCATGTCGAACATCGGCAGCCCCCACATCTCCCAGTACGAGTTGCGCGGATGCGGGTCGTCGGTGAACTCGACCGAGCACGGCCAGCCGTTCCCCAGCGCGTACGTGATCTGCGCGGAGATCTCGTCGTCGGTCAGATCCGGGAGGTACGAGAACGTTCCCTGGGTGATCCTCATCAAATGCTCCGAGGTTGGGGGTGGGCCCCCTTCAGGGGGTCGGAGAAAACACTGCTGTCTCGACGACGTCGGGGGTGTCCGTGGATTCGTAGGTGAAGGTGATGTCGCCCCAGGTGGACAGGGCCACGTCCAGTTCGCGGCTGTGCTTGGCGGCGGCTCGCAGGATCTCGGTGCCCTCGGCCAGGAAGTCGCGGCCCTCGTTACGCGCCTTGATCATCGCCTCCAGGGCGACGCGGTTGGCGGCGGCGCCGGCGGCGATGCCCATCGGGTGGCCGATCGTCCCGCCGCCGAACTGCAGGATCACGTCCTCGCCGAGGTAATGCAGGAGCTGGTGCATCTGCCCGGCGTGGATGCCGCCCGACGCCACCGGCATCGTGCCCGGCATCGAGGCCCACTCCTGGTCGAAGTACAGCCCCTTGACCGGGTCTGCCGCGATCTTGTCCAGGCGGAGCGTGTCGTAGAAGCCGGCGACGCTGTTGGGATCGCCCTCCAGCTTGCCGACGACCGTCCCCGCGTGGATGTGGTCGACCCCGGCGAGCCGCATCCACTTGGCGATGACGCGGAAGCTGACGCCGTGGGTCTTCTGGCGGGTGTACGTGGAGTGCCCAGCGCGGTGCAGGTGCAGGAGCATCCCGTTGGCCCGGGCCCACTTGGCCATCGACTGGATCGCGGTGTAGCCGACGGTCAGGTCGATCATGACGATGACGCTGCCGAGCTCCTTGGCGAACTCGGCCCGCTCGTACATGTCCTCCATCGTCGCGGCGGTGACGTTGAGGTAGTGGCCCTTGATCTCCCCTGTGGCCGCCTGCGCCTTGCCGACGGCCTCCATGCAGAACAGGAACCGGTCGCGCCAGCGCATGAACGGCTGCGAGTTGATGTTCTCGTCGTCCTTGGTGAAGTCGAGCCCGCCGCGCAACGCCTCGTACACGACCCGGCCGTAGTTGCGCGCCGACAGCCCCAGCTTGGGCTTCACGGTCGCGCCGAGCAGCGGACGGCCGAACTTGTTGAGGTGCTCGCGTTCCATGACGATGCCGTGCGCCGGCCCCTGGAACGTCTTCACGTAATGCGTCGATATGCGCATGTCCTCCAGCCGGAGGGCCTTCAGCGCCTTGAACCCGAAGACGTTCCCGATGATGGACGACGTCAGGTTCGCGATCGACCCCTCCTCGAAGAGATCGAGGTCGTACGCGATGTAGGCGATGAACTCCCCTTCCTTACCTGGCACGGGCTCCACGCGGTAGCACTTGGCCTGGTAGTTCTCGTACGAGGTCAGCCGATCGGTCCACACCACCGTCCAGGTGGCGGTGGACGACTCGCCCGCCACCGCCGCGCCCGCCTCCTCCGGCGGCACGCCCGGCTGCGGCGTGATCCGGAAGGCGGCGAGGATGTCGCTGTCCTTCGGCTCGTAGTCCGGCCGCCAGTAGCCCATCTCGGCGTACGGGATCACGCCCGCCGACCATCTGCCCTCGCTCATCGCCGCTCCTGCTTCTCCGGCGGCGGGCCGTCCCGAAAGGGCGACAACCCAGGGGACGGGGCGGCCCGCCGCGTGTCCGTGGACGTTTCGAGCGTGCCCGGCGATACTTGCCGTGTCCATCAAGTGTTTCGCGGTGAGGCTTGAGCGATGACTGAATCCAGGTTGCGGTCGCTGCTCGCGCTGGCGGAGACCGGGTCGGTACGGGCGGCGGCGCAGCGGTTGTACGTGACGGAGTCGGCGGTGTCGTCGGCGATCACGGCACTGGCCCGTGACCTGGGCGTTCCCCTGGTCCAGCGGGCCGGGCGCGGGGTGGCGCTGACCCCGGCGGGCTCGGTGTACGCCGGTTACGCGCGGCAGGTGCTGGGGCTCCTCGAACAGGGCCGGGCGGCGGCGCGCGGCGAGGCCGATCCGGCGCGGGGCTCTCTCCGGCTGGCAGCCGTCACGACCGCGGCCGACCAGATCCTGCCCGAGCTCCTCGCGGGCTTCCGGGACCGCTGGCCCGGCGTCGAGCTGGCCCTGGAGGTCGGCCCCAGCCGCCAGTTGTGGCGGCGGCTGGCCGACCATGACGCCGACCTCGTCCTGGGCGGCCGACCGCCTGCGGGTGTGCCTTCGCAAGTACTGGCGACGCGGCCGAACGACCTGGTCGTGGTGGCCGCACCCGCCCTCGCGGAAACGTTCTCACTCGGAACCACACCGTGGGTCATGCGCGAGCCGGGGTCCGGAACCCGCGCCACCGCCGAGTCCTACCTGGCCGACCACGGAGCCGAACCGCCGCAACTCGTGCTCGGCTCCAACGGCGCGGTCATCGCGGGGGCGGCGGCCGGCTTGGGCGCCGCCCTGGTCTCGCGCGATGCGATCAACGATGAGCTCACCTCCGGCCGCCTGGCCATCATCGACGCCCCCGACACCCCCCTCGATCGCCCCTGGCACGCGACCACGGCTCCCTCGCCCACCGCCACCACCAGGCTCTTCGTCACCCACCTGCTGCACGCCCCCAACTGGCACGCACCCACCCACGCCCCGGCTGAACAATCCAGCTAGCACGCCCAACCCCACCGCCTGGCAGGGCGCTACCGCCTGGCAGGGCGCTGGGCTGCCTCACCCGCCGCCCACCGTTCGACCGGCGGGCCGCCCACCTGCCGTCGAGTGAGCGTGTCGGTCAGCGCCGGCGCGGCTCCGGTGAGCCAGGTCACTGTTATTGGAGCGCGTGTCTAGTCGACGGTGAAACGGGCAGGGGACAGAATCGAGTTCGGGAATCCGTGAAGGTTCGGGAATCCGTGATGTGGAGGCATGGCACATGACCGGCGAACGTCCGTACGACATCGTCCTCTTCGGTGCGACCGGCTTCACCGGCGAGCTGACCGCCGAGTACCTGGCCGAGCACGCTCCCTCGGAGGCCCGCTGGGCCCTCGCCGGCCGCAACCAGGCCAAGCTGGAGGCGGTACGCGAACGGCTGGCGGCGATCAACCCCGCGTGCAAGGATCTGCCGCTGCTGCACGCCGACACCACCGACGTCTCCTCGATCGAGGCCGTGGCCCGCGCCACCCGTGTCGTCATCACCACGGTCGGCCCGTACATCAAGTACGGCGAGCCCCTGGTCGCCGCGTGCGCCGGCGCCGGCACCGACTACCTGGACCTGACCGGCGAGCCGACGTTCGTCGACCGCATGTACGTCCGCCATCACGCCGAGGCCGTCCGGAACGGCGCGCGGATCGTGCACGCGGCGGGCTTCGACTCGATCCCGGCTGACCTCGGCGTCTACTTCACCGTCAAGCAGCTCCCTGAGGGCGTGCCGCTGCATGTCGAGGGGTTCGTGCGGGCCAGCGGGGACGCGTCGGGCGGGACGTGGCACTCGGCGATCGGGATCTTCTCCGACCTGCGCGGGATGGTCACCGCCGAACGTGAGCGCCGCCGGCTGGAGGGTCCCGGTCCCGAGGGGCGCAAGGTGCGGATCTCGCGGCGGCCCACGCCCAAGGCCCGGGCCCGCTGGACGCTGCCGTTCCCGGCGATCGACCCGCAGATCGTGGCCCGGTCGGCCGCCGCGAACGAGCGTTACGGACCCGACTTCTCCTACGGGCACTTCATCGCCGTCAAGCGCCTGCCGATGGCGGCCGGGATGGCCGTGGGCGCGACCGCCGCCATGGCGTTGGCGCAGCTCCCGCCCACCCGTTCACTCCTGCTGCGCATGCGCACGCCGGGCGAGGGTCCGTCGGCCGAGCAGCGCGCCAAGCACTGGTTCAGTGAGAAGTTCGCCGGCGAGGGCGGCGGCGAGCGCGTCATCACCGAGGTCAGGGGCGGCGATCCCGGCTACGGCGAGACCGCCAAGATGCTCGCCGAGTCGGCACTGTGCCTGGCGTTCGACGATCTCCCGGAGACGGCCGGGCAGGTCACCACCGCGACGGCGATGGGCGACGCGCTGATCACCCGGCTCGACCGGGCGGGCATCACCTTCCGCGTCCTGTCCGCGGGCGGGGGATGACGGCTTCGACCGTCGTGCCGACGCCGGGACGGCTGATCACGTTGACCTTGCCGCCCAGCAGCTCGGCACGTTCGGCCATGCCGCGCAGCCCGTAGGAGTCGGGTCGGCGGCCGGGCGCGAAGACGTCCTGGATCGAGAAGCCGGTGCCGTCGTCGATCACCCGCAAGCGCACCCGGTCCCGGTCGTGTTCCAGCACCAGGTCCACGCACGACGCCGACGCGTGCCGCAGGCAGTTGCCGAGCGCCTCCTGGGCGATCCGGTAGAGCGCCGTCTGCACGTGATCGGGCAGCGCGTCCTCCAGCTCGCCCTCAACGGTGACCGTGATGTCGAGGGACGACCCGGGCACATCGGCCTCGCGGGCGAGGGTGGCCAGCGCGGCCGAGAGCCCGAGATCGTCCAGTACGGGTGGACGCAGGCCTCCGATGGCCGCGCGCGACTCGGCGGCGGCCAGGTCGCACAGCTCACGGGCCACCACGATCTGCGCGGCGGCCTCGGGGTGATGGTCGGGCAGCGCCCGCTGCGCCGCCGAAAGATGGAAGCCGAGGCCCGCCAGGCGCTGTGCGATGCCGTCGTGGATCTCCCGGCTGAGGCGTGAACGTTCCGCTTCTTGTGCCTCGACGGCGCGTTCGGCGAACCGTTCGGCCGCGTGCTCGCGTTCCTGCGCGGTCCGCAGTCTGCGGCACGAGCAGAGCACGGGCGCGAACAGTTCTGCCAGCGCCGCCACCAGCGTGGCGTCCTCGGCCAGGACGGCTCCGGCCGCGCGGGCGTCGACGACGGCGATCGTCGCGTTGCCGCTGCGTACGGGCACCGCGAGGCCGCGGCCGTCGGCGTGGGCGCGGGGGCGGCCGTGCGCGGCGACCCAGCCCGCGTCGCCCTCCCCCAGCGGTACGGCGGGTCCCGACCATTCGAGGGCGCGCTCGTCCTCGTCCAGGACGTACACGTCGCAGAACGTCAGCGCCTTGGCCGACCGGACCACCAGCCCGGCCAGCTCTTCGGCCATCTCGGGCAGCGCCCGGTCCGAGCACGCCACCGTCACTATGCGGATCAGCAGGTCCTGCCCTCGCCCGGCCAGCTGTTCGAGCGGGCTCAGCGCACCCGCAGCCGGGCCTGCGGTCAGCGGCGTCACCGGAAGAGGCCTTCGCGGAGGGCGACGGCGGTGGCCGCCGACCGGTCCGTCACCTCGAGCTTGCGATAAAGGGCGCGCAGATGGCTCTTGACCGTCTCCTCACTGAGGACCAGCCGCGCAGCGATGGCCTTGTTGGACAGTCCGCTGACCAGCAACGACAGGACCTCGCTCTCGCGCTGGGTGAGCCCCCGGTTGGCACCCGGCCAGAACTCGCCGCGGGTGAGCCGTGCCGCGGTGACCGCCATCCGTCCCGCCAGCGTCGGGTCGACGACCGTCTCACCCTGGATGACCTCCTCCAGCCGCCGGACCAGTTCGGCGCCGTCGACGCGTTTGAGCAGATAGCCTCCGGCGCCGGCGCGGAGGGCCTCGAAGACGTACTGCTCGTCGTCGTACACCGAGAGGAACACCACGCGGGCCTCAGGCACCTGGCGGCACAGCACCCGGCAGAGGTCGAGCCCGCTCTCCGGGCCGAGCCGGACGTCCAGGAGCACCACGTCGGGACGGAGCGTGGTGACCAGCCGGGTCGCCTCAGCGGAGCTCCCGGCCTGCCCGACCACGCGTACGCGCCCGGTGTATCCCGCCAGCATGGCGTGCAGCCCGGCCAGGATCATCTCGTGGTCGTCAACGAGGACGACGCGTACGGGGGCGCCCATCCCGGCACGATAACAACCGAAGCTACTCACCAGTAGCCCCCTTAGATGCCGGGGTTTTGTGTGGTTCACCCCTTATCTCCCCCCGATGGGGGAAGATCGCTCCGCCGTTCCGGGACTACCGTCCGTGAGGACAACTGAATGCCCCCGGACGGAGGAGCCAGAGTGCCCCATCGGATCGTGCATATGCTCCGGGCGCGCGGGTCAGGCCGCCGCCCCGTCATGCTCGCCATCGCGGGGGACAGCGCAGCGGGCAAGACGACACTCACCAGGGGGCTCGTGCAGTGTCTGGGGGCGGACCGGATGACAGCGGTCTGCGTGGACGACTACCACCGCTACGACCGCGGGGAGCGCGCCGGCAAACCGTTCACGGCGCTGCATCCCGACTGCAACCACATCGACATCATGGAGCAGCATCTGCAGCTGCTGTCGCTGGGTGAACCGATCCTCAAGCCGGTGTACGACCATGCCACCGGAGAGCTCGTGCGGCCGGAACTGGTCGAGCCACGGGATTTCGTGATCGTCGAAGGCCTGCTGCCGCTGCACACACGGCTCGCCCGCGCCTGTTTCGACATCACCGTGTACCTCGACCCGCCCGAGCCGCTACGGCACAGCTGGAAGGTGCAGCGCGACTGCCAGAAGCGCGGCTACACCCCTGATCAGGTGATGGCCGAGCTCGAACGGCGGGAACCGGAGAGCGCCGCGTACATCCGGCCGCAACGGCGCTGGGCCGACATCGTGGTGCGGTTCGCACCCGTCGCCGCCCGCCATGATCCGCCGGACACGCCGCTGTCGGCGGAGTTGTTGCTGCGGCCGACGATCGACCATCCGGAACTCGGGCCGGTCATCGACGAGGCCGCGCCGGCTGGCGGCGAGACCGCGATGCACCTGCGCCTGCACCGCGACACCGACGGCCGCCCCGTGGACGCCCTGCATGTGCACGGGTACGTGTCGCCGGAGGAGTCGCAGGTCGTCAAGAAGGCGATCTGGGAACGCCTCGGCCCGCGGGCCGGAGCCGGCGACCTCGACGATGAGGCGCTCGGCCGCTTCGGCGAGGGAGAAGTGAGCGACCCGCTGGCGATCACCCAGCTGCTCCTTCTCTACCACCTGCTGGACGCCGACCACCGCCAGGCCGCCTGACGAGCAGGACTCCGCGGATCGTGCGGGGAGGCCCCGGAACACCCTTTCGGGCCGCGCGATACCGCGGCTGCCAGGAGGGCACCCCATTAGGGCGCGTGGGTGCCCTCCTGGCTCACGCTTTGGCTTCGGCGGGCGACACCTCGTGCCACGGGATCTCCGGGCGGTCGGGCGCCACGATGGCCAGTGACTGCCCACCCCGGACGATCTCGTCCGGGCGGGGTGTGAGCCGGAACTGCGCGTTGGGGAGATGCGACGCGCCGACAGCCAGCAGCGTGCTGCCCCGCCGCAGCAGGAAGATCGCGATGTCCAGGCGTGGCCATTCCCCCGCGCCTTCGGGGATGTTCACGCGGAACAGCGACGAGTCGGCGTCGAGCGTGCTGGCCAGGTTGTGATAGATCCCCGCGATGCCCGGGTTGCGGATCGCGACCGCCACCACGGCCGGGTCGTCGATGTCCACCGGCTCGATGTCGGGGCCGATGAGGCCGAGCGCCTGGTCGATCTCGGCGCGGCGGCCGCCGTCGTGCACCCCGGCCAGCTTGTGGATCTGTGGCCGATCGTGGTCACGGAGGTAGGCGCTCACGCCGAGCATCACCCGTACCGTCTCGTCGTCCGTCCGCCCCGCCACCAGGACGGTCCGTGCGTCCTCCAGGCAGGCCCGCCCGAACGCGGTCTCGTCATGGGCGATGACGTCGTAGAGCCCGGGGTCGGGGTTCTCGCCGCTGAGCTGGTCCTCCCAGAAGACCGTGACCACCGGCGTCTTGACGAAATCAGAGTCGGCGCGCAGCTGCTGGATGATGGCCCGCAGTCCGTTCCGCTCGTACCCGATGATGACGATGTGCCTCTTGTGGTGCAGCTGCGCCTGACCGTTGGCCTTCAATGTCCTGCCCCTCGCCATCCAGAGCGTCAGTTCCGCGAACAGCATCAGGCCCGCGGTGAGCCCGGCGGTGACGACGATGACGCCGCCCAGGCGCCCACCGGGCGTCTTCGGGAAGAGATCGCCGTAGCCGACCGTGGTGCCGCTGACGAAGAAGTACCAGAGGTAGTTCAGCGGTTGCTTGATCTCGGCGCCGGGCTCCTCGAACACCACGATGAGCACCCAGCCGAGCAGCGCGGCACAGAACAGCACGAGCGCAGGCGCGCGCCATGCCCGGGTGCCGATCCGGTGGACCAGGCGCATGAACAACAACGGCATCGGCGCCATCCCCGTCTCGTCATCACAGATGCTCGACGCAGAGTCGCAGCCCGTAAGGGAGTCGTCAAGCCCCGATAAGCCGAGGTCAGCCCCGTTAAGCCCCCGACAAGCCAAGGTCAGCGACGGTCAGGTGTGCCGACCGGGCCGCGCCCGAGGACCCTGCTGAGGGCCGCGGCGACCTCCTCCGACAGACCGGAGTCGCCGGGCGGCGCGCCGGAGCGCACCAGGTCCCGGTCATCGGCGGGACCTTCCTCTTCGCGTACGGCCTCACGGGTGTGGCCGCAGTCGCGGCACTCCACCTCGCCGAGCCGGCAGACGAGCGAGACCGAAGAGCAGGCCGCGCACCGATCGAGATCGGCGGCCCAGTCGTGTTCGGCCTGGCAGCGGGGACAGACCAGCACCTGCCGATCCGCCAGGACCCCGCGTCGCCAAGGGCTGGCGCCACGGGCGGGGTCGGTCTGCCGCGCCCCGCATCGGAAGCAGGGCATCACACCTCCAGCGGTGCGGGGACCGGATCCGCCCACGTCACGAACGGATCCGGTCCTTGGAAACTAGATCTCGGCGAGTGCCTTGCGGTACTCGCGGAAGTCGCGCGCCTCGGCCGGTGGATGCACGACCTTCCAGCGCACGACACCGTCGGTGTCGATGATGAAGGTACCGCGAATCGCGATGCCTTTGGTGTCATCGAAGACCCCGTATGACTGCGCCGCGCCGCCGTGCGGCCAGAAGTCCGACAGCAGCGGGAACGGGTACTTCTCCTGCTCGGCCCAGGTACGAAGGGCCCACACCGAGTCGACCGACACGGCGAGGACCTGGACGTCGTCCTCCCCGCCCAGCGTCGGAAGCTCGTCTCGGATGGTGCACAGCTCGCCCGTGCACACACCACTGAAGGCAAGCGGGTAGAAGACCAGGACGACCTTCTTCTTCCCGCGGAAGTCCGACAGCTTCACCGGTGTGCCGTGCTGATCCTTCAGCTCGAAGTCCGGTGCGGCGTCGCCTACCTCGACCGCCAATGCCTCTCCCCCGGCTCATCCCCGCCCCGGCGGGGTAATTCCGTCCCCCACGGCCGTGGGGAACGCGTGCGCGACCGAGCGCGCGGCAGCGGACCGCAGCCCGCCCCGGCCAGTCTGCCATCACCCGGCAGGAGCAGGACGCACGCGGGGGCCACCTGCGGAACCGGCCGCCCTCGGGATGGGCGGCGCCCGATGGTCGGGGCGATCCCGCACCGGCCTTGGCGATCCCGCGCCGGTCTCGGCGGCTCCTCGCCGGTGGTCGCGGCGGTCCCGCGCGCTACTTGCGGACCTTGGGCGCGACCAGCAGCGTGCCCGACCACTCCTTGGCGGCGCTGATGCTCTTGGTCTGGCTCAGCCCGGCGGACGTGGCGGCCTCATCGATGTCGCTCGGCTCGACGTGCCCGTCGCGGCCGGCCTTCGGCGTGAGGAGCCAGATGCGACCGGCGTCGTCGAGCGGCACCAACGCGTTGGTGAGCTCGTCGAACAGGTCCCCGTCGTCTTCCCGCCACCAGAGCAGCACGACGTCGACCACGTCCCCGTAGTCTTCGTCGACCAGTTCGGTACCCGTTTCGGCCTCGACGGAGTCGCGGAGCTCCTCGTCGACGTCGTCGTCGTAGCCGATCTCCTGCACCACCAAGCCCGGCTTGATGCCGAGCCGTTCGGCCAGGCTGCGCTCAGACTGCGCCTGACCCGCGGTCGCGCTCACGAAAGTCCTCCCATGATCGAAAATATGGGCGATGTGGTTTCGGCTTCAACTAGAGCCTCGATCACAACCCCTCGGTGTTTGCGGGACAGTTCACACAAGTGATGGGCACTCGCGCAAGTGTCTTCCCGGCTTTTGGTGGGCTCATTGGCCCGAATACGGCGATCCACGTAACAGGACACACGCAGAGCGTAACAACCCACGTTCATCCCGCAAGGAAGGACAATCGGACCTGGCGATCCGGATTGTCGATATTGAGATCGACGAGTGCCACCGACTGCCAGGTGCCGAGGGCCAGCCGGCCGTCCAGCACGGGGATCGTGGCGTACGGCGGGATCAGGGCCGGCATCACGTGTGAACGGCCGTGCCCGCGCGAACCATGGGCGTGGCGCCACCTGTCGTCGGCGGGCAGCAGGTCTCCGAGTGCGGCCAGCAGATCGTCATCGCTGCCGGCGCCGAGCTCGATGATCGCCACCCCGGCGGTGGCGTGCGGCACGAAGACATGCAGCAGGCCGTCTCCCCCCGTTCCGGCGGCGAACCGCTCGCATTCGCCCGTGATGTCATGCACGACGTCGCGGGAACCGGTGGTCACCTGAACCACGGTGCTCTCCATGATCAGTGTCTACCCGATCGCACGTCCGGAACCCATAGTCCAGGCGCAGAAAAACCACACTTCGGAACGCGAATCCCAACGTTCAGAAGGCGAATCCCACTATGCGGAACGGCGCGGGTCTCGTGTTCGTCACGACATCGGCCTGCGCCGGCCGCTCTGCACGTTCGGCCGCTCTGCACGTTGTCGGCCGTGGCGTGTGCTCGGCGCGCCGTCAGCGTTCCAGGAACTCCTGGGACTGCCTTGGCTCGATGACGGCGTCCGGACCCGGGTAGCACAGGGTCTCGTGGCCGTCGTCGAAACGCACGACGTACGGAGGGCCGCCCTCGGGTCCGCGGACCTCGATGATCTCGCCCTGCCTGTCCGGCTGTCCCACGACATTGCCATGAACATGCAGCCGGTCTCCGACGGTAGCGTTCATAGTGCCCCCTGCGATCGGCAGCGGTCGTCTTCATGTACCCACTCGTGTTCAGTACCCACTTTCGTACGTCTTCGGCGCGCCGTCGAGAGGCTCCTCCGGACGGGTCGTGCACCTGCCGACGACGGCACTGCGCCTGCTTGGGCGTGTCGGGGCCCCACCCGCAGGCGGACGACCTGCGCTGGACGCAGGCCTGGCCTCTGACCGGCCGAAATAGTTACTGGCAAGTAGAGATGCGTTAGCCGTGATTACCGACGACGATGGATCACGTAGACGGCGAACAGCCGTACTAGGAAAAGACGGTAAGCGCAGAGGGGACCCCGTGGCTTCCGGACGTCAACGCTTTTCGATCATCAGCGACGGGCTGCCGAGCCAGCTCCCGGACATCAATCCGGACGAGACCCGGGAATGGCTGGAATCGCTCGACACGGTCATCAAGACCGAGGGCCGCGGCCGGGCTCGCTACGTGATGCTCCGGCTCCTGGAGCGTGCCCGCGAGCTGCAGGTCGGGGTGCCCGGCCTGCGCAGCACCGACTTCATCAACAGCATCCCGCCGGAACACGAGCCCTGGTTCCCCGGCGACGAGCACATCGAGCGGCGCATCCGCGCCTACATCCGCTGGAACGCGGCGATCATGGTGTCCCGGTCCAACCGGCCCGGACTCGGGGTCGGCGGCCATATCGCCACCTATGCCTCGGCGGCGTCGCTCTACGAGGTCGGCTTCAACCACTTCTTCCGCGGCAAGGACCACGGCGAGTCGGGCGACCAGGTCTTCATCCAGGGCCACGCCGCGCCGGGCATCTACGCCCGCGCGTTCCTCGAAGGCAGGCTGCCCGAGGACAAGCTGGACGGCTTCCGGCAGGAGATCTCGCACCCGGGCGGCGGCCTCTCGTCCTACCCGCACCCGCGGCTGATGTCGGACTTCTGGGAGTTCCCCACCGTCTCGATGGGCCTGACGGCGATCGACTCGATCTACCAGGCCCGGTTCAACCGCTACCTCTACAACCGCAAGATCAAGGACACGTCCCGCTCGCATGTGTGGGCGTTCCTCGGCGACGGCGAGATGGGCGAGCCCGAGTCGCTCGGCGCGATCGGCCTGGCCGCGCGCGAGGAGCTCGACAACCTCACGTTCGTGATCAACTGCAACCTGCAGCAGCTGGACGGCCCGGTCCGCGGCAACGGCAAGATCATCCAGGAGCTGGAGTCGTTCTTCCGGGGTGCCGGCTGGAACGTCATCAAGGTGATCTGGGGCCGTGACTGGGACCCGCTGCTCGCCCAGGACGTCGACGGCGTGCTCGTCAACAAGATGAACACCACGCCCGACGGCCAGTTCCAGACGTTCACCGTCGAGTCCGGCGAGTACATCCGCGACAAGTTCTTCGGCGACGACCCGCGACTGCGCAAGATCGTCCAGCATCTGTCGGACGACGACCTGCGCAAGCTGTCGCGCGGCGGGCACGACTACCGCAAGGTGTACGCGGCGTTCAAGGCGGCCCGCGAGCACGTCGGCCAGCCGACGGTCATCCTCGCCCACACCATCAAGGGCTGGACGCTCGGGACCGACTTCGAGGCCCGCAACGCCACGCACCAGATGAAGAAGCTCACCAAGGCCGAGCTCAAGGAGTTCCGGGACCGCCTCTACCTGGACATCCCCGACTCGGCGATCGAAGGGGAGCTGCCGCCCTACTACCACCCGGGCGAGGACTCCGACGAGATCCAGTACATGCGCGAGCGCCGCGCGGCCCTGGGCGGCTTCCTGCCCAAGCGGGTCGTCCGGGCCAAGCCGCTCAAGCTGCCCGGCGACGCCGTCTACGCCGAGCTCAAGAAGGGCTCCGGCAAGCAGAACGTCGCCACCACCATGGCGTTCGTCCGCCTGCTCAAGGACCTGATCAAGGACCAGAACATCGGCTCGCGCTTCGTGCCGATCGCACCGGACGAGTACCGCACGTTCGGCATGGACTCGCTCTTCCCGACCGCCAAGATCTACTCGCCGCACGGCCAGACCTACGACGCGGTCGACCGCAAGCTGCTGCTCTCCTACAAGGAGTCCGAGCAGGGCCAGATGCTGCACGAGGGCATCAGCGAGGCCGGCTCCATGGCGAGCACGATCGCCGCCGGCACCTCGTACGCCACGCACGGCGAGCACATGATCCCGATCTACATCTTCTACTCGATGTTCGGGTGGCAGCGGACGGGCGACCAGATGTGGGCGTTCGGCGACCAGATGGGCCGCGGTTTCCTCCTCGGCGCCACCGCCGGCCGCACCACGCTGACCGGTGAGGGCCTCCAGCACGCCGACGGCCACTCGCCCCTGATCGCCGCGACCAACCCCGCCTGCGTCCACTACGACCCGACGTGGGCGTTCGAGCTCGCGCACATCACGCAGGACGCCTTGCGCCGGATGTACGCGCCGTCCGACGAGCACCCGCACGGCGAGGACGTCTTCTACTACCTCACGATCTACAACGAGCCCTACCAGCAGCCCGTCGAGCCCGAGGGCCTCGACGTCGAGGGACTCCTGAAGGGCCTCTACCGCTACAAGGAGGCCCCGGCCCTCGAGGACGCCCCGCGCGCCAACATCCTCGCCTCCGGCGTCGGCGGCCGCTGGGCGCTCGAAGCCCAGCGCCTCCTGGCCGAGGAGTGGAACGTGGCCGCCGACGTCTGGTCGGCCACCTCGTGGAACGAGCTGACCCGCGAGGCGCAGCGCTGCGACGAGTGGAACCTGCTGCACCCCGACCAGGAGCAGCGCGTCCCGTACGTCACCCAGAAGCTCCAGGACGCCAACGGCCCGATCGTGTCGGTCTCGGACTTCATGCGGGCCGTACCCGACCAGATCGCGCCGTGGGTCCCGGGTGACTACTCGTCCCTGGGCACCGACGGCTTCGGCTTCTCCGACACCCGGGCCGCCGCACGCCGCTTCTTCCACGTGGACTCGGCGTCCATCGTCCTGGCCGTCCTCACCCGGCTCGTCCGCCAGGGCGAGCTCAAGCCCGAGACCCTCCAGCAGGCGATCGAGCGCTACCAGCTCAACGCCGACGTCAGCAGCGTCTTCGCGGGCGGCGTAGGCAGCGCAGAAAGCAACACCGGCGGCGAAGCCTGAGCGAGGACAAAGAAAGCCTGAGCGAGAACTAGAGGACTAGACGTCCACCAAGGCCCCGGGATCACAAAGACCATGTGATCCCGGGGCCTTCGTACGCCATACACCGGATTCGGTTGGGTAGAAATCGTCTTACTGGAATGACCGATGCCCCATGCCCGATGGTGACTGGGCTCATGTCCCGCCCGTTTCCCGAGGGTCAGGACCAATGACCCTGTTGGTCGAATACCTCCGGGATTAGCGTGACGCACGCGCGAAGGGGGACCGATGAAACGTGCGATTACAGCCATAATCACGGTCGGCGGCCTGTGCACACTCGGCGCATGCGGAGGGGGCACGGAAGCGGCGCCAACTACGACGGCCACGGCGAGTACGACGTCTTCCGCAGCGGCGAGCGCGGCGGTGAAAGCCACGCCGAGCACCGCAACGCGGACTATCACCGAGACCAAACCCATTTCGTTCAGGACGAGAAGAATTCAAGATCCCGCGCTGGCCAAGGGCGTCACCAAAGTGAGGACGCGCGGTGTCCCGGGCGTCAAGACGCTCACTTTCCAGGTCACTTTCATCAACGGCGCACAGTCGGCCAAGAAGCTCATGCGTCAGGTGGTCTCAAAGAAGCCGATCACCCAGGTCATCGTCGTCGGGACCAAACAGGCATCACAGTGCGATCCGAATTACAGCGGCGCCTGCGTTCCGATCGCCAGTGATGTCGACTGCGAGGGCGGCAGCGGCAACGGCCCCGCATATGTGGACGGGCCCGTTCGCGTCATCGGCACGGATATCTACGATCTGGATCGCGACGGCGACGGCATCGCCTGCGACACGTGAGTCGCCGGTCGGCAGGTAGTGCGAGAAGGACATGAAGATCTGAGACTCTTGCTACGGTTTGCGCCATGTTGGTGGGGCGGGAGCCTGAGCAGGAGCACATCACCGGACTCCTGGCCGACGCCCGGGCCGGACGGAGCGCCGCGCTGGCGATCTATGGCGAGGCCGGTATCGGCAAGTCCGCCCTCGTGGAGTTCGCGGTCACAGCGGCGCGGGACATGACCGTGATGCGTGGGATCGGGATCGAGTCCGAGGCCGAGATCCCGTTCGGCGCGTTGTTCTCGCTGCTCCATCCGCACCTCCATCACATCGAGGCGCTGCCAGGGCCGCAGGCGGCGGCGCTGCGCGGCGCGTTCGGGCTCGCCGACACCGGCGTGAGTGACCGTTTCCTGATCGGAGCGGCCACCCTGACTCTGCTCGCCGAGATCGCGGGCGACCGGCCCGTGTTGTGCGTGGTGGACGACGCGCAGTGGCTCGACCGGGCGTCGTCGGACGCACTGCAGTTCGCCGCGCGGCGGCTCGGAGCCGATCCCATCGCGATGATCTTCGCGCTGCGGGACGAGGGTGAACGTTCGCCGGTCCAGGGCATCACCGGGCTCCGGATCACCGCGCTGGGCGACGCCGACGCGGACAGGCTGCTGAACGCCCGATCACCGGGACTTGCGGCCCCGGTCGCCCAACGGGTGCTGGCCGAAGCGGCGGGCAATCCATTGGCGATCATCGAGCTCGGGGTCGACTCCGCCGCCCCGGTCGGCCCGCTGCCGGTCGCCGGCCGCATCCAGGAGGCGTTCCGGACCCGGCTTGCCGCGCTGCCCGCCGCCACGCGGTCGGTGCTGGCGGTCGCGGCGGCCGACGAGACCGCGGGGCTGAACGTGATCCTCCGTGCCGCCGCCCGGATCGGGGCCGGCGCGGCCGACCTGGACGCGGCGGAGCAGGCGCGGCTCGTGAGCTTCGCCGGGGACGAGGTGAGGTTCCGGCATCCGCTGGTCCGGTCGGTCGCCTACCAGTCCACGCCCCATCACCAGCGGATCGCGGTGCACGCCGCCCTCGCCGCCGAGCTGCCCGGCGAGCAGCACGCCGATCGCCGGGCGTGGCACCGGGCGGCGGCGGCCACAGGGCCCAACGAGGAGATCGCCGCCGAGCTGGAGCGGGCCGCGCAGCGCGCCCAGGACCGTGGCGGAACGATGGCGGTCGCCGCGGCCTACGAACGTGCGGCGCGGCTCAGCACCGACTCCGAGGGCCGGGCCCGCCGGATCGTCAACGCGGCGCGGGCGGCCTACGACGCCGGACGGCCGGCCTGGGCGGCCCGCCTCGCCGCCGAGGGAGCCGCCTCCACGAAGGACTCACGCCTGGCCGCCGAGGCGACCTTCATCCGCGCACAGGTGGAGTACGAGGCGACCTCACCGGCGGCCGACGCCGCTCTCGCGCTGGAGGCCGCGGAACTCATCACCGGCGAGGCGTCGGCGAGCATGCTGACCGAGGCGGTCTTCGCAGCCCGGGACGCCTGCGCCCACGGCCTCATGATGCGTGCCGCAGATCGCCTGGAGAAGCTGGAGCTACCCGACGACTCTCCCCAGGTCTTCATCGCCCAGGGCCTGATCGGCTGGGCCCGGCTGCTCCACGGCGAGCCGGAGCCCGCCGTTCCTGCAATGAGATCACTGGTCGGCGCCGGGCGCGCCGGTGCCTTCGACGGCTACCTTGAACGGCTGTGCGCCGCGTTCACCGGCCTGCTCATCGCGGACGACGACGTCGCCGGGACGCTTGTGGACTCCATCGCCGCGGACGCGAGGGCGGACGGGGCGCTCACCTGGCTCACGTACATCCTGGAAGTCGTGGCGCTCGGCAACATCTTGCGCGGCGAGTTCCGCGACGCCGAGACCGCCGTGGCCGAAGGCGCGTCACTCGCGGCCGACATCGGCATGGACGTGCAGAAGGCCATCTTCGACGCGATGGCGGTCTGGCTCGCGGGAATCTTCGGCGACGAGGAGAGGTGCGCGTCGACGGACCGCGCCGCGTTCCACCCGCCGGTCACCGCGCTCGCGCACTGGGGGCAGGGTCTCCTCCACCTGGCGGCAGGACGTGCCGAGGAAGCGCTCGAACGCCTCGACACCGTATGCCGAGGGCCAGCACGGTACGACGTCCTGATCCGTGCAGTACCCGACCACGTGGAGGCGGCCGTCCGCGCTGGACGGACCGACCTCGGCCGCGAACACCTGCCTGAGTTCGACCGCTGGGCCGAACAAACCAGCCGCGACCCCGTCCTCGCCCTGTCCCGGCGCTGCCACGCCCTCCTCTCCCCGGACGACGAGGCCGAAGAACACTTCGCCGCCGCCCTTCGGCTGAGCGACGGATCCCGCCCGTACGACGAGGCTCGCACCCGCCTGGTGTATGGGGAATGGCTGCGGCGCCGGCGACGCCGCACGGAGGCCGCGACCGAGCTGGCCCAGGCGCGGGACACCTTCGACAGGCTGGGCGCCACCCCCTGGGCGGCCCGGGCCCGCTCGGAACTCGGCGTACTCGGCGGCCCCTCAACCTCCAGCGCCGCAGCGCCTCACAGCCGCCTGACTCCCCAAGAGCTGCAGGTCGTACGGCTGGCCGCGGCCGGGCACAGCAACAGGGAGATCGCGGCACAGCTGTTCCTCAGTCCCCGCACGATCGGCCACCATCTCTACCGCTCGTACCGGAAGCTGGGCGTCTCCAAGCGCATCGAGCTCACCCAACTCGAGCTCTGATCAGTCAAACGACTTACCACGCCACATTCACCCTGGTCACAGCCCCGCTCACGGCAGATCAACAACAACCTTTCCCCGCAACTCAACCCCCGAGGGCCCGCCAACCCCGGCGAAGACCCGAAAGACGGCCGATGTGTGCGCGGCACCGCCATCCCTACCGTCGGAGCATCCGAACGACAAGGAGACAAAGATGCTTCTCGACAACAAGACCGCAGTGATCTACGGCGGCGGCGGTTCGATCGGCGGGGCGATGGCCCGCGCCTTCGCGGCCGAGGGAGCGAGGGTCTTCCTCGCCGGACGCACCCAGGACAAGCTCGACCAGGTCGCCGCCGACATCCGCGCCGCGAACGGCCTCGCCGAGACCGCCGTGGTGGACGCGCTCGACGAGTCGGCCGTCGACGACTACGTCGACTCGGTGGCCGCCCAGGCCGGCCGCATCGACATCTCGGCCAACGTGATCTCCACCAACGCGCTCTTCGGGCCGCTCCTGCAGATGTCCGCGGATGACTTCGCCCAATCGCTGGCCTCGATCGCCAAGACCTTCCTGATCACCACGAAGGCCGCCGCCCGGCATATGACCAAGCAGGGCTCGGGCGTGATCCTGCACTTCGGCGGCACGGACGACGTGCCGATGCCGAACATGGGCAACGTGCAGATCGGCTTCAACCTCGTCGAGAGCATGCGCCGCCAGTGGGGCTGCGAGCTGGGCCCGTCCGGCGTGCGCCTGGTGACCCTCCGCACCGGCGGCATCCCCGAGACCATGCCGGACGCCGAGGAGATCGCCCCGATGAAGCAGCAGATGGTCGACGCCACCCACCTCAAGAGAACCGCCACCCTCGCCGACGTCGGCAACGTGGCCGCGTTCGTGGCCTCCGACCGCGCCCGCACCATGACCACGACCCAGGTGAACATCTCCTGCGGCGCCCTGGTCGACTGAACGCCCCCGGCCCCTCGTTCCCGCGCAGAACGAGGGGCCGCGCCCTATCCGGCCAGTTCCCCATGCTCCAGGTAGCGGGTCGTGCCGTCCGCACGGGCCGCGCAGCCGTGAACGATCCGGCGCGCAAGACGGGCGATCGTCAGCTCGTGGATCATCTCCACGTCATGGAATCCATAGGAAGTGAGCTCAACCGGATCAAGCCGGATCCTGCCGATGTCGTCAGGCGACAGCACTCCGCCGTCGAAGACGAACAAAACCTTGTCACCCTCAGGTTGATCGGGGGCCCAGTCCGCGACCAACAGACGTCCGATCGGTGGCGCAAGGCCCAGTTCTTCCTGGACCTCACGAGCCGCCGCCTTCTTTGGGGTCTCGCCGCGTTCGATGAACCCGCCGGGAATCTCACGGAAGTCCTTGTAGGAGGGCATCACTAGCAGAACGCGATCCTTCGCATCGAAGAACAAGGCGCCTGCCGCTGCATGCGCCCGCGTAAAGCTTTCTGAGAGATCGATAGCCACAGCATCAATCCCACCAGAGGCGGACTACCTCTGCGTCGATAAGGCTGGCGGCCAGATCCGGGATCGCGTCCGCCTGATAGAGGTCCATGCCGTCGGCGCAATACGTGACGTACTCCCACGCAAAGGTGAGCGCCTCCATTTCGGTCCGGGGCGGTCGGGTCACCAGCAGTTCCAGTGCGGATCGCTCCAGACACACGAGCTCGACCCCGTAGCCCTGGTTCCAGTGCCGCAGAACCGCACCGTGCACGGCGGGTGGCGGGCAATCGTTCCGGTCGCCGTAGTCCAGTAGCGTCGGCACCTGCCAGCCATGCTCTGCCTCGACCAGCGCGACCAGCACCGGCGCAGGCCCTCCGTCTGCCAGATACGGGAGCCCAAACCCGTCGATCCGGTAGGGCTCATCAGGCCATTGATGAAGCATGCCCTCCAACTCGGACATCTCCCCGTTCAGGACCTCGGCGCCGTTCAGATCGGCCGCCTGCGCGAGCCGTGCGGCAGGGTCGGAGCGGGATGAAGGGACCGCGTCGGTCAAGACCGGCCAGAGACCTGTGCGGTCATGAGCAGCACGCAGCCGGTGCCACCAGGCGAGCGCCTCATTTCCTTCCGAGGCGAAAACCGCCATGGTGACGGCGCCCGCCAGCGGCTCCAGGTCGGGAACATCGATTCCGTGTGCCGCCAGCCTGCCCGGAAGGTCGATCATGAGCGGATCGTACTGTCGCAGACGGGCGGGTCGTGCCGTCCGCGCGGGTGGCCAGCAGCGGGACCAGTGCCAGTGCCAGCAGTGCCAGCACCGGCTGCGCGATCAGGGCGGCGGCGAACGCCTCGCTGTAGGCCACCGGGCCGGTGCCGGAGCCGAGGACGGTGAAGAACACCAGCCCGATCAGGGTGACCCCGAACGCCATCCCGACCTGCATGATCGTCTGGATGACGCCGGAGGCCGCGCCTGCGTTCTCCTCTGGGACGTCCACCAGCGCCGCGGCCACCAGCGGGCTCATGCCGAGGCCCTGGCCGAGGCCTATGACGGCCATGGACGGTGCCAGCAGCCAGCCCGTCATCTCGGCGCCGGCATTCACTGCGGTGAGCAGGAGCGCGGCGTTCCCTACGGCATTGAAGGCGTAGCCGAGGCTCAGTACGCGGTTGCCGAGCCGGGGTTGCAACTTCGGGGCGAGGAGCGAACCGATCGTGAACGTCGCCGCTAGTGGGGTGAAGGTCAGGCCCGCGTACAGGGCGGTGTGCCCGAGCCCGGCCTGGAGTTGGAGTGGCAGGAGGAAGAACAGGCCGCTGTTGCCCGCGAAGAACAGCAGCGCGACGGCGTTGCCTGCGCCGAAGCTGCGGATCTTGTAGAGCTTCGGCGGCACCAGCGGCGTGCCGCTGCGGTCAGTGACCCGCTGCTCCCACAGCAGGAAGGCCCCCAGCACCGGGACGGACAGCACCGGGAGCATGATGATCCACAACGGCCAGCCCAGCTCACGGCCCTGGATCAGCGGGAAGACCACCAGCACCAGGGCGACCGTCAGCAGGCCGACGCCGGGCACGTCCAACCGCGCCCTGGCATCGCCGGCCAGTCTGGGCAGCGTGGCCGCGGCGATCGCGATGGCGATCACGCCGACCGGCACGTCGATCAGGAAGATCGGCCGCCAGGTCAGGCCGAACAGGTTCGCGCCGATCAGCACACCGCCGATGAGCTGGCCCGCGATGGAGGCGAGCCCGATCGTCGCGCCGAACACGCTGAAGGCTTTGGCGCGCGCCCGGCCGGTGAACGCCAGTTGCAGAATGGACAGCACCTGCGGGTAGAAGATGGCCGCGCCGAGAGCCTGCATGACGCGGAACACGATCAGCGTCGCGGGGTCGGGAGCCAGTCCGCACGCCAGCGACGCCAGCGTGAACAGGCCGCCACCCAGCAGGAACATCCGCCGGTGCCCGAAGATATCGCCGAGTCGGCCGCCGGTCACCAAGACAACGCCATAGACCAGGATGTATCCCCCGATGATGAATTGGACTTCGGTGAAGCTCGCGCCCAACTCGTCGCGGATGGCCGGCGTGGCCACGTTGACGATGAAGTCATTCAGCATGGACAGGAACGTGCCTGTCATCACCGCGACGAGCATCAGCCACTGCTGAGCGGAGAGTTTCCCGGTATCGGTTTCCGCCAGTGCGGCGCCCGAGGACTGGAGCGGTCCTGCCGAACGGCTCCACGTGTCACCGCCGCGGGTCACCCAGAACATCCAGTCTCTGGAACGCCGCATCGGCGGGCGGCTGTTCGACCGCACCAGCCGCCGAGTCGAACTCACCGGCTGGGCATGCAGTTCTGGCACGACGCCAAAGAGGCCTACCAGCAGCTGGACCAGGCTTTCGAGCGGGCCAGCGCCACCGCGCGCGGTATCGACGGAGTCCTGCGCGTCGGGTTCCTCGGCTCCGGCGCGAACGAGTGGACCTCCGAACTGGTGACCGAATTCCGCACCCGGCATCCGGGCTGCGAGCTGCGGATGACCGAGGTGCACTGCGCCGACCCGCTCGGCCCGCTGCGCATCGGTGACGTGGACGTGTTGATCACCCGGTTGCCCGTAGAGGAACCGGATCTCACGGTGGGGCCGGTGTTGCTGTCGGAACCGCGGATGCTCGCGGTCCCCGTCGGCCACCCGTTCTCCAGGCGTTCCTCGGTGCCTGTGGAGGACCTGGCTCGCGTGGAGGTCATCGACATCGTGGGCCCTGCACCCGATTACTGGTGGGAGTTCCATGTCCCCACGACCACGCCGAACGGCCGACCGATCAACCGGCGGCATGGGGTGCGCACCTTCCAGGAACTGCTGACCGCCATCGCCAACGGACTGGGTGTGTCGCCGGTGGTGGAGTCGGTGTCTCGGTATTACGCGCGTCCGGACATCGTGCTGGTGCCGATGCGTGACATGCCCGCCTCCGAGGTGGCGCTGGTATGGCGCACGGCCGGGGAAACCGCCCGGGTACGCGCGTTCGCCGACGCCGCTGAGCGCGTCGTGGCCAGGCATCAGGACGAGATGATGCGCGGTCAGCCTGACCGGCTAGATGAAGAGATCTTCATCTGAGGTTCATCGACCGCTTCGCGGCTGCGAAAATACTCGAGGTCATGAGCATGAAACAACGCGTCGCGGTGCTTGGCGCGATCGTGGTGTTTCCTCTTGGGATCGCCACGGTCAGCCAGGCGCTGTCGGATGCGCCGGGGGAGCCCGCTGTTCCGCCGCGGGTCCAGGTGGGAGGCGATTCCTCCGGTTCCCCGAGCGGCATCCCGACCACCCCGAGCGGCACCCCGGCCACCAGCCCGCAAGACACGAGCGGCAGCCCGGCGCCGCCGTCCACACGGGCGCCCAAGTCCCCGGGCCCGTCAAGGCGGACGGTGGTGCCGCAGCCGCCGCCGGTGTACGACGACGACGATGGCGCCGGTGGCGACGACGGGGATGACGGCTGACCGGGGCGGGTGGCCGTGGCTGTCGGCACGCACCCGCATTCTGCTGTGGCTGATGGTCGCCATGGCGGCGGCGCTCGGCTCGGTGGCGCTGGCCGTCCGCGCGATCCTGGTCACAGAGATCGAGGCCGACGGCAGGCAGTTGCTGGAACAGGAGTCCCGCGAGTTCGAGAGGTTCGCCGAGCAGGGCACGGACCCGGCCACCGGCCGCCCGTTCACCGATGCGGACCGCCTGCTCTACACGCACCTGAGCCGCCAGTACGCCGACCACGATGAAGTGCTGCTCGGCGTGCAGGCCGACGGCACCGTGTTGCACCAGGACCGGCAGGGCCCGTACAACCTGGCCAGCGACGCGGCGGTCATGGCGCGGATCCTGAAGGCACCGGGGCCGACGGGGCGCACGTCCAGCCCGGCCGGGGAGATCCGCTGGGCGAAGGTGCGGGCCGAGCCGCGGGGCGGTGGACGGCCCGCCACGTTCGTCATCGCCTATTTCATCGACCGCGACTTCGCCGAGGTCACCCGGACGATGCAGGTGATGGGCACGGTGTCGGGGGTCGCGCTGCTGGGCGGGGCGGGGATCGCCTGGGTGGTGTCGGGGCGGATCCTGGCTCCGGTACGGCTGGTCCGCCGGACCGCCGCCGAGATCACCGAGCAGGACCTGGCCCGGCGCATCCCCGTGCACCGGCGCGACGACGTGGGTGAGCTGGCCGCCACGTTCAACGCCATGCTCGACCGTCTTGACCAGGCGTTCAGCACGCAGCGGCGCTTTCTCGACGACGCCGGGCACGAGCTGCGCACCCCCATCACGATCGTGCGCGGGCACCTGGAGGTGATGGGCGACGATCCGCAGGAGCGGGAGGAGACGCTGCGGCTGGTCACCGACGAGCTGGACCGCATGAGCCGCATCGTCGAGGACCTGCTGCTGCTGGCCAAGGCCGAACGTCCCGACTTCGTCGAAGTCCAGCAGATCCCGCTCATGGAACTGACCAGCGACATCTACGCCAAGGTGCGGGCGCTGGGCGATCGCGAGTGGGTGCTGGACGGCATCGGCGAGGCCGAGGTGCGCGTGGACCCGCAGCGCGTCACCCAGGCGGTGGTGCAGCTGGCGCACAACGCCGTCCAGCACACCGAGCCCGGGGGCCGGATACTCGTCGGGTCGGCGGTGGACGACGGCCGGGTGCGGCTGTGGGTCGCCGATTCCGGGCCCGGCGTCCATCCCGACGACGCGGAACGGATCTTCCAGCGGTTCGCGCACGGCAGCGCGGCGTTCGCGCACGGCGGCGCGGCGCGGCAACCGCGGAAGGGACCGGGCGCCGGGCTGGGGCTGGCGATCGTGACGGCGATCGCGTCCGGTCACGGCGGCACCGTACGGCTCGACAGCGCGCCCGGCCGGGGCGCCCGGTTCGAGCTCGACCTGCCCCGGGCGGGGCGCGAGAGACAGGGGGCCCACGAGTGAACAGGATCCTCATCGTCGAGGACGAGGAGCGGATCGCGGCCTTCATCGAGAAGGGGCTGCGGGCCAACGGGTTCAGCACGTCGGTGGCCGAGGACGGAGAGATGGCCCTCGACTTCGCCTGCACCCTCGACTTCGACCTGATCCTGCTGGACATCGGGCTGCCGGGCAAGGACGGCTTCACGGTGCTGCGGGCGCTGCGCGAGGCTCAGGTCACCACGCCCGTGATCGTGCTGACCGCCCGCGACTCGGTGCAGGACACCGTGGCGGGCCTGGAGGGCGGCGCGGACGACTGGATGACCAAGCCGTTCCGGTTCGAGGAGCTGCTGGCACGGGTGCGGCTGCGGCTGCGCGGCGCCGCCCGGGCGCCTGAGGTGACCGTGCTGCGCTCCGGCGACCTCGCACTCGACCTGCGGACGCGGCGCGCCAGGTCGGAGGACCGCACCGTGGATCTGACGTCGCGCGAGTTCGTCCTGCTGGAGCTGTTCCTGCGGCATCCCGGGCAGGTGCTGTCACGCGAGCAAATCCTGTCGCATGTGTGGGGCTACGACTTCGACCCCGGTTCCAACATTGTCGACGTCTACGTGCGGGCGCTGCGCAGGAAGCTGGGCGACCACCGCGTCGAGACCGTGCGCGGCATGGGGTACCGCCTGCCCTGACCGATCAGATGAAGATCGGCTCATCAACCGTTCATGAACGCCTCACCGCCCGTCCAGATGATCGAAATGTCCGATCGGAAGGCGACGCGGGGAGGCATGGGTGGCGGTGGAATCGGGCCCGACGGCGGTGGCCCGGAGTGGATGGGCACGGGCTGGATGGGCGCGGGCTGGATGGGCGCGGGCTGGATGGGCGCGGCACGTTCTGCTCGGCACGGCGGCCGTGGCGGTCTGCGTTGCGATCGCCTTCGGGCCCGGCGCGGACCTGAGCGGGGAGGGGCGCGTCACGCTGGCGGTGTTCGCGGTCGCGACGCTGCTGTGGATGTTCAGCCCGGTCGACGACGCGTACGTGGCGCTGACCGCCGGGCTCGTCCTGGTGGTCACGCAGGTCCTGGAGCCGGACGTGCTGTTCGGCAGCCTCGGCGAGCCGACGATCTGGCTGCTGATCTGCGCGTTCGTGATCGCCTCCGGGGTGTCGCGGACGGGGCTGGCGACCAGGGCGGCGGCGTTCTTCGTGTCCGGGGCCGGCACCGTACGGCAGCTGGTCCATCTGACCACGGCGGCGCTGGTCGCCAGCGCGTTCGCCGTCCCGGCGACCTCGGGCAGGGCCGCGCTGGCTCTGCCGGTGTTCGTGGCGCTGGCCAGGGCGCTGGGCGGCCGTCGCCGGGTGGTGCTCGCACTGGCGCTGGTCTTCCCAACGGTGATCTTGCTGTCGGCCGTCGCCACGCTCATCGGCGCGGGCGCCCACCTGATCACGGCCGAGATGCTGGCGCACGCCACCGGTGAGCGCATCGGGTTCGTGCACTGGCTGCTGCTCGGCACGCCGCTGGCTTTCGTCTCCTCGCACGTGGCCGCCGAGCTGATCCTTCTGATGACCACAAGCCGTGCGGACCGCCGGGTTCCGGTGCACGTCAGCGCCGAGGAGATCGGCGAGGCGGCGGAGGTCAGGGTGACCGGGCCGCTCACCGATCCGCAGGCGCGCGCGGCCGCGTTGCTGGGCGTGGTCGTCGTGCTGTGGTGCAGCGAGCCGCTGCACGGCGTTCCGCCGGCGGTGGTGGCGCTGATCGGAACGATCGTGACCGTGTCGCCGTGGCTGGGGACGATCCGGATGAAGGACGCGCTGGCGACCATCCCGTGGACGTTGCTGCTGTTCCTGGCCGCCACCACGGCCATGGGGTTCGCGCTGACCTCGTCCGGCGCCGCCGCGTGGCTGGGCCGCGCGGTGTTCGGCCCGGTCATCGGCTCGGGGGCGCCGCCCGCCTGGCTGTTCCTGGGTGCCGTCGTCGCCGTGAGCACCCTGGCCCACCTGGTGCTCCAGTCGCGGTCGGCGCGGTCCGGCGTGCTGGTCCCCTTGGTGATCACGGCGGCGGTGAGCGCGGGGGTCGCCCCGGCGGCGGCCGCGTTCGCCTCGACGGCGGCGGCCGGGTTCTGCCAGACCCTGCCGTCCTCGGCCAAGCCGGTGGCGCTGTTCCACACGGTGGACGGCGCCGTCACCTACACCTCCCGTGACCTGCTGCGGACTTCGGCGGTGCTCGCACCGGTCACGGCCGCGCTGGTGTTCGTCTTCGCCCTGCTGGTGTGGCCGCTGCTCGGCCTGCCCGTCCGCTGACCCATCGAAGGAGCTCTAGTTGCGCATCGTCATCGCCCCAAGCGGGTTCAAGGAGTCGCTGACCGCCGACGAGGTCGCGGCCGGGATCGCCCGCGGGGTCCGCCGCGTCGTGCCGGACGCCTCGATCGCCACGATCCCGCTGGTGGACGGGGGTGAGGGGTCGGCGCGGGCCCTGGCGGCGGCGACCGGCGGACGGGTCGTCCCGCACCGGGTCACCGGCCCGGTGGGGGCGCCGGTGGACGCCCACTTCGCGGTCCTGGACGGGCCGGGTCCGCGTACCGCCGTGGTCGAGATGGCCGCGGCTGCGGGGCTGCGGCTGGTGCCCCGCGACGCGCGCGATCCGGGACTGACGACGACATACGGCGTCGGCGAGCTGATCGGCGCGGCGCTGGACGCGGGAGTCGATCGTGTCCTGGTCGGCTGCGGCGACTCCGGCACGTCCGACGGCGGCGCGGGGGCGTTGCGGGCGCTCGGGATCCGCCTGCTGGACACCGCCGGGCGGGAGCTCGCCTCGGGCGGGGCCGTGCTGGAACGTCTTGATCGCATCGACGCGTCCGGGCTCGATCCCCGCCTGGCCAAGGTTGAGCTTCTGGTCGCGTGCAACCCGTTCAACGTGTTGTGCGGCGAGGACGGCGTCGCCCGCGTGTACGGGCCGCAGAAGGGGGCCACGGCCGCCCAGGTCGAGTTGCTCGATCGAGCCCTGTGCCGATGGGCCCGGGTTCTGGAACGCGACCTCGGCCCGACCGGCGTCGACCTGCGTACCGGCCTGGGGACGGGCGCGTCGGGCGGCCTCGGCGCCGGGCTCGCCGCCATCGGGGCGCGCCTGCTGCCCCGCTTCGAGGTGCTGCTCGAACAGGTGGACCTCGACCGGCTGCTCGCCGGCGCCGATCTGGTCATCACCGCCGAGGGGACGATCGACCGGCAGACCTCGCGAGGGAAGATCCCGGCCGAAGTGGCCCGCCGCGCCAAACGGTACGGCAGGCCCGTCCTCGCCCTGGCCGGGACCATCGGCCCGGACGCCCACCTTGTCTACGGCAGCGGCATCGACGCGTTCGCGGGGATCTTGCCCGGGCCGATGCCGCTCGCCGAGGCCATCTCGCGCGGCGAGGAGATCCTCGCCGACGGAGCGGAGCGGGCGCTGCGCATGGTCCTGCTGGGCACGGCGCTCACCCCCGTGGCGTGACCGGACTGCGCCCGACGCCGCGGCTGCGGAGAACAGGGGCGCGCCAGGCACCTATTCGGCCGGTGCGGTTGGCTGGGTCTACGCGGCTTCAGGGTGTGTCAGCACCGAGCCTTGCGCCGGGCCTGGGTTGGCCCCGCCGGTGGCTGAGCCGGTCTGCTGCGCCGCCGCCGCGGCCTCCTCCGGCCCGCAGAACGACTCGGTGAACGCGTCGACCGCTTCGCCGCGCGCCTTCTTCGCGCGGGCGCCCAGGCAGAGCGAGGTCACCTTCTTCGCCGGTCCAGCGCCGGTCTGCGCGTTCGTGGCGTTGGCGAACCGTTCACGCTGGCGGCAGTGGAACGCGAGGTCGAAATCGAGCGCGGGATCGCCCTGAGCCGCCCGTGCGTTCACCGCCTCGCACGTGTTGCTGTTGAGAACGGCCGGTTGCTCGCCGCGGGCTCTGGCGGCCTGCCGCTCCAGTTCGAGGGCGGCGAATTCGACCTGGTCACACTGTTTGGCTGCGCCGACGTCCACGGCCTGCCCGGCCGAGATCTGCTGCTGTACTTGCGCGCAGGCGGCCGAAGACGTACCGGCCACCAATCCTGCGAAGCGCTGCTCCCCCGAGTCGCACGCCGCCGTTCCCGCCAGGCACAGGACCCCCAGCAGGCCGGCCACCAGTCTGGTACTCCGCACGAATTCGCTCCTTCCACGGGCGATCTCCGCCCGTTCTACGGAGCTCTCCAGCGCGAAGGTTCATCCCTTAAATCGCTGGTCCTGGCCCGCGACCCCCTGCCATCCCCTGCCGGCCCCGGGACGACCATGGCGGAACCGGGCAGGGCATGAAAACATCTGATCTTCATGGAGGAATTGGTCCTGCGTCCCAAGCTCACCACCCGGGTGGCGCCCGCTTGTATTTTCGTGGCGCTGTCTCCGACCCTCTGGTTCCCCGGCTCTGTTGTGCACAGCCTGGCGGGAGACTCAGCCGTGGGCAAAGCGGTCCTCCGCGTCTCGATCCTCATGATCCTCGTCGCTGGATTGCTGGTGGTCTCACGCGCCTATCGCCTTGCCGCCATTTGCCGCCCCGGCGAGATCACCATCCGCGGCTCCCTGCGCACCATCCGCATTCCGACCGCGTCCATCATCGCCTTCGATGTCTCCGACGCCAGCATCCGCTGGAAAGATTCCGAGGGAATCCCGCGCCAGGCCAAGGTGGGCGCCTTCCAATCGAGCTCCCGGACACCGCAGTCGGTCCGCGAGCACAACAAGAAATCCATGGAACAGATGCGCAGCTGGTGGCAGGCCACCCGGCAGCGAACAAAATGACCGACTTTCACGGCCCGCGTTCGAACTGTGCGATGTATCGCAAGGCGCGTTCCCATGGATCGAACGCAAAGAGATGCCGGGGCCGGTGGTTGTAGCGGGCGCAGTAGTCACCGAGGTTGATGGGGATCGGGCGTGGCTGGAAGTCGGCGTCTGGTTCGGCGGCACGTGTGACGGCCAGCAATTCGGACTGCAAGGTCCATCCGTCATGGTCGAACGCCCACGTGCCGTCCGTGACGTAGACGTGGCTCGGGTCTTTTGCTCCACATGGCCAGAGGCCGACGGGATAAAATCCGGCCTCCGGATGCTTCTCCAAGAACGCGTACGCAAGGATGTGGCACGCTCCGGCGGCAAAGAACGCCGTGTCGCCCCGGTTCCACGAGAGCAGCTGATCGCGCCGTTCTTCGGCAGTGCGCCTGAAGCCCGCACTTGGTCGATACACATTGGTCAGCCTACGGACGGCGAGGCCGGACTCTGGCGAGTGCGGCTAGAGGGCGGTGCGGAGGCGGTTTAGACGTAGGGCTAGCTGGAGCTCCAGGGAGCGGTCCGGCGACTGCCAGTCTTCGCCTAGGAGTTGCGCCACGCGGTCTAGGCGTTGGGTGACCGTGTTGACGTGGATGTGAAGGCGTTCGGCGGATCTGGAGAGGCTGCAACCTGCGGCGAAGTAGGTCTCCAAGGTTTGGATCAAGGCGGTGCCGCGGCGTTCGTCATAGGCGAGGACGGGGCCCAGGGCGGACGACAGGAACGCCGGTACGTCGCGGCCGTCGCCGACCAGGAGGCCCACGAAGCCGAGTTCGTCCGAGCTCGCGCCGTCGCCGGAACGGCCTAGGGAGAGCAGCGCCTCGGCGCAACGCTCGGCTTCGCGGTGGGCGGGGGCGATGTCGGTGGGTGTGTCGAGCGGGCCGGCGGCACCGGCGGTGGCGGGTCCGCCCAGGGCCGCCGACAGGTCCCGGGCCACCTGGCGGGCTTCGGGCCCGGGACTCGTGCCGGGCAGCAACAGGATCACCTCGTCACCGCGGGCGGCGACCAGGCCCTGGCGCAGGGCGGCATGGGACGTGGCCCAGAACGCGGCGCGCTGGCGGTCGCCGTTGTGGCGGGCCACGACGAGGATGTGCGGGGCGGTGAGGTCCACGCCGACGAGCTTGGCGCGGTCGCGGAGGGCCTCCTGGTCGGCGCGGCCCGCGAGGAGGTCGTTGAGGAGTTCGCCGCGAACGCGGCCTTCGGCTTCGGCGACGCTGCGGCGGAAGAGGAGGAGCAGGGCGGTCACGAGGGCGGCACGTTCGAGGATGCGCTGGTCGGGGTCGGGCATGTCGTCGGACGTACGGAGGACGAGGGTGCCCAGAGCCTCGGCTCCGGCAGCCATGGAGGTGACCCACAGGCCACCGCGTTGAACGGTGCGGCCGAGGGACCGGGAGGCGGTCGCGGCGGCTTCGATGTCGGCCTCGTTCAGGTCACCGGCTTCGCCCAGGGCCGCCAGGCGACGGCCTTCCGCGTCCAGGACGACCAAGGCGCCGCCCAGGACGTCCGTGACCACTGCCGCCACGTCCTCGACGCCGCCGCCTCGAACCACCAGAGCCGTCATGCGGTCGTGGGCTTGGGCGGCTCGTTCCACCGCCGTGCTGCGGGCCTGGATGAGCTTGTTGGCGGAGGAGAGCTCGTCCAGGGCGGCCCGGGTCTCTTCCAGGAGCCGGGCGTTGTCGATGGCGATGGCGGCGTGGGCTGCCAGCGAGCCGAGGAGCGTCACTTCTTCCTGTACGAAGGGGCGGGCACTGCGGTTGGCCGCGTACAGAACGCCTATGACGCGGCCGCCCAGGCGCATGGGGACGCCGAGGATGGCCACGAGGCCTTCTTCGCCCACGGCGCTGTCGATGAACGACAGGTGATGGAAGCGTTCGTCCGCCGGGTAATCGGCGCTGGTGTAGGGCGTCGCGGTCTGGGCCACCAGGCCGCCCAGGCCGGCGCCCATGGGGAGACGGAGGGCACGGAACGCCGCCGACACCGAGCCGTCGGTCACGCGCATGAACGTGTCGCCGCGTTCGTCATCGTTCAAGGTCATGTACGAGATGTCGGCGTGCAGGAGGCGGCGGGCACGGCGGACGATCGCCTCCAGCACCGCGTCGAGGTCGCGCAGCCCGGCGAGGTCGCTCGCGGTGTCGAAGAGGGCCGACAGCTCCGCCTCCCGGCGGGCGCGGCGCTCCAGGAGCGTCCGCACCCGCAGGGCGGCGAGCTTGGTCCGTTCGAGCTCGGCCAGTTCCTCCGGCGGCGCGCCGGCGGCGCGGGCTTCCAGGAGCGGGGCCTCGAACTCGACTGGGGAGGCCTCCCGGGCGAGCAGTTCGAGGAAGATGGCGCAGGTCATGGTCCGACCATTGTCGATGACATCGCCGGTGACATGCTCAGTGCGGGCATTCTCAGTGCGCGCATTCTCAGTGCGCCGTCCAGCCGCCGTCGATGGCGAACGAGGCGCCGGTCACCATCGCCGCGGCCGGCGAGCACAGATAGGCGACCATCTCGGCGACCTCCTCCGGCTCGATCAGGCGCCGGACGGCCGCGCGGGCGAGCATGATCTTCTCCAGGACCTCGGCGGGCGGCAGGTCGTGCGCGGCTGCCTGGTCGGCGATCTGGGCCTCGACCAGTGGTGTGCGCACGTACGCGGGATTCACGCAGTTCGAGGTCACGCCGTGGGCGGCGCCTTCGAGGGCGAAGACCTTGGAGAGGCCCTCGAGCGCGTGCTTGGCCGTCACGTACGCGACCTTGTAGGGCGAGGCGCGCAGGCCGTGGATCGACGAGACGTTGACGATCCGGCCCCAGCCGCGCGCGTACATGCCGGGGAGCACCCGGCGGCCCAGCCGGAACGGCGCCTCCACCATGATCCGCATGATCTGGGCGAACGTGTCGGGCGGGAACTCGGTGACCGGCGCCACATGCTGGACCCCGGCGTTGTTGACCACGATGTCCGCGTCACCGAAGTCCAGCGCGTCGATGGCCGCCATGTCGGACAGGTCGGCGGCGAGCGCGGCCGCGCCGATCTCGGCGGCGGTCGCGCGGGCCACGTCGGCCCGGATGTCCACGATGGTCACCTGGGCGCCGGCGGCGGCGAGCCGGGCCGCGCAGGCGCGCCCGATCCCGCTCGCCCCGCCGGTCACCAGCGCCCGCCGTCCCGAGAGGTCCAGGCCCTCCCCCGAACGGGCCGTGCTCGTCGCTGTCACCGCGCGGTCACTTCCTGCCGGTCCGGCGCCTCAGCCTGACCGGCCGCCGTGTCCGTCCCCGCAGCGTCCGTCCCCGTGGACGGGCTCCGCTGGGCGGTGCGGGCGGCGATGAGGTCACGGGCCGTACCCCAGACTCCGCGCCGGAACACCAGCACGATCACCACGAAGATGCCGCCGGTGACCAGCCCGGTCTCGGTGAAGCCCGCGGTGGCCAGGTAGTCGTTCAGCTCGACGATCAGCGCCGCGCCGATCGCGCCGCCCCACAACGTGCCGATGCCGCCGAGGACGACCGCCATCACGGCCTGGCCGGACGTCGTCCAGTAGACCTCGTGCAACGAAGCGAAGCCGTGGCTGATGGCATAGAGGCCGCCGGCAAGTCCCGACAGCCCAGCCGAGAGAACGAACGCCAGCAGTTTGTAGCGTTCGACCGGATAGCCGAGCGCTTGCGCGCGCGCCGGGTTGTCGCGGATTGACACCAGAACGCGACCGAACGGCGAACGCACGATCCGCCAAACCGCGAAGAGCCCGAGCAGAACGAACGGCAGGCCCGCGTAGTAGAAGAAGAACGGGTCCGACAGATCCACCCCGAAAAACTCCCGGGGCACGCCCTGCAGACCGTTCTCTCCTCCCGTCAGGTCACGCCATTGGTTGACCACGAAATAGACCATCTGGGCGAACGCGAGCGTCACCATGGCGAAGTAGATGCCGCGCAGCCGTACCGACAGATAGCCGATCGGCACGGCGAGCACCGCCGCGAAAAGCGCACCACCCAGCACCGCCACCGGGAACGGCACACCCCAGTGCACCGCGATCAGCCCGGCGGCGTACGCGGCGCCGCCCCAGAACGCGGCATGCCCGAACGACAACAGCCCCGTGAAGCCGAGCAGCAGGTCGAGCGCCGCTGCGAACAACGCCCAGCAGGCGATGTCCATCGCGACCGGCGGATAGATCATCCAGGGCAGCGCGAACGCGGCGACCAGCCCGAACAGCAGGAGGACCGGCCGCGCGGCCAGCTTGGAAAGGATCACGACATCGCCTCCTCGCGGCCGAAGAGGCCGGCCGGTCGCCACAGGAGCACGGCGGCCATCAGGATGAAGACCAGGGTCTGCGACAGCGCGGGCACGTACAGATTGCCCAGCGCCGACACCAGCCCGATCGCGAAGCCCGCCGTGACCGATCCGAAGATCGAACCCAGCCCGCCGATCACGACCACCGCGAACACCGTGATGATCAGGTCGGCGCCCATCAGCGGGTTGACCGCGCGCATCGGAGCGGCGAGCACGCCCGCCAGCCCGGCCAGCGCGATGCCGAAGCCGAACACCGGCGTGACCCAGCGGCCGACGTCGATACCGAGGGCCCGGGTGAGCTCGGGCTTCTCGGTCGCCGCGCGCACGATCATGCCGACCCGGGTGCGGGTGAGCGCGAGCCAGACCAGCGCGCAGACCGCCAGCGACATCGCCAGCACGAAGACCTGGTACGTCGGGTAGGTGAAGAGCCCGAGGTCGAGCGAGCCCGACAGCGCCGACGGCCGCGGATAGGGCTGCGACTGCACCCCGTACCGGCTCTTGATCAGGTCCTGCAGGATCAGCGTGAGGCCGAACGTGAAGAGGAAGTTGTAGAGCGGATCGAGCGGGGCGAGGCGCCGGATGAACAGCCGTTCCAGCACGACGCCCACCACGCCGAGCACGACCGGCACCGCGAACAGCGCGACCCAGAAGTTCACGCCGAACGAGTCCAGCAGGACGAAGGCGCCGAACGCGCCGAGCATGTAGAACGCGCCGTGGGCGAAGTTGACGACGCCCAACATCCCGAAGATGACGGCGAGCCCCAGGGCGAGCAGGGCGAAGAACGCCCCGCCCACCAGGCCGTTGAAGGCCTGTTCGAGCATGATGACCTCCCTACGAGGGCGGGGCGGCTAGAGCTTGCAGGCGGGGTCGGGCTTCTGGAACGCCTGGTCGGCCGGGATGGTCTTGAGGACCTTCTCGTAGTCCCAGGGCTCCTTGACCTCGCTGGACGGCTTGACCTGGGCGAGCGCCACGTCGTGCAGGAGCAGGTGGTCCTGGGCGCGGATGGTGGCGTTCTTGGCGAAGACGTCCTCGAACTTGTGGCCTTCGAGCTGCTTGACCACGTCGTCGGACTTGTCGGTTCCGGCGCGCTGCACGGCGTCGAGGTACTGGAGCGCCGCGCTGTAGTTGGCGGCGTGCGCGAACGTCGGCCGCTTGCCGGTCTTGGCGAGGAACTTGTCGGCCCAGGCCCGGTTGCCCTGGTCGGCGTTCCAGTACCAGGGGTCGGTGAACTTCGTCCCGGCCAGCGCGTCCGCGCCCAGCGAGTGGATGTCGGTGAGGAACATCAGCCCGACCGCGAGCCCGATGCCCTTGTCGCGCAGCTTGTACTCGTTGTACTGCTTCACCAGGTTGACGAGGTCGCCCCCGGCCTGCATGGTGCCGAGCACCTGCGGCTTGGGGTTCAGCCCCGGGGCCTTGAGCAGGAACGTGGAGAAGTTGTCGTTCGGGAACGGCGCCGGGTCGCTCTTCACGATCTTGCCGCCCGCGCCCAGGACCGCCGCGGAGAAGCTCTTGTTCATGTCCTGGCCGAACGCGTAGTCCGGATAGACGACGTACCAGTTCTTGGCGCCGTCCTTGGTCACCGTGTCGCCGGTGCCGTGCGCCAGCATGTACGTGTTGTAGCCGTAGTGGAACGTGTACTTGTTGCAGTTCGCGCCCTCCAGCGCGGTGGTCGCGGCGCCGATGTCGAGGAAGACCTTCTTCTTGGTCTTGGCGATGTTGGCCACGGCCAGGGCCGCCGAGGACGTCGGGACGTCCATGATCGTGTCGGCCTTCTGCCGGTCGTACAGCTCCTGCGCCTTGGAATTGGCGATGTCGGGCTTGTTCTGGTGGTCGGCCGCGATGACGTCGATCTTCTCGGTGACGGCCTTGTCGCCGTACTTGGCCTTGTAGTCGGCGACGGCCATCTTGACCGCCTCGACGCTGTTCTTGCCGGACAGGTCGGCGTAGATGGCCGACTGGTCGTTGAGGACGGCGAGCACCACCTTGCCGTCGCTGATCTTGCCGCCGCTCCCGCCCGGCCCGCCCCCGCAGCCCGCCAGCATCGTTCCCGCCGCGGCCACGGCGGCCGCGCGTCCCAGTGCCTTCATCCGCGTTTCTCCTAAGTCCGGTGGGTCTCAGATTCCGAGGTGTTCGAGGAGCTCGCCCTCGCGGGCCTTCATCTCGTCGTTGTCGAGCGACTCGACGATCCGGCCCTCGGCGAGCAGGTAGTGGCGGTCGGCGACGGTCGCGGCGAAGTGCACGTTCTGCTCGATGAGCAGCACGGTCACGCCCTGTGCCTTGACCTCGCGGAGGATGTCGCCGATCTGCCGGACGATCAGCGGGGACAGGCCCTCGGTGGGCTCGTCGCACAGCAGCAGCCGCGCGCCCATGCGCAGCACCCGGGCGAGGGCGAGCATCTGCTGCTCGCCTCCGGAGAGCTTCGTCCCGGGAAAACCGCGCCGGTCCTTCAGTCGCGGGAAGGTCTCGTACACCCGTTCCAGCGACCACGGATCGGGCCCGACGCGCGGCGGGAGGGTGAGGTTCTCCTCGACGCTGAGCGTGGCGTAGATGCCGCGGTCGTCCGGCACGTACCCGAGGCCGCGCCGCACCCGCCGGTGCACCGCCAGCCGCGTGACGTCCTCGTCGACGAACGAGACGCGCCCCTCGGCACGCCCGTGCATGCCCATCACGCACCGCAGCAGCGTGGTCTTGCCCGCGCCGTTGCGGCCGACCAGCGTGACGATCTCGCCCTCGCGCACCTCCAGGTCGGCCTCGCGCAGGACCTGCGCCTCGCCGTACCAGGCCGACAATCCCTCAATCCGCAACATGCGCGTCCCCTCCCCCGGCGGAGTCCGCCGCTCCTCCGGCCTTCGTCGCTCCTCCGGCTTCCTCCGCTCCCCCGGTCTCCGCCGGTGCCTCGCCGAGGTAGGCGGCGATGACCCGCGGGTCGTCGCGGATCTGGTCGTACGGCCCTTCGGCCAGCACGCGGCCGTTCTGCAGGACCGTGACCTGGTCGGCGAGCCGCGAGACGACGTTCATGTTGTGCTCGACGAGCACGACCGTCCGTCCTTGCCGCACCTTCTGGACGAGGTCCACGGTCCGGTCGATGTCCTCGACGCCCATCCCCGCCGTGGGCTCGTCGAGCAGCAGCACCTTGGGGTCGAGGGCCAGGGCGAGCGCCAGTTCCAGGGCCCGCTTGCGCCCGTACGCGAGCGTCCCCGCCGGGGTGTGCGCCTGCGCGGCCAGCCCCACCTGGTCGAGCAGTTCCATGGCACGCGCCGAGAACCGATCCAGCGCACGTTCCGAACGCCAGAACCGCCAAGTGATCCCGCTGCCGCCGGCAAGTGCCAGCTGCAGATGCTCCCGCGGGGTGAGCTGCGCGAAGAGGCTCGTGATCTGGAACGAGCGGGCCACGCCGAGCCGCGCCACCTGTTCGGGCCGCCGCCCGGTGAGGTTGCGGTCACCGAGCTGGATCCGGCCGGCGCTGGGTTTGAGGAATCCGGTGAGCAGGTTGAACAGCGTGGTCTTGCCCGCGCCGTTCGGGCCGACCAGCGCGTGCACACTGCCGTCCGCCACGTCCAGGTCCACGCCGTCCACGGCGCGGAACCCGCGGAACTCCTTCACCAGGCCCTGTGCACGCAGAACAGGACCGTCCATGCGGCCTCCTCCGGATAGCGGGGTGGCCCGGAGCCACAACTCCGGGGTGTGACGCAGGACACTAAGTCGCGTTCCGGGACCGTTCCATGTGGGTTCAACACACAATCCAGCGCGAAAACACGGGGCTAACCCACATCACACCGAGGTCAGGAGCCCTTACACATCTCTCGACAGCTCGCTATGTGGCTCCGCCACGTAGAAAGGCCCCACCTGGCCTCAATATGGTGCCGCCGACCTGGAGACAGTCCGCAGAAGGCAGTGCTGCCTCGCCGACGCGAGGGTCCCTCACCTGGCGACAAACGACATTCGAACGCGGCGCAATGTGGCGTCCGGCCACGTGGCCCACGTCACCACACCTCAGCACCATGAGGGCGGAACTCCCCACCCCTAGGAGCCGCCATGAAACCGCCCCGCCCCCAATCGGCCCCGAGCAGCATCGTGGCAGGCCTTGCTCTCGGCCTGGCTCTAGCCGCAGCAGCAGTAATAGCCCCCGCACCAAGCCACGCGGCGGCGCCGGGAAACGCAGGGTGTGGCGCGGTCCGGGTGCCGGGAGCGGAGAGGCAGGTCAGCGCTTGTCTGGACGACTTGACCACGGCTGGGACGGTCGCGTCCGGGCACACCATTCCGGCTGACTGGGCAGGGCTGCATCCGGCCGGGGCCCGGAATCCGACCGGTGTACGGGGCGTGCAGGTCGACGGGTACTTCCCTGACACCTCGACGTTCAACGCGGCGCACGGCTGGAACCATGACTCGCAGTTCGTGATCCGCCTGCCGGCGCGCTGGAACGGCGGGCTCGTCGTGGCCGGGTCACCGGGTGTTCGGGGGCAGTACGCGAACGACTTCACGATCTCCGACTGGGCCCTGGCCAAGGGTTATGCCTACGCCGCGACCGACAAGGGGAACGTGGGCGCGACGTTCTACCGGGACGGCGCCCGGCCCGGAGACGCCATCGCCGAGTGGAACCACCGCCTCACCCAGCTCACCAAGGCCGCCAAGAAGGCGGTCGCGAGCCACTACAGGCGACCGGCCCGCCGCACCTATGCCGCAGGCGTCTCCAACGGCGGCTACCTCGTGCGCTGGCAGCTCGAAAACCACCCCGGGCTGTACGACGGCGGCGTCGACTGGGAAGGCACCCTCTGGCGAGCGCACGGTCCGAATCTGCTGACGTTCCTCCCGCGCGCGCTACGCGGATATGCGGCGGGAGACACCGCGGAGGTCCAGGCAGCGGGCTTCCCGGCGGACTCATCCTTCCTGTGGGACTTCCATTTCAAGGTCTACTGGGACCTCACGCAGCGCATCTACCGTGAGGAGCTCGATCCCGCGTACGACGGCTCCACTGAGGCGGGAACTCCGTTCTGCGCGTCCGGCACGCCTGCCTGCGACGCCGACTACGACTACGCGTCACGGCCGCGCTCGGTGCGCAAGGCGGTCCAGAAGATCTCGCTGAACGGACGCATCGGCCGCCCGCTCATCACCCTGCACGGCACGCTGGACACGCTACTGCCGATCTCTCTCGACTCCGACGTGTACGAACGGCTCGTGCGCACGCGGGGCCGGGACCGGCTGCACCGGTACTACCGGATCGAGGGCGGCAACCATGTGGACGGGTTGGCCGCTGTACAGGGTTCTGCGCGGATCCGGCCGATCCTGCCGTGCTTCCGCAGCGCGTTCACCGCGTTGGAAGGCTGGACGACGGGGGGCGAGGCTCCGCCGCCTGACGCCACTCTCCCCCGCCCTGCGACCGGGGACCTGCCGAACGAGTGCTCGCTGGCACGTTGAAGCCGGTGGAGCCTTGAAGCCCGTGGGGGCCTCCACGCCACGTGGAGGCCCCATGACGTGCCCTGACCAATTCTGGTCAGGCGGGCGGCAGCGGAGGTGTGAAGACGCCGAACCGATTGCCCGACGGATCGACCACGTACGCGAACTTCAGGCCGGAACCGGTCGTGGCCATGGGCCGTACGACCTTGCCGCCGAGGCGCTCGGTGCGTTCGCACATGGCCGCCACATCCTCGACGAGCACCAGGAACAGCGCCTGGTCGTCGGTGCCCTCGATGTACGCGTCCGTGCCGCCGTAGGCCAGACCGCCGCTCGGGCGGTCGTCGCCCGGGTAGCTGATCAGGTCATATCCGTCGTCGTCCGGGTCGATCTGGAACCGCCAGCCGAACAGCTCGCCGTAGAAGCGCCGGGCGTCCTCGGGCGCCGCGGCCCCCACCTGGAACCACGCGACGGTATTGAACGTGGGAACTGTCATTGGTCTCCTCCACAACGGATGACTTGGCCGTTTGCAGGACCAGCGTCCAGCGCCGTCGCGACAACCCCCTGTCGGTGTTTCTGTCAACGTCTGGCAACGATGCGAACCCCCACCCCAAAGCTGGCAAATCTGAACAAACCTCAGATAAGGCATTGACCACTCTTACCGACTCGTGGACGCTGACCTCACTCTGAGGAGATCTACGTGCGCCCCCGCTCGGCCAACGACTCCTCAATCCCCTTGAGTGCCATGGAGGCGCAATGAGGCGCAGAGTCACCTCATTCTTCGCCGCGTTGACCCTCGGAGCCGGATTGGTGGCGGCCTCGCCCGCCACCGCCGCGCCCGGGGGTCCGACGCGTGCCAATGACCGGATGGAGGTGTTCACCGGTCAGCTGACGGTGGACCACGTCAAGAAACTCCGTGAACTCGGGCTCGACCACGAGGACATCGCCATGGGCAAGGCCCAGGGCGGCAAGCTCCCGGTCGAGGTCGCGATGAGCCGCGCGCAGGGCCAGGCCCTGCAAGCCAAGGGCGTGCCACTCCAGGTAAAGAAGGTGAAGGGCAAGAGCGCGAGCGAACGTTCCAGGACGCTCGCCGCCCAGGGCAACGTGTTCCGCCCGTACTCGGGAGCCGGCAACCTCCGCGAGGAGATCGTCAAGGCGGCGGCGGACCACCCGAACATCGCCCGGGCCGTGGACATCGGCAAGTCCCTCAAGGGGCAGCCGATCACCGCGGTGCGGGTCACCAAGGGCGCCCGCACCTACCCGACGAGCGGCAGCCGCCCCTCGGTGGTCTTCCAGGCGGCCCAGCACGCCCGTGAGTGGATCACACCGGAGCAGGTGCGCCGGACGATGCACCACTTCCTGAACAGCTACGGCACGGACGCCGAGATCACCAAGCTCGTCAACACGACCGACATCTGGTTCATCCCGGTCATCAACGTCGACGGCTACGACCTCACGTTCAACCCCGACTACCGGATGTGGCGCAAGAACGTCCGCGACAACGACGGCGACGGTCAGATCACCACCGCCGACGGCGTGGACCCCAACCGCAACTTCCCCTACAAGTGGGGCTACGACAACGAGGGCTCCTCGCCGCAGCGCGACAGCCAGACCTACCGCGGCACCGGCCCGGGCTCCGAGCCGGAGACCAAGGTGCAGGACGCCTTCATCCGCAAGCTCAAGCCCAAGCTGCTGGTCAACTACCACTCGGCCGCCGAGCTGCTGCTCTACGGCGTCGGCTGGCAGCAGCAGACGCCGAGCCCGGACGACAAGGTCTTCGAGGCACTGCTCGGTGACGACGAGCACCCGGCGGTGCCCGGCTACGACCCCGACCTCGGGGCCGAGCTCTACATCACCAACGGCGACACCGACGGCCACATGGGCGAGCGCCACGGCGTGCTGGCCTACACGCCCGAGATGTCGACCTGCCAGACGATCAGCGCCATCGACCCGGACGACCAGTGGAAGCCCGAGGAATGCGCCAGCGTCTTCCACTTCCCGGACGACGAGAAGCTGATCCAGCAGGAGTACCTCAAGAACCTCCCGCTGGCGATCGCGACGGCCAAGTCCTCGCACAGCCCCGACAAGCCGGTGTCCGTGGTCGGCAAGACCACGCCGGACCTGGTCGCCGACGCGTTCGAGGTCTCGCACGGCCGCACCCAGCCGGTGGCGGTCACGGCCCGCAAGTCCCTCAAGGGGCTCAGCCTGCGCTACAGCGTGAACGGCGGCCGCACCGTGAACACCTCCGTCCGCGAGTGGAAGGGCGGCGAACGGTACGGCGACGAAGGCCGTCACTACTTCGGCGAGTACCGCGGCAAGGTGCGCGGCACCAAGGCCGGTGACAAGGTCGAGGTCTGGTTCGAGGCGCGCAACAAGGACAAGAAGGTGAGCAGCCAGAAGTTCACCTACACGGTCGCCTCGGACATCGGCGGCAAGGTGCTGGTGCTCGCAGCCGAAGACGTCACGGGCGCCAGCCCGGCCCAGGGCGTCACCCAGGCCAAGTACACCGGCGCCTACGCCTCCTCGTTGACGGCGGCGGGCTACAGCTCCGACGTCTACGACATCGACAAGAACGGCCGCAAGGCGCCGCACCACCTCGGTGTGCTCAGCCACTACAAGGCGGTCGTCTGGGAGACCGGAGACGACATCATCCCGCGGTCGACCGGCCAGCCTGGCGGTACCGCGGCCAAGCTCGGCTTCGACCTGGAGCTCAGCGTCCGCGACTACGTCAACGAGGGCGGCAAGCTGCTGCTCACCGGCAAGTACGCGGGCTTCGCGCAGGGCGCCGACGGTTCGTACTTCTACGAGCCGGACTCCCCGGCCCAACCGGAGTGCACCACGCCGAGCGACCCGCCGTGCCTGCCGATGTTCAACGACTTCCTGCAGTACTACCTCGGTGCCTACAGCTACATCAGCGACGGCGGCACCGGGCAGGACGGCAAGCCGTACCCGGTCAAGGGTGTGGACGGGAAGTTCAACGGCTTCGCGGCCCCGCTCAACGGCGGCGACTCGGCGAACAACCAGGACCACACCGGGTCGTTCCTGAGCACGTCGAGCTTCCTGCCGAAGAAGGAGTTCCCGCAGTTCGCCACCAGCGCCCCGATCAAGTGGGACCGTCCGGGCGGCGCACCGTACGACCCGCGCACCGGCTCCTGGTACGTCTACAGCGGCCAGGCCGACGTGTCGTACAAGCGGCTCACCCGCACGGTCGACCTGACCGGCAAGACCGACGGGAAGCTCACCTTCCAATCCTCCTACGAGACCGAGCCGAACTGGGACTACATGTTCGTCGAGGCCCACACCGAGGGGCAGGACGACTGGACGACACTTCCGGACGCCAACGGCAACACCCAGCAGGGCACGGGTGACAGCTGCGCCTCAGGCTGGCGTGCGATCCACCCGCACCTGAACCACTACCAGGGTCAGGACTGCTCGGCGACCGGCACCACCGGCGCCTGGCACGCCGCCAGCGGCAAGTCCAACGGCTACAAGGAATGGTCGATCGACCTGACGCCCTACGCGGGCAAGAAGGTCGAGATCTCCATCTCCTACGTCAGCGACTGGGGCACCCAGGGCCTCGGCGTGTTCCTCGACGACGCGAAGATCACCGCGGGTGGCGCGACGCTCGCGGAGACCTCCTTCGAGTCCGACCTCGGCGGCTGGACCGTCGCGGGACCGCCCACGGGTTCGGCCCCGGCCTCCAACGACTGGGCCCGCAGCCAGCAGGCCTTCGAGGAGGGTGCCGGCGTCACCACCAAGGACACCGTCTACGTCGGCTTCGGCGCAGAGGGCATGTCCACCGAGGCCCGCAACGACTTCGTGAAGAGGGCGATGCGACACCTCCTCGGCTGATCTGACAGCGTCCGCGAACCCTGCGGACAACGCGGCCCGCCCGGCACCCCGCCGGGCGGGCCGCACCGCGTTCAGACGAAGTCGAGGGCTCTCACGATGACGTTGGGCGGGTCGTCGGTGACGTCTTCGAAGCGGCGTTCGGGGGCCGTCTCCTCCAAGAGCGCGGCGCGGCGGACACGGTCGATGCGGAAGACGCGGGCGTCGCCGCGCAGGCGGCACCAGCCGATCAGGTACCAGGCGTTGGTGCCGCCGGTGAACGCCACCGGCTCGACGTCGCGTTCGGTCTCGGTGCCGTCCTTGTCGATGTAGGCCAGCCGCACCACGCGCCGGGCGGACACCGCCTCCTCCAGGACCGCGGGGACCCGCTCTCTCTGGCCGGCGGGCCCGTCGTCCTCCAGCGGCGCGAGCAGGCGGATGCGCCCGGCGAGCTCGCGCGCGGACGCGCCGTCCGCCGCCGACATGGCCGCGACGATCTTTTGCAGGGCGGTCCGGGCGGAGCGCGAGAACGGCGAGCCCTCCGCACGGCTCAGAGTGATCGCGACGGCCACCGCCTCGGCGGGCGTGAAATTGAGCGGCGGCAGCGTGCGGCTCTTGTCGAGCGTGTAGCCGCCGGCCCGCCCCACGTCGGCATAGATCGGCACGCCGCCCTGCTGGAGGGCGGAGATGTCCCGTTCGATCGTGCGGACGCTCACCTCGAACCGCGCCGCGAGCGCACGCGCGCTGACCCGGCGCGGGGCGCAGGCCCGCAGATGCTCCACCAAGGCGTACAGGCGGTCGGTCCGATTCACCCCGCGACCGTACGCCGGGGGTCTGACATTCCTCAGAGCGAGCGCAGGAAGCCGATCAGGGCCTCGTTCACCTCGGTCGGGCGTTCCTGCTGGGTCCAGTGACCGCAGCCCGGCAGCCAGATGGTCTCGCGCAGGTTGGGCACGAAGTCCGACATCCGATCGATCCTCTCCCGCGTGCCCGGCCCGGCCACCACCGTGTCGCGGTCCCCGACGATGTAAAGCGCGGGCGGCGTGACGGGCACGCGATGCCAGGCGGCGGTGAGCTCCCAGTTGCGGTCGAGGTTGCGGTACCAGTTGATCGGGCCGCTGAAGCCCGTCCCCTCGTATTCGCGGACGAACGTGGCGACGTCCTCGGCGGTCAGCCAGTCCGGGTACTCCTCTGGCTCCGGGCACACGTCGAGGAAGCCGCCGCCCGCCGGGACGATCGGGGCGGCGGCCGGCCCGTCGCCGGACGCCGCGTACAACATCCGCCGGAACGTCGCGGCGGGGGCGCGTTCGAACTCGGCCTCGGGCACGTCCGGCTGCTGGAAATGGACCATGTAGAAGCCATCGCCGAACTGCTTGCGCATGGTCGCGACCGGCGGCTTCGACCCGCGCGGCCGGTGCGGCACGGACAGGCACGCCACGCCCCGTACGAGATCAGGCCGGAGCTGCGCCGTGGCCCAGGCCACCGGGGCACCCCAGTCGTGGCCGATGACAAAGGCCTGTTGCGAGATTACCGAAGATTGCTCAGCGATTACCGAAGATTGCTCAGCGCCCAGCGCCTCGATGAGGCCGACGGCGTCGCCCACCAGGTGCAGGAGCGAGTACTTGTCGACCTCCTCGGGGCCACCGGTACGGGCGTAGCCGCGCTGGTCGGGCGCGACGGCGTGGAAACCCGCCTCCGCGAGGGCGGTCAGCTGGTGGCGCCACGAATACCAGCACTCGGGGAAGCCGTGCAGCAGCAGGACCAGCGGCCCCTCACCGGCCTCCGCGACATGCATCCGCAGGCCGCTGGTGGACTCGACGAACCGGTGGGTGATCTCGGTCATCCGCGCCGTCCTTCCGTGCTGATCGGGACGGTGCCGACGCTACCCGGACCGGTCAACGAACCGCGGGCCGGGAGGCTGACGCTGCCCGGCCCGCAGGGAACGCGGATGTCAGGTGCCGATGACCCCGCCGTCCTTCTTGCGGATCACGACGGTGGCGGCGCGGGGGCGGCCCTGGGGGTCGTAATCCGGCCAGTTGCTGACCACCCGCGGGTTCTCGGGAGTCGGCGTGCCCCACGCGGCCGTGGCCTCGCCGGGGTGCTGGACGTTGATGAACAACGACCGCTGGTCGGGCGAGATCGTCCAGCCGGTGATCTCCGCGCCGCGCGGGCCGACGAGGAAGCGCCGGATCTCGCCCGTCTTCGGGTCGGAGGCGAGCATCATGTTGTTGCCGATGTTGTCGTAGCCCTTGCTGGCCAGATTCTGCGACGAGTTGGAGATGTCGGTCTGGATCCACAGCCGGCCGGACCGGTCGAAGCCGATGCCGTCCGGGGAGCCGTGGATGTTGTCGGGGCCCAGCTTGACCGTCGGGTCATACTTGGGGTCGCCGGCGAGGTCGAAGATGTCCCACGTGAACGTCAGCGCGGTGTTGTCGCCGTGCTTCTCGCGCCACCGCACGATGGAGCCGTACGGGTTGGGCTTGCGCGGGTTGACCTTGCCGCCATTGCCCGCGCCGTTGGTCAGCGTGAGGTAGACGTCCTTGTTGTGCGGGTGCACCGCGACCCATTCGGGGCGGTCGAGCTTGGTGGCGCCCACGGCGTCGGCGGCGGTACGGGTACGGATCAGGACGTCGGCCTGGTCCTTCCAGCCGTTCGCCGCAGTCAGCGGGCCCTTGCCGAAGACGAGGGGCAGCCAGGTGCCGGTGCCGTCGTCGTTGAACTTGGCGACGTAGAGCGTGCCGTGGTCCAGCGGGCTCTTGCGGCGCGCGCGCAGGCGGCGCCAGGGCTCGCTGCTCACGAACTTGTAGACGTACTCGCCGTCCTGGTCATCACCGGTGTAGACGACGACGCGGCCGCGGGACTCGGTGACGGTGGCGCTCTCGTGCTTCACACGGCCCAGCGCGGTGCGCTTCACCGGAGTGCTCTTCGGGTCGAACGGGTCGATCTCGACGACCCAGCCGAACCGGTTGGCCTCCTTGGGGTTGGCCGCGATGTCGAAGCGCGGGTCGGCCTTGTGCCAGTTGTACGGCGCGCTGCTCGCCTGCACGCCATAGCGCTTCTGCTCGGTGTCCGGCGCCCATCCGGCCTTGTCGGTGCCGAAGTAGCTGTTCCAGTTCTCCTCGCAGGTGACGTACGTCCCCCACGGGGTGTAGCCGCTGGAGCAGTTGTTGAGCGTGCCCCGGACCGGGCCGCTGGCGGCCAGCTCGGGGTGGTTGCCCTTGACCGGGCCGGAGAACGTCATCGGGGTGTTGCCGTGGATGCGCCGGTTGTACTTGGAGTCGCGCAGCCGCCAGCCGCCCTTGTGGCGGGAGACCTTCACGACGCTGACGCCGTGCCCGTGGAGTCCCTTGTCGACCTTTTCCTTGGTGACGGTCGCGTTGCCGTCCTTGTAGAGCAGCGTGGTGTCGACGTACTCGTGGTTGAGGACGAGCAGACCCTGGTCACCACCGCGCGACATCGGGAAGTAGTGCATGCCGTCGTGGTGCATGCCGATCTGCTGCGCCTGCTCGGCCGCGGTGTTGGACGCGTCCTTCTTCCAGGCGGGGCCGCCGGCGCGGATCGGGGTGCCCCACGGGATCAGCACCTGGGCGGTGTAGCCCTCCGGCACCGTCAGCGTGTCGGCGGCGCTGGGCGGCACCGCCTTGAAGCGCAGCAGCCCGCGTCCCCGGCCCGACGAGCCGGCGGCCGCCACGGCCTCGCGGCTCGCACCGCCGGTGGCCTGCGCGACGCCCGCCACGGCACCGGTGCCGAGGAATCCGGCCGCGGCCACCATCCCTCCGGTGCGCAACACCCCGCGGCGGGACAACCGCCGCTCCACGACGTCCTGGAACGCCTCGTTCCCCGAAGGGTTCGAGCTCTGGTCGTCGGGGTCTACAGGGGAGCCGGCGAATGCTTCGGACATGGCATGACCTCGTTCAGACGTTCTCGCGGTACGGCGGTCGCCGGACCGAACAGCCGACAGTGTGCCGAGGGAAGACCGTCCACCGAGAGACACACAGATGAATAATCAGGCAATTCACCCAAGCAACCAACGGCGCTCAGCCCTCGTTCACCTGTTGTTCGCCGTACGTCCAACTACCCGCCGACCGTTCAGCCACCCGCCGCATGGGCAGTGCGCTCGTCGAATTGTCGGATTATTTGCCGCGCGTCCAGCTCAGGAGGTCGTCGACAGGGAGAGTGTTGACGATCTGGTCGGGGCGCACGGCGCAGCGGGCGGCGCGGTCACAGCCGAACGGCTGCCAGTCGAGCTGGCCGGGCGCGTGGGCGTCCGAGTCGATCGAGAAACGGCAGCCGGCCTCGACCGCGAGGCGCAGCAGCCGCTTGGGCGGATCGAGCCGCTCCGGCCGCGAGTTGATCTCTACGGCGACGTCGTACGCGGCGCACGCGTCGAAGACGAGCGCGGCCTCGAACTCCGACTCCGGCCGGAGCCCACCCCGTTTGCCGCCCGCCTTCACGATCCGGCCCGTGCAGTGCCCGAGCACGTTCACCCGCGGGTTGGCGATCGCCGCGACCATGCGCTTGGTCATGCCGACCTTGTCCATGCGCAGCTTGGAGTGCACGCTCGCCACGACGACGTCAAGGCGGTCGAGGAGCTCGTCCTCCTGGTCGAGCGAGCCGTCCTCAAGGATGTCGACCTCGATGCCGGTGAGGATCCGGAACGGCGCGAGCTCCTCGTTCAGCTCCGCCACCACGTCCAGCTGATGGCGGAGGCGGTCCGCCGACAGGCCGTTGGCCACCGTCAGCCGGGGCGAGTGGTCAGTGAGCGCGATGTACTCGTGCCCCAGCGAACGAGCCGTCTCGGCCATCTCGCGGATGGGCGAACCACCGTCGGACCAGTCGCTGTGCGTGTGGAGATCACCCCTGAGCGCCGAACGCAGTACGGCCGCCGCCTCGTCGACCGGCTCTCCCTCAGTGGCTTCCAACCGCCGCAGATAGACCGGCACGTCGCCGCGCAGCGACTCCTCGATCACCAGCGCGGTGACCTTGCCGATGCCGGGCAGCCCGGTCAGCGTGCCGTTGCGGGCGTGCCCGGCCAGCTCGTCCGGTGGCATCTGCTCCACCAGGTCGGCGGCTTTGCGGAAGGCGCGTACGCGGTAGGTCGGCTCATGTGCGCGTTCGAGGAAGAACGCGATCCGGCGCAGGGCTTCAACGGGCTCCACGATCGAGACCGTACCCAGGTATGACACCCGTGTCGCACCAGGGTGTCATCCGGGCGATCCGGCGGCCCAATAGCCTGGCCATATGACCAGCGACGACACCCAGGACCGCGGCGCGGGCGACACGTTCCGGCTGCTGTACCTCCCGTTCGTCGCCGCCGCGTTCACCGGCAGGGCCGGCCCTGCCCCGTCCGAGCAGCCGTGGCCGCTCGGGCTTCGGTGGACCAGGCGCATCGGGATCGGGCGGCTGCGGTTCGGCCTGGTCATGCAGCTCGTTGACCTGGGCATCGCGATCGCGATCTTCTTCGGCTCGTACTCGGTGCTCACGAACGAGTCGCACAGGGTGGACCAGGAGTACTCCAACCCTCTGCTCTTCTTCCTCATCGCTCTCAGCGCCGCCCTGCCGCTGGCGCTTCGGCAACGCCATCCGCTGGGCGCCTGGCGGATCATCGCGGTGGGGATCCTCTTCGGCACACCTCAGGTCGAGCGCTGGATGACCACGCCGTTCCTCCCGGGCGCCGCCATCGCCGCGATCCTGATCCTCTACTCGGTGGCCGTGCGCTGCGAACGCCACATCACGATCGGCGTCAGCGGGATCTCCATCCTCGGCACCTGGATCCTGGCCTCGTCGAACGCGGGTGGCGCCAGCGTGGTGATCCTGCTGCCGGTGCTGGCCGGATTCGTCGTCCGGCAGCGTGTGGTGAGCCGCCAGGAGCTGCAGGAACGCGAGGAGGCCGCCCAGCGCGAGCTGGCCGAGCAGGAGCGCCGCCACCAGGCCACCGAGGCGGTGCTGACCGAACGCCAGCGCATCGCCCGGGAGCTGCACGACGTCGTGGCCCACCACATGTCCATGATCGCCATCCAGGCGGAGGCCGCGCCGTACAAGGTCACCGAACTGCCCGCCGAGACCCGCCAGGACCTGTCGGAGATACGGGCGACCGCCCTCGACGCGCTGACCGAGCTGCGCCGCATCCTGGGCGTTCTCCGGCAGGAGGACGGCGCTGAGACCGCGCCGCAGCCCAGCCTCGACCGGATGGACGAGCTCGTGGCCGGCGCGCGCGGCGCCGGGCTGAGCGTGACGTTCACCGAGACCGGCGACCGGCGGCACGTGCCACCGGGCTACGAGCTGACCATCTACCGGATCGTCCAGGAGGCGCTCAGCAACGCGATGCGGCACGCGCCCGGGTCCACGGTGGTGGTCGCGATCGACTTCGCCGCGGAGGCGCTGCGGGTGAGCGTGGTGAACGAGCCGCCGCCGGGCAGCCGCAGGCCGCAGGAGCCGCCGCCCGGCGGCGGGCACGGTCTGGTCGGGATGCGCGAGCGGGCTGCCATGCTGGGCGGCGAGCTCACCGCCGGCCCGACGCTGGCCGGGGGGTTCGAGGTGGATGCGACACTGCCCACCAGGCGGCAATAGGCGCATTAGGCGGCAGGCGCACGAGGCGGCGGGAGAAGGGGTACACGTGAGCATCAAGGTCGTGATCGTCGACGACCAGGGCATGGTGCGCACCGGCTTCGGCGTGCTCCTGAACGCCCAGCCCGACATCGAGGTCGTCGGTGAGGCGGTGAACGGCGAAGAGGGCCTGCGCCGGATCGACGAGCTGCGCCCGGACGTCGTCCTCATGGACGTGCGGATGCCCGTCATGGACGGGCTGGAGGCGACGCGGCGCCTGCTGTCGGCGGAGGGCGGGGGCACAAGCCAGGGCGGGGGCACAAGCCAGGGCGAGGGCGAGCCGCTGCCCAAGGTCCTCATGCTGACCACGTTCGACCTGGACGACTACGTGTACGAGGCGTTGCGCGCGGGGGCAAGCGGGTTCCTGCTGAAGGACGCCTCGGCCACGGAGCTGTCCGACGCCGTCCGGGTCGTGGCCGCGGGCGACGCGCTGCTGTCGCCCTCGATCACCAAGCGGCTGATCGCGGAGTTCTCGCGGCTCGGCGCGCCCCGGCAGCCCGCCCGCAAGCAGCTGGACGCTCTCACCGAGCGGGAGACCGAGGTGCTGGCCCTGGTCGCCCGCGGCCTGTCCAATGGCGAGATCGCGGCCGAGCTGGTGGTCGCGGAGCAGACCGTCAAGACCCACTTCGGCCGCATCCTGATGAAGCTCGGCCTCCGCGACCGGCCCCAGGCGATCGTCTACGCGTACGAAGTCGGCCTCGTCACGCCCGGGTCGTAGCCGGGGTCGTTGCCCGCGCCGTAGCCCGGGTCGTCGGTAGCACTCGTCACACCGGGGTCGTACGCGCGAAGACGGCTCCCTGGGTTGATCTGCGTTACAACGTCCCCTTCCTACCTTCCTGATCAGTGGGAGACACCCGCTGAACAGGAAGGACGTGGAGAATGGGCCGTTCGACCCGCCAGGACAGATCCACGCGCAGGATCCTGCTCGTCGCCCTGGCGATCCTGACGGCGTCGACGCTGACCAGCGGCGCGAGCAGGCCCGAGCCGTACGCGGCGCCCCACGCGGCCGTGCACCTCTCCCGGCCGAATCTCGAGGCTCGCTACCACGCCGTTCTCAAGGACACCGGCGAGGCGCTCACCACCGCGCGAAGGCTCGGCGACGAGGAGCGGGTCCGCGTTCTGTCGGCCTTCCTCGGCTCTGGCCGCCGCTTTCTCTCGTTCGACGGGCGCGGCGCAGGCAAGGCCGTCGAAGTCCACGGCGACCTCGCGCGCGCCGACAGGATCGCGGTCGTCGTACCCGGCGCGGACGGCGAGCTGGACACCTACGACAGCTGGAAGTTCGTTGGCGGCGGCGCCAAGGCTCTCTATGAGCAGATGCGCAGGGACGTCCCGGGCGAGCGCATCGCCGTGGTCGCCTGGCTTGGCTACGACTCGCCGTCCACGCTCAGCCCGGTCGTCCTCACCAGCGGCCGGGCCGCCTCCGCCGCCCGCGGGCTACGCCGGTTCCTCGACGAGCTGCACGGCGTGAATCCCGCCGCCCGGTACTCGCTGCTGGCCCACAGCTACGGCTCGGTCATCGTCGGCAAGGCCGCCGCGAAGGGCGGGCTGGCGGTGGACGAGATCGCCCTCTTCGGCAGCCCCGGCACCTCCCTCGACTCGGTCGCCGACATGCGGACACGGGCACGGGTCTGGGCCGGCCGCGCGGCCGGCGACTGGACGGAGTACGTGCCGAAGGTCGAGTTCGCGGGCCTGGGGTTCGGCGAGGACCCGACGGACGCGAGGTTCGGCGCGGTCCGCTTCGACGCCGGCGGCGGCACGCACAGCGAGTACCTCAAGCCCGGCAGCCCCTCCCTCCGCAACCTCGCGCTCATCGCCCTCGGCCAGAACCCGGAGGCCTGCCATGCTCGGCACCAGGGCGCGTAACCCGCACCCCGCTGCCACCAGCCCTGCTGCGGGGCGGGGGGTCGTGGCGCGGATCAACGCCGCCACTCCGCCCAACCGCGATCGTGCCGTGGACGCTCTTCGGGCGTTCGCCATTCTCGGTGTGATCCTCGGGCACTGGCTCGTCACGGCGTTCGTGCCGAGCGGGAACGGGCAGCTGGCCGTGACCAGTCCGCTCGCGTCCATGCCCGCGTTCGCCCCGGTGTCGTGGGTGCTCCAGACGTTGGCGATCTTCTTCCTGGTCGGGGGCTACACGGCGGCGAAGGGGCACCGGGCCGGCGAAGCGTACCTGCCCTGGCTGAAGCGCCGGATGGCGCGGCTGCTCCGGCCCGTACCGGTGCTCCTCCTCGCCTGGGTCCCGGCCACGGCGGCGCTGTGGTGGGCCGGATACGAGCCGGAGACGCTGCGGTCGCTGGTCAAGCTGGTGCTGAGCCCGCTGTGGTTCCTGGCGGTGTACGGCGCGCTGACCGCGCTCACTCCGCTGATCACGGCGGCCTGGCGGCGCCTGGGCGTCTGGGGCGCCGCGATCCCGGTGGCCGTCACCGCCGCGATCGACACGGTCAGATTCGACTGGGCCGGATTCGACTGGGCCACGTTCGGGCTGGACGGCCCGGCCTGGCTCGGCTGGGCGACCGTGATCACCGGTTGGGCCGTCCCGTTCTACCTGGGCGTCGCGTGGGCGAACGGGAAGCTGGGCTCCCGCCGGACCGCCGTGGGCCTGCTGGCCGGAGGCGCGGGCGCCACCGCGGGCCTGATCATGTACGCGGGGTATCCGGCGAGCATGGTCGGGGTGCCGGGCGCCGCAGTCTCCAACCTCAACCCGCCGACCCTGGCCGCGGTGGCCTTCGGCGTCGCCCAGGTCGGGCTGGCCCTGCTGCTGCGGCAGCCGCTGGCGCGCTGGATGGAACGGCCCCGGGCGTGGGCGGGAGTGGCTCTGGCGAACCTCTCAGCCATGACGGTGTTCCTCTGGCACCAGACGGCGTTGATGACGATCACGGTCGGCGCCGCCCTTGCCGCCGGGACGCTGCCCGGGCTGCACTCCGCGCCCGACACTCCGGCGTGGCTCCTGGCCCGGCTGCCGTGGCTGCTCGCCTTCGCCGCCGCCCTGGCGGGGTTCTGGGCACTCGCCCACAGGTTCGAACGAGGCCGGTCGTGACACTGGTCGGGACAGATGAACGGCTGGGATCTTGATCCCAACTTCGGGGCCTTCTCGTACATCAAACGAGGAAGCCCCAAATGCCTTGCTCGTACGGCGCCGGGGTCGATCCGGGACACGCACGCCGACCCCTGGGTGCGCGGAGCATAAGCCGCCATCCGGTAGAAACGACGGACCATGCCGCCTCGTACGACCGCCCCTCGCGGAATTCTGCTGGAGGGCGACCTCCAGACGCCCGCGACCTCGCCTTCACACCTCGCCTCGCAGCGGCGTGCGCAGTCGAAGGGTGCACACTCCAAACGTGCACAGCCCAAGCACGCACGGCCCAAGCGTGCACGACGGCTCAGGCGTGCTCTGGCCTGCGCCGTCACCATCACCGGTGTCCTGCTGACGACCGCGGGCACCGGCCATGCCGACCCGTACGCGGCTCCGCCGGCGGTGCCCTCGATGGCGCCTTCGACCCTGGACGCGCGGTTCGACATCGAGCGGCAAGCGATCGAGCAGGCATTGGAGACCGCCCACTCCGTGGGCGACAGGGAGCGGGCCAAGGCTCTCGGGGCCCTTCTGCAGCCGGGCCGGAGATTCCTCTATTTTGATCCGCGCGGCCGAGGCCGCGCCATCGAGGTCGTCGGGGACCTCACCCGTGCCCGCCGGGTGGCGGTGGTGGTCCCGGGCGCCGACTCCACCCTGTCCGACTTCGATTCCAAGTCCGGCAAGCCGTGGTCGGCCCCCGGCGGCGGGGCCCGCGCGGTCTACGAGCACGCACGCAAGATCAATCCAGAGCCCGGGCTGGCCGTGGTCGCCTGGCTGGGATACGCCGCGCCCCGGACGTTCAGCAGCGATGTGCTCACCGATGAGCGGGCGGGGCAGGGTGCCGCCGAGCTCAGAACGTTCCTCGCCGGGCTCAACCGGGTCAATCGCACGGCCAAGGTCGGCCTGCTGTGCCACAGCTACGGCTCTGTGGTCTGCGGCCGCGCGGCCATGGCCGGGGCGGGACCGGCCCGCGAAGGCTGGCGGCAGGTGACCGACATCGCCCTGTTCGGCAGCCCCGGAACGACCGCCTGGTCGGCCGGCCGGCTCAGCCGCACCGCCCGGATCTGGGCGGGACGCGGCGCCACCGACTGGATGGAGGACGTGCCGCACGTCCGCATCTTCGGCCTCGGGCTGGGCCCCGATCCGGTCTCGGCCCGCTTCGGCGCGCGTGTCTTCGACGCCGGAGGCGGCGGTCACAGCGACTATCTGGCTCCGGATTCGCGTTCGCTGAGCAACCTCACGTACATCGCGATGGGCGATCCCGCCCACGTCACCAAGCCGGCCTGACCCCGTTCAGCGATGTGGCTCCTGGGCTGAAAGCGATGCAGCCTTGCGGGCTGAAAATGCTCACCTGGTGAGCATGGAAACCTGCTGCTGCGGGCACTTTTTCGTCTCCGAGTGAGCCTCGTTCTGGTGGTCAGAACGCCGAAGGCTGTGGTGGCGGGCCGGAATAGGCCCGGGATAGTGGCACTCTAAGGGTGTGGACAACGCGAGCGACGCCGCCATCCGGCAGAAGACCACCGGGCGGCTCGAAAAGGCCATGGGCACGTTCGGCACGGCCGCCCTGGCCAGCATGGAGGAGCAGCTGCCCTGGTTCCGGCGCATGCCGGCCGACCAGCGCTCCTGGATCGGACTGGTGGCCCAGGCGGGCATCGCCGCGTTCGTCGAGTGGTTCAAAAGCGCCGAGGAGTCCCGGCCCGCGATCGCCGGTGAGGTGTTCGGCACCGCGCCGCGCGAGCTGCTGCGTTCGATCAAGCTGAAGCACACCATCGACATGGTCCGGGTCATCATCGACGTGGTGGAGACCCGGCTCGACGACCTCGCCGCCCCCGGCGGCGAGGCCCAGTTGCGCGAGGCGATCCTGCGCTACACCCGGGAGGTCGCGTTCGGCGCCGCCCAGGTCTACGCGCAGGCCGCCGAGACCCGTGCCGCCTGGGACGCGCGCCTGGAGGCGCTGGTCGTCAACGCGGTGCTGCGCGGCGAGGTCGACGACGGCATGCACTCGTGGGCGGCCGCGCTGGGCTGGACCTCCAAGCCGGTGACGGTGATCGCCGGGTTCACCCCCGAGGACGAGGAGCCCGAGGTCATCATCGACCAGATGCAGCTGGCCGCGCGGCGCGCCCGTGTGGACGTGCTCGCCGGGGTCCAGGGCCACCGGGTGATCGTGATCGTGGGCGGCGCCGAGGATCCGCTGGAGGCGGCCCGTCCCGTCGCCGCCAAGTGCGGGCCCGGGCCGGTCGTCGTCGGGCCGCCCGTCGACGACCTCTATGACTCGACCACTTCGGCGCGCGCCGCGCTGGCCGGGCTGCGAGCGGCGGCCGGGTGGCCGGACGCGCCGCGGCCCGTGCTGGCCGCCGAGCTGCTGCCCGAACGGGCCCTCGATGGTGATGAGGAGGCCCGGGGCTACCTCATCGAGCACGTGTACGACCCGATGTGCGCGGCCGGTGCTCCCCTGCTGGACACCCTCGCGACGTACCTGGAACAGGGTTCCTCGCTGGAGGCGACCGCCCGGCTGCTGTTCGTTCACCCCAACACCGTGCGTTACCGGTTGAGGCGCGTCACCGAGCTGACCGGGCTCGCCCCGACGGACGGCCGGAACGCCTTCACGCTCAGGATCGCGCTGGTGCTCGGCAGGTTCGGGACCCGTCCAGCCAGGACATGAGACCCGGTCCGACACGATGTCCCGTATTTCCGCCTTGTAGGTGTCGTACAAACCCCTGCGACGAAAGTTCGTGCTGATCCGCATCGGCACGACCGGCCCGCAGCGGGCAGGCTGGGGTCTGTGATTCTCCTCGCATCGCCCGGCCAGGGCGCCCAGACCCCCGGCTTCCTTCAGCCATGGCTAGAGGTACCCGGTGTCGCCGACCGCCTGGCATGGTGGTCCGCCGTCACCGGACTGGACCTGGTGCGCTACGGCACGACGGCCGACGCCGAGGAGATCCGTGACACCGCCGTGGCCCAGCCGCTGCTGGTCGCCGCCGCGCTCGCCGCCTACGAGACGCTCTACCCCGGCGCCGCGCGGCCCGACGCGGTCGCGGGCCACAGCGTCGGCGAGCTGGCCGCCGCGGCGATCGCCGGCGTGCTCTCCCCGGAGACCGCGCTGGTGCTCGTCCGCGAACGGGGCCGCGCCATGGCCGAGGCCGCCGCGGTCACCGAGACCGGCATGACGGCGGTGCTCGGCGGCGACACCGACGAGGTGCTCGCCGCGATCGACAAGCACGGCCTCACCCCCGCCAACGTCAACGGCGCCGGCCAGGTCGTGGCCGCCGGCACGAAGGCACAGCTCGAGGACTTCGCGAGTGAGCCGCCACCGAAGGCGCGGCTGCGGACGCTGTCGGTCGCCGGCGCGTTCCACACCGAGCACATGGCCCCCGCCGTCGACACGCTGCGCCGGCTCGCACCGGGCGCGCCGGTGGCCGACCCCGCGACCACGCTGCTGTCCAACCGCGATGGCGCGGTCGTCGGCTCCGGCCGGGAGTACCTCGGCCGCCTCGTCGAGCAGGTCAGCGCCCCGGTGCGCTGGGACGCCTGCATGGCCACCATGCGGGAGCTGGGCGTCACCGCGATCATCGAACTGCCGCCCGCCGGCACCCTGGTCGGGCTCGCCAAGCGCGAGCTCAAGGACGCCGGTGTGGCAACACTTGCCCTGAAGACTCCTGAGGACCTCGACAAGGCCCGTGACCTGATCGAGGCGCACACCTCATGACGACACCGACTCCGCGGGCACGGCTGCGCGTGCCGAACGTCGCTCCGGGTGCCCGGATTCTCTCGTTCGGCGACTACCAGCCGTCCAAGGTCGTCACCAACGACGACCTGGCCAAGACCGTCGACACCAACGACGAATGGATCCGCAGCCGCGTCGGCATCGCCGAGCGGCGCATCGCCGGCGACGACGAGTCGCTCGTCGACATGGCCGTGCACGCGGGCGGCAAGGCGCTGGCCGGTAGTGGTCTCGACCCCGAGGACATCGACCTCGTCATCGTCGCCACGGCGTCACACGACGTGCCCATGCCGAACGTGTCGGCGCCCACCGCGCACCGGCTCGGCATCCACTCGCCCGGCGCGTTCGACCTCAACGCCGCCTGCTCGGGCTTCTGTTACGCACTGGCCACCGCCAGCGCCGCGGTCCGCGGCGGCAGCGCCCGCAACGTGCTGGTGATCGGTGCCGAGAAGACCTCGCAGTGGATCGACTGGACCGACCGTTCGACCTGCATCATCTTCGCCGACGGCGCGGGCGCGGCCGTCGTGACCGGCAGCGACGAGCCCGGCATCGGACCGGTCGTGTGGGGCAGTGCCGGCGACCAGTCCGAGAAGATCTCCATCGCCGACCGCAACTCCTTCATCACCCAGGAGGGCCAGGCGGTGTTCCGGTGGGCGACCACCGCGATCGCTCCGGTCGCGCTCGAGGCGTGCGAGCGCGCGGGCATCACGCCCGCCGACCTCGGCGCGATCGTGCCGCACCAGGCCAACCTGCGCATCATCGACTCGATCGCGCGCAAGGTGGGCGCGAGCAACGCCGTGGTGGCGGACGACATCGTCACCTCCGGCAACACCATGGCGGCCTCGATCCCGCTCGCCCTGGCCCACATGATCGAACGCGGTGACGTCCGGTCCGGAGACCCTGCCCTGTTGATCGGGTTCGGCGCCGGCCTGGCCTACGCTGCCCAAGTCATCCAGATCCCGTAGGCGCCGATCGTCCTGCGCTGGACCAATCAAGGAGGAGAAGGCACAACATGGCACAAGCCACCGAGCAGCAGATCCTGGACGGCCTCGCCGAGATCATCGACGAGATCGTCGGCATCGACAAGGACGAGGTGACGCCGGAGAAGAACTTCATCGACGATCTCGACATCGACTCGCTGTCGATGGTAGAGATCGCGGTGGCCGCGCAGGACAAGTTCGGCGTCGAGATCCCGGACGACGAGCTTCGCAACCTCAAGACGGTCAAGGACGTCATCAACTTCGTCCAGAACCTGCAGGCCTGACGATGCCGGGGTGCGGCGCGCCACCGGCATCGCTGCGGCGCGCCGCTTTCCAACCCCCAGTTTGCGAGGAGCACTGATGAGCACGAGCCAGACCACAGTCGTCGTCACCGGCATGGGTGCCACGACACCTCTCGGTGGAGACCTGCCGTCGACCTGGTCCGCGCTGCTCGCCGGCAAGTCCGGGGTGCGCAAGCTCGACTGGGAGAACGTCGACCAGCTTCCGGTGCGGTTCGCGGCCACGCTCGCGGTGGACCCGTCCGAGGTCATGCCCAAGCAGGCGCTGCGCCGGTTGGACCGCTGCCAGGCGATCGCGCTGATCGCGGCGAAGGAGGCCTGGGCGAACGCCGGTCTCAAGCCGCGCACCAAGAAGGGCTACGAAGACGACGCCGAGGGATTCGAGATCGCCGACGGCGACCGGCTCGGCGTGGTCGTCTCCACCGGCATCGGCGGCCTGCACTCGGCCCTCACCAGCTATGAGGTCGAGAAGGAGAAGGGCTGGACCCGGGTCTCGCCGTTCACCGTCCCCATGCTGATGCCGAACGGCTCGGCCGGGCACGTCGGCATCGAGTACGGCGCGATGGCCGGCTCGCACGGCATGGTCAGCGCCTGCGCCTCCTCCGCCGAGGCCGTCGGCTACGCCATCGACATGATCCGCAACGGCCGCGCCGACATCGTGATCTGCGGCGGCACCGAGGCGTGCATCCACCCGCTGCAGATGGCCTCGTTCGGCGCCATGCGCGCGATGTCGACCCGTAACGACGAGCCCGAGCGCGCGTCCCGCCCGTACGACAAGAACCGCGACGGCTTCGTCCTCGGCGAGGGCTCCGCCGTGATGATCCTGGAGTCCGAGGAGCACGCCCGCGCCCGCGGCGCCACGATCCACGGCATCGCCTCCGGCTGCGGCTACTCCGGCGACGCCTACGACATCGTGCTGCCCGACCCGTCGGGCACCGGCCAGGCCAAGGCCATGCGCCGCGCTTTGGACAACGCCGGCCTCAAGCCCGAGGACATCGCGCACGTCAACGCGCACGCCACCTCCACGCCCGCCGGCGACGTCGCCGAGCTGGCCTCCATCAAGGCCGCGCTGGGCCCCGAGGTCAGCGCCAAGCTGCTCGTGACCGGCACCAAGTCGATGACCGGCCACCTCCTGGGCGGCGCCGGCGCCCTCGAGTCGGTCTTCACGATCCTGGCACTGCGGGAAGGTCTCGTGCCCCCCACTGCCAACCTCGAAGACATCGACGACGAAGTGGACCTCGACATCGTGCACGGCGAACCCCGCCCGCTGCCCAACGGCCCCCTCGCCGCCCTCAACAACTCCTTCGGCTTCGGCGGCCACAACGTCTCCGTCGTGTTCCAGCGTTGGGTTGACTAATTCCCTTGCAACAACGCCGTCCCCGAGCCTGACGGCTCGGGGACGGTGTTGTTTGGTTTGTGGCGGCGGTGGGGGGACTAGCTCAGCCGGGGGGGTAGGACCACGCCACGACCTCAACCGGCGCGAGCGCGTCCGAAGGTCTGACGCCGGGGCGAGCCGCAGGCGAAGCTCCGGCGGAAGATCGCGAAGCGATGCAGCGCTCGCCTTGAGCTTGGTTGCGGGTGAGCCGCTAGGCGAATCCGCAGGCCAAGATCAAAAAATTACACAGCTGCGTGCAGCCAGCGGACGGGGGCGCCGTCGCCGGCTCGGCGGAAGGGTTCGAGCTCGTTGTCCCAAGGGGTGCCCAGGAGGCGGTCGAGCTCGTGCTCCAGGGTGGTCTTGCCGACCGCCGCGTTCGCCATGACGGCGCGGAGGCGGTCTTCGGGGACCATGATGTCGCCGTTGGCGCCGATCACTCCGGTGTAGACGCCCAAGGACGGTGTGAAGCTGTAGCGCACGCCGTCGCAGCCGGGCGTCGGATCCTCGGTGACTTCGAAACGCAGCAGTTTCCAATTCCGTAGCGCGGAGGTGATGCCGGCCGCGGTGCCCGCGGCCGCCTCCCAGTGGAGCTCCGCGCGCAGGGTGCCCGGGGCGGCGGGCTGGTCGGCCCATTCAAGAGAACAGGGCACACCAAGAACACCTGCGGCGGCCCACTCGACATGCGGGCTCAGCGCAGGTGGCGCGGAGTGGACGTAGAAAACGCCACGTGCGGTCACCGGACCTCCTGGATCTGTACTGAGGCTCGTCTTCCCCTACGGCCTCGTACGTCCCAGGACGGCGTCCGCGTCCCTCATTGTGCATCATCCGAACGTGACGCACCACCGCACGGCCACTGTTTGCCGATCGATTGATGCGAGAGGTTCGCCACTCGGGAGAGGGCACGCAAAAAAGCGACGACCCCGCTCGCATCCGCAGAGCCCCCGCAGCGGTTCCTGCGAGCGGTGGTCAGGTGGCCGTCGCAATGACGAAGTTACGGATCGGCGCGTCCCATGGGACAGGGACTCCGGTCCTTGACTCTTCAGGATTCAACGGAAGCGCCGCCGGGCGCCGAGAAGGACTGCGGTCAGGGTCACGGCGAGCGCGAGGTACGGGACATAGTCGCCGTGGCGGTCGTAGGGCGTGCGGCTCGACTGGGGCGGGACGCCGAGCGTGATGACCAGTGAGCCGCGGCGGTCGGTGTCCATCCAGGCGAGGCGGCGGCCGCGGGCGTCGAACGCGGCGGAGACGCCGGTCAGCGCGGCCTGCACGGTGGGGCGGCCGGTCTCGGCGGCGCGGACGGCGGCGAGGGCGGCGTGCTGGGGCGGGGCCCAGCTCTCCTGGAACGATGAGGTCGCCGACTGGTAGACGATCACCTGGGCGCCTCGTTCCACGACGGCACGGCCCAGGTCGGGGAACGCGGACTCGAAGCACACGAGGGGCCCGATCGTCACGTCGTCGGTGCGCATGACGCGGGCCCCCGTTCCGGGGACGCGGTTCTCGGCCGCGGCGGCGCTTATCCGGCTGAGCCAGCCGATGGCGTCGCGGAACGGGATGTACTCGCCGAACGGGACCAGCCGCGTCTTCACATACCGGTCCTGGACGCCCGTCGGGCCGATCAGGATCGAGCTCTTGGAGATCCGGCCCGTCGCGTCGCGGGCGTCCTCGTTCACAAGGACGTGCCCGCGGGTCGTGAGAGCGGTGAGCCGGGCGGTCAGGTCCGGCCGGCGGACGAGGTCGTAGCCGACGCTGCTCTCGCCCCACACGATCAGGTCGGCGGGAGGGAGCGCCGCTGTGATCCGTTCACTGGCGGCGAACCGTTCGTCGCGGTCGTGCACGACTCCGGGTTGGACCAGCGCGACGGTGAGAGTGCGGCCGGCGGGCGGCTCGCTCGTCAGCGCGTACGAGGCGGGGCCGACGACCAGGATGGCCAGCGCGGCAGCGATCAGGCGTGCACGCAGCCTTGGTGCGACGACGGCGAGCAGGAGGGCGGTGTTGAACGCGACGATCGCGAACGAGATCAGCCAGACGCCGCCGAGCGCCGCGAGGCTCAACATCGGCGGGTATCGCCACTGGCTCGCCCCGAGGAGCGCCCATGGGCCGCCGAGGCGGGGCCAGGAGCGGAGGAGTTCGATGACCAGCCAGGTGCTCGGGACGACGATCAGCGCGGCGAGTGGGTGGGCGGGAACGAGCCATCGGATCGCCACGCCCCAGACCGCCCACGGCAGGCCGAAGACAATCGCCAGGAGGAGCAGGCCGGGTCCGATGTTCGGCAGCGTCCAGTAGAGCGCGGCGAGCAGGAATCCCGCACCGAACCACCAGCCGCGCCATGCCGCCTCACGCACGGTCGGGGCAGACCGGATCAGCAACATCCCCGGGACGAGCACGATCCACGCCAGCCAGCCGAGGCCGGGCTTGGGAAAGGCCAGCAGCGGCGCGGCACCGGCGAGCAGGCTCGCCCCGCGTTCCAGCGTGAGGGCTCCCACCAGGGCCGTCGTCCGTGCTCCCGGGTCTCGGATCGCCGGCCACCGGGACGCCCCGCGTCCGATCACTTCTCCAGTAACGCACCGATCTCCCGCATTCCGCTACTGCCATATGCACCAAGCCCGGTTACGCGGCGGCGCGGGCGGGCACTATGGGCGCTGGAGCGGTCACGGTATGTGAAGGCGGGTACCGATGTTCGATCAAGAGGCACGGCTCGAACGGCTGCTGGCACGGCATCGCGACGTGGCGATGGTCGAGCCGCTCACCGGCCGCCCGGCGCTGATCCGGCGCGACCAGATCCTCGTCGCCGGTCATGACGCGCCCGCCGCCGAGGATCTCGTCCGGCGGTGGTACGACTCGCGGCAGGAGGAGGACGGCGTCACCCGGCTGCGCCTGCGTTCACCCGCGAAAGTCGATGTCTGCGAGCTGGCCGCGCAGCTCGGCGGTGACGGACGGCACCGCCGGCTGACCGTCTCCCCCAACCATCTCGTGTACGGCCAGCCGCTCTGGTGGAGCGGACCCGCCGACCTGCCCCGCCCGGCCGCGCCGCTCCCGACCCCGCAAGCCGAGCCAGGGCGAGCCGGCGTGCGGCGCCGGGAAGTCACGGTGGCCGTCCTGGACACCGGGTTGTCGCCGCACCCCTGGTACGAGGGGACGGGCTGGTACGCGGAGCAGCGGGACGAGGTGGCCGAGGTCCTGGACGCCGACCTCGACTTCGAGCTCGACTCTCAGGCCGGGCACGGCACGTTCATCGCGGGTGTCCTGCTCCAGCACGCGCCCACCGCCCGCATCCGCGCCCGGCGTGTGCTCGGCGGGGACGGAGTGGGCGACGAGGTCGACGTCATCCGAGCGCTGTCATGGCTGGCGTCCTGGGGGCAGGCCGACGTCGTCAACCTTTCGCTCGGCTGCCACACGTTCGACGACCGACCCTCGCCCGTCCTGTCACGGGCCATCGCGGCGCTCGGCCGCCGGACGGTCGTCGTCGCGTGCGCGGGCAACGCGGCGAGCGACCGCCCGTTCTGGCCGGCCGCGCTCAAGTCCGTGATCGCGGTCGCGGCCCTCGACGCGGCGCACCGGGATCGTGCGTGGTTCTCCAACTACGGCTGGTGGGTGGACGCCTGCGCGCCGGGCGTGGACATCCTCAGCACCTACGTGCGCTTCGACGGAACGCGGCCACGGGTGAACGGGATCGACCCCGACGCGTTCGAGGGGTTCGCCCGGTGGAGCGGCACGTCGTTCGCCGCCCCCGCCGTGGCGGGCCGGATCGCGGGGCTCGCCGCCGGAGGCCTGGCCGCCGTCGAGGCCGCCGACCGCGTGCTCGATCCGGCCGCGGCGCTTACCCTTCCAGACCTCGGCGTAATCATCAGGTCTTGAGCACAGCACGGCGGCGAAGCGATAACCGCGCGTGTCTCCGCACCGGCGGCACCCCGGCGCACCTCTAAGGTCGTCGATCAGCGGGGGGCCTCGCGAGGAGACTGCGATGGCCCTGGAAGAGGAACTGGACGAGGCGACGGCCGACCTGGTCGTCCGGGCGCGCGACGGAGACGGCGCCGCCTGGAGCCGGCTGGTCGACCGGTACAGCGGGCTGCTCTGGTCGATCGCGCGCTCGTTCGGGCTGAACGAGGCCGACGGCGGCGACGTCGTGCAGATGACCTGGTTGCGCCTGATCGAACGCATCGATCAGATCGCCGAGCCGGGCGCCGTGGGCGGATGGCTCGCGACCACCGCCCGCCGCGAGAGCCTGCGCACGGCCCAGCGCAGTGGCACGCGGCGGCTCCCGTACGACGTCCGCGAGGACGCCGCTCCCCCGCCCGAGCAGGTACTCCTTGCCCGCGAACGCCTCGGTGACGTCGCGGCGGCGTTGCAGGCGTTGCCCCGCCGTTGCCAGGTCCTGCTGCGCATGCTCGCCCTCGCGACCAGCTATGCCGAACTGTCCGCCGCGCTCGACATTCCCATCGGCAGTATCGGCCCGACGCGTGCCCGCTGCCTGGACAACCTGCAGCGGAGGTTGCCGCGATGAACGAAGACAAACTGCTCGCCGCGCTGCGCGCCGCGTTCCAGGCCCTGGACCCGATCCCCGAGGACGTCCTCGCCGCCGGCCGCTCAGCGATCACCTGGCGCCGGTCGGACGCCGCCCTTGTGGAGCTCGCCGACGACCATAACCGGCCGTTGCCCACCGGGGTCCGCGGCGTCACGACCCGCCTGCTGACGTTCGCCGGCACGGAGCTGTCCGTGGAGATCGAGGTGACCGGGACGGACCGCGCAACCCGCGAACTCACTGGCCGTCTCGTCCCGGCCTGCGGCGCTCATGTACGCGTCCGCCATCTCACCCATGCACACGAAGTCCTTTCAGCCCGGACGGACAAGGCCGGTCAGTTCGTGCTTCCGCAGGTCCCCGAGGGCTTGGTCAGTCTTGAGTTCCGTCTCTCCGACGCCACGTCGGTCGTGACGAGCTGGGTGCGGCTTTGACCGATCTCATCCGGCTCGCGGTGACCGATCCTCCGGCCGCGTACGACCGCGCGTTGTCCCTCCTCACGTCCACCGACGACCGCCCGCTGGTGCTCCGTGCGGCAGCGCTGGCGGCGAACGAACTGGGCCTCCTCGACGAGGGGCTCCGCCATCTCGAGCAAGCCCTCACCGAAGCCGAGTCGTCAGGACACACCTACGCCGCGGCCCAGGTCCGCATGAACCTCGTGGGTCTCCTCGCCGCTCGCGGTGACATCCCGAACGCGCTCGCGGCGGCTGCCCAAGCCGAAGGCATCCTTGCCGGTGAGGACGCGGACCGGCTCTCCGCCAACCGCGCCGGTGCCCTGGCAAGAGCAGGACGTCTCGCCGAAGCACACCAAGCCGCCGCTCCCGCGTTGCCCCGGCTCCGTTCGGGCGGCGACCCGGTCACCTTGATGGGCCTCCTCACCAACCTGGGCCTGGCCCGCGCGCTCCACGCCGATCTGCCTGCCGCCGAGTCTCTGCTGGCCGAAGCGGTCGCGGTCGGCTCGGCGGCCGACCTCCAGCACCAGACCGCGATGGCCAGGGCGAACCTCGCGTTCGTGGCCTCCCGGCGCGGCAACTTCTCCCGTGCGCTCAGGCTCTATGCCGAGGCCGAGCCGGACCTGACGGGAGAACGCCTGGCACAGACCCGTCTCGACCAATCGGAGACCCTCATCAGAGCCGGGCTGCCTGCCGAGGCCCGGCCTCTCCTCACCATGGCCCTCGCGGACGCGACAGCCCACGGCTACGCCTGCGACGTCGCCGACGGCCTGCTCCTCCTCGCGCATGCGGAGCTCGCCGATGGAGATCCTGAACGTGCCGCGGCAACGGCGGAACGAGCCCGCGCCGCGTTCGCCGCCCAGGAACGAACCGGCTGGATGCTCCTCGCCGAACATCTCCTCCTCCGCGCCCGCTGGGCCGAGGGCGACCGTTCGACGGTGCTGCTCCGCACGGCCACCGCGACCGCCGAACGTCTCGAACGCGGCGGCTGGCGGGAGGCGTCCGCCGAAGCCCGCATCATCGCGGCCCGCGTGGCCCTCCACCTCAAGCGACCGGCGGGCCACCTCCTCGCACCGCTGAGCCGAGCCCGGACGACCGGGCCTGCCGCACTCCGGGTCGCCGCCTACCACGCCATCGCCCTCGAACACTGGGCACGCCAGGACCGGCGGGGTGCGCTCAGCGCGATCTGGTCCGGACTCCACGTTCTCGAAGAACACGCCGAGGCTCTCAGTGCGGCAGATCTGAGAGCCCGTGCGGCAGGCCTGGGTTCCGAACTCGCCGCGCTAGGCCTCCACCTGGCCCGTTCCGCCCGTGAGCTCCTCACCGCGGAGGAACGCCAGCGAGCCCTGGCCCGGCGTCCGCTCACCGCCCGCGCCTCCGATCCAGAACGCGCCGCGCTCCTCACCAAACTCCGCGAAGCCGCTTCGGACGGCCAACATCTCGACGACCTTGAATCCCAGATCCGCACAACGACCCGGCGCCGCACCCTCACACACCCCTCGTACAACCCCGGCATCCCCTCACTCATCGACGCCCTCGGCGACCGCGCGCTGCTGGAATACGTCCGGATCGGCCCCGACCTGCACGCGATCACCGTCTCCGGCGGCCGTCCCCAACGCCACCACCTGGGCCCGTTCGCGGAGGTCATGACCCACACCAACCTGCTCCGAGCCGCAAGCCGCCGCCTGGCCGGCAACCCCGACGACGACCAGACCCGATCAGCCCAGGCACAAGCATCAGCCCGCCTGGAGCAACTTCTCCTCCACCCGCTCCACTCCGCGGTTGCCGACCGCGCCGCCGTCATAGCCCCGACCGGCGTCCTGCACACACTCCCCTGGACCGCCCTCTTTGACCGCCCGTTCACCGTCGTCCCCTCAGCGACCTCCTGGCTGCTCGCCCACCGCCAACGCCCGATCGGAAACCACGTGGTCTTGACCCACGGACCGGGTCTCCCGCACGCCGCCACAGAGATCCGCGCACTCCACGAGCTCCACCCGGGCGCCCTGACACCCAGCCGTGCCGAGGACGTACGGGCCGCCCTCAACAACGCTGCTCTCGCGCACATCGCCGCCCACGGCGAGTTCCGCGACGGCAATGCCCTCTTCTCGCGACTGCACCTCGCCGACGGCCCTTTGATGGGCTACGACCTGGAAGAACTGGAGGCCCCGCCCCACATCGCGGTCCTCTCGGCGTGCGACCTGGGCCGCGCCGAAACGGACTGCGTCGCCGGCATGGTCGGCACTCTCCTCGCTCTCGGCACCGCAACCGTGATCGCCAGCGTCACCCCGGTACGAGACGAGGCGACACCCCCGTTCATGCTCGCCTTCCACCAGGCCCTCGCCGCAGGCCACTCCCCCGCCCAAGCCCTGGCCGCCGCTCCCCGCACTCCCGGCATAACCGGCTTCCAATGCTTCGGCGCCGACTGACAGCCGCCGGTTGTGCTCATTTGTCGTAGGCGCCGTCAGCCGCGGCAACCGAGCGGCAACAGGTGCCTCCTATCAATGAGGGATCGATATCTCTGCGACAGGGGGATTCATGGAAATCGACCAGGACAGGATGAACGCGTTCCTGCACAAGTTCGTCGGCGATCTCGGCGCGGTCGTGGCGGCAGGCGGCATCGTGGTGGGCGACCGCCTCGGGCTCTACCGGGCGCTCGCCGACAAGCCGCAGCAGCCGAACGAGCTCGCCGAACGCACCGGGACTTCTCCGCGTTACGTGGAGGAATGGCTGCGGGGCCAGGCTGCCGGGGGCTACGTCGAGTACGACTCGGATTCGGGAGCCTACTGGCTCACAGCCGAGCAGAAGTTCGCGCTGACCGACCCGGAGGGGCCCCTGTACGCACCGGGCGCCTTCCAGCTCGCGGTGGGCGCCCTCCGAGCCGTACCGCAGATCACCGAGGCGTTCCGTACCGGCGAGGGATTCGGCTGGCACCAGCACGACGACGAGGTGTTCGCGGGTTGCGAGCGGTTCTTCCGGCCCGGCTACACCGCCAGTCTCCTCACCGAGTGGCTGCCCGCCCTCGACGGCGTCCAGGCCCGGCTGGAGGCCGGTGTCAGGGTCGCCGACGTCGGCTGTGGGCTCGGCGCGTCGACGATCCTCATGGCCAAGGCGTTCCCGCGCTCGGAGTTCGTCGGATCGGACTATCACGAGGGATCGATCGTCCAGGCCCGGTCGCGTGCCGCCGACGCGGGCTGCGACGGCGGGGTGACCTTCGAGGTCGCCTCCGCCCAGACCTTCACCGGCGAATCCTTCGACCTGGTCACGACGTTCGACTGCCTGCACGACATGGGCGACCCGCTGAGCGCGGCGCGGCACATCCGGGACTCGCTCACCCCGGATGGCACCTGGATGATCGTCGAGCCGTTCGCGGGAGACAGCGTCGCCGACAACCTCAACCCCGTCGGCCGTGCCTACTACTCCTTCTCCGCCCTCCTGTGCGTGCCCAACGCGCTCTCCCAGGAGGGTGGTTACTCGCTCGGTGCTCAGGCCGGCGAGGAGCCGATCCGCCGGCTCGTGTCCGAGGCGGGCTTCACCCGTTTCAAGCGCGTGGCCGAGACGCCGTTCAACATCGTGTACGAGGCGCGCCCTTAGGGCCCCGGAAGGGCAGGTCTTCACCGAGCGCGAAGGTGCCGGTGGCGCAGCAGGTGCGATCGGCTGGCAGCAAGGCGGCCACTGCCAGCCGTTCCACCGCTGGAGCACATGGCGGGCACGCGTTTCAGAGGGGTTTCAGCCGGTCTCCAGCCGCTCCCGCCATGCTGGCCGGGTCCGATGGGGCCGCACTGGCCTGGGCTGTGAAGGGGCGGCGAATGAAGTTCTCGTTGTTCTACCCGCTGACGGTGGGATCGGCTGATCGGCTCGGGACCGGGCTGCTCGGGCTGGAGCCGCACCTGTACGGCTCCGCGATCGCCGAGTTGCGCGAGCAGGCGGTCGCCGCGGACGAGACCGGCTGGACGTCGCTCATGCTCTCCGAGCAGCACTTCGAGGTCGAGGGATACCAGGTGACGCCGAATCCGCTGCTGGTGAACGTCTACCTGGCGCAGCACACGTCGAGATTGCGCCACGGGCAGATGGGGCTGGCGGTGCCGGCCTGGAATCCGCTGCGGCTTGCCGAGGACATCGCGGTCGCCGATCACCTCACCGGGGGGCGGTTGGACGTGGGCCTCGGCTGTGCCTACCGATCCCGCTCGGGCGGGGTGCTGGGGCAGCACTACGGAGTGACCGGCGATCGGGACGCCGAGCGCCGCAACCGCGAGATCTTCGAGGAGTGGTTCGAGGTCATGCTGCTGGCGTGGACCGAAGAGCTCTGGTCCTACGAGGGCGCCTACATCCAGGTTCCGCCACTGGGCATCACCTGGCGTCACCCGGTCTCCGAACGGCTCTCCGCGGGCGTGGAGGACGGCCTGCTCACCCGGATCGGGACGGTGCCCAAGCCCCTCCAGTCCCCGTACCCTCCGCTCTACACGGTGTTGACCGGAGGGCTGACCGGAGGCCGCGAGACCATCGAGTGGGCCGCTCGCGTGGGCAGCACACTGGTGACCATGGCGACCGAGCCGTGTGAGGTCCGGCAGGTGACCGAGACCTACACCCGCGCGGCCAACCGCTACGGCCGCAACGTCTACCTGAACCGCTGGGAGCCGGGCGCCGGGGTCGCACTCTGCCGTTTCCTCGCCGTCGCCCCCACCCACGAGCAGGCGTTGCGCACCGGCCGGCAGGCCGTGCCCTACGTCTGCGACCGGCTCGCCGAGCTCGGCTTCTTCGACGATCAGGCGGGCGGCGTCCCACGCACCCTCGAAGAGCTCATCTCCAGCGGCGCGATACTCCTCGGCACCCCGGACGACGTGGGCGAGCAGGTCACGGGTCTGATCGACGACTACGGCATCGACCACCTCGTCTTCGTCGCCTGTGCGGGCTCCATCAACCACGACCGCATGCTGGACACGATCGCCAGGTTCGGAGACAAGGTCATCGCACGGGTGAGCTGAGGCTGAACGGGTGAACTGAGACTGATCAGCGGCCGGCCTCGGCGAGTTCCGCAAGCTGCCCGATCAGGACGCCGACGTCCTGCCACCGGCCCATGGCGTAGGCCCGCTCGAAGGCCTCGGGGCCGATCCGGTTCACGATCCGGGCCTGTGTCCGCGCCAGCTCCGGACGCTCGCATGCCGGAACCTGTGCGCCCGTCTCGTCGCGGAGCCGGCCGGCCGTCCCGAGAAGTCCCGCGGCCAGCGGTGCGCTGCGCGCGACGAGCGCGCCCGCGAGGGCGTCGAGCACGCTCGCCAGCCGCCACCGGTCGCCCAGTTCGTGGTGCAGGTCCAGACTGGTGACCAGCCGGCGCAGTGCCTGCCGCCCTCGGCCGAGCCGCAGGTCGACCAGGGCGAGCAGGTTCTCGGCCCAGGCGATGCCCTCCCGGAACCGGATCTCGAACGAGATGATCAGGGCTTGGTGCAGATGGCGGACGGCGGTGTCGAGATCCCCCGCGTAGTACGCGGCCGCGCCGAGGTCGATCTGGCACCAGGCCAGCCGCTCGCGATCGCCGATCGGCTGGAAGCAGTGGATGGCCTGCCCGGAGTACCGGACGGCCGAGGCTCCGTCGCCCGACAGCCAGGACAGGAACGCAAGAAGCTGCAGCGCATGTCCTGCCGCCCACCGATCGCCGCTGAGCTCGGCCGCGGCCAGCGACTGCCGGGCGAGGTCCCGAGCCCGGTCATAGTGCCCCAGCTCGCGGGCGATCGCACCGAGCAGGGCCCGGGTCTCCGCCACACCGGCGGGATCGTTCTCCAGCGTGTAGAGCTCCAGGGCGCGCCGAGCATGATCGTCGGCCTCGCGGTAGTCGCATTCGAGTGCGGCGAGCCTGGCCAGGGCCCACAGCGCCTTGGCCCGGACGCCGGAGGGCACGTCGCCGGAGGGCACGTCGGGCGTGCAGGCGGCGAGCGCGGACGAGAGCCAGGCGCGGCCCTCCGCGTAACCGCCACGGAGGTAGTGGTAGCGCCACAGCGACGCGGCCAGCCGCAACGCGCCTTCCGGATCGTCGTCGACCAGCCAGGTCACCGCCGCCCGGACGTCCTCATGACGCTCGGCGATCTTCACCACCTGGGAGCCGAGGTGCGGGCCCTGCAACTGCCGTTCGAACTCCTCCGCCTGGTGCCGATGATGCCGGGCGTGATCCCGTCGCGCCCGGACGTGCTCGCCGGGATGGGCCCTGAGCCGGTCGAGCGCGTGCTCGCGGATGGCGGGCAGGAGCTGGTAGCGCGTCCCCGCGGCCGTCGGCACGACTTTCAGCAGCGACTTGTCGACCAGCCGGCCCAGCATCTCCAGGGGGGAGGTCTCCGGATGCACGGCTCCGGCCGCCTCAAGGGAGAAGGGGCCGTTGAACACGCTGAACCGTCGCAGCGCCCGCCGTTCCTCCGCGGTGAGCAGGTGGTAGCTCCACTCGACCGTCGCCCGTAGCGCCCGGTGCTCCGGGCGTGTCCCGCGTGAACCGTCGGTCAGCACCGCGAACGGATCCCGGAGCCGCTGCGCGATCTCCGGCAGGGTGAACATCCGTGTCCGGGCCGCGGCCAGTTCAATGGCCAGCGGCAGCCCATGACACCGGGCGCAGATCGTGGCGACGGCACGGGCGTCCTGGACCGACAGCGCCTCCACCTTGCCGAGCCCGGCCCGGTCCGCGAACAGGACGGCCGCGTCGTGCCTGACGAGATTCGCGCCCGACCGCACCAGCGCGGGAGGCGGAACGCGCAGCTCCGGCACCGGTTTGAGTAGCTCACCCGGCACCCGGAGCGCCTCCTGGCTCGTGGCGAGGACCCCGAGGTGCGGGCAGCGCCCGAGCAGTTCCCCGAGGATCGGCGCGCACTCTCCGACGAGGTGTTCGCAGTTGTCGGCGACCACGAGAATCCGGTCGTGGGCGATCCGCCGGGAGAGCTCGCCGAGAAGGGGACCGCCGCGGGCATGCAGGCCCAGCGCCTCGGCGATCGCCGCCACGATGCCGTCCCCGTCGGTCAACGGCAGGAGGTCGACGAACGCGATCTCCGCGAAGTCGGCCGCGGCGGCCCCCGACGCGGCGATCGCCAGCCTGGTCTTGCCGATCCCGCCGGGGCCCGTGAGGGTCACCAGCCGCGCCGTGCGCATCAGCTCCCGGATCTCGGCGATCTCGGTCTCCCGGCCGATCAGCGTGCTGATCTGCTGCGGAACGGTCAACGGCCCGGTCGCCCCCCGGGCCGCGGCGACCGGCAGGCGCAGCAGCTCCCGCGGGCTGGTCATCCCTTGCAGGATGCCTGTCTCGACATGACGCAGCCCTTCCCCTGGATCCAGCCCGAGCTCGTCGACGAGCCCGCGGCGGACCCGGTGGTAGGCGCTCAGCGCGTCACTCGTCCGGCCGCTCACGTGCAGCGCGACGATAAGCAGTTCCCACAGGCGTTCCCGGAGCGGATGCTCCGCCACCAGGCGGTCGATCTCCCCGACACCGGACTCCTGCAGCCCCAGTGCCAACCTGGACGCGAACAGTCCCTCGTAGCCCTGGAGCCGCAGTTCGTGGAGGTAATCCACCTCGGCGAGCGCCCAGCCGTGCACCGGGCAGTCCGTGAGCGGCTCACCCCGCCACAGCGCCAGAGCCGTCGACAGCCCCCGCGCCGACTCGGTGAACCGGCCCTCGGCGAAGGACCTCAGCCCGCCGGTGACCAGTTCTTCGAACCGGACCCGGTCCACCCGGGCCGCGTCTGAGTTGAGCAGATATCCCGGATCCCTCCGCTGGATGAGGCGTCCGTCCCCGTGCTCCGGCAGCAGGGCCGCCAGCTTCGCGATGTGGCTGTGCAGCGTGCGGACCGCGGTCGGCGGCGGATTCTCACCCCACAGCGCGTCCACCAGCCCGTCGACGGTGACCATCGCGCCCGCCCGCAGCGCGAGCACGGCGAGCAGGCTCCTGCGCCGCGGTGGCAGTTCGACGGATCGGCCGGCCCGCCGCACGTCGAGCGGACCGAGCACATCGATGTTCCAGCTGCCGGTCCGAATTCCGTCGTCCCCTCGGATGGCACGCTGAACCGTCGGCGATCCGTTCATATCGGCATGGTAGGCCGGGCAATGACAACGATTTCTGTCGATTCAGCGCGGTATCAGCGCTGTTCCAGCGGCTTCTCCCAGAATGCAGAATGGCGAGCTGGTTGTCTTGCGGCTGCTACACCATCGGGGCAGCACCGTCAAGGTCCGGTGGGTGGCGCCCGAGGAGTGACACCGGAAACACCAGGCGAGAAGCAGGTAACCTCGCGGCAGTCTCGTAGACGCTGTTGAGGAAGCCATGTCAGTCCTTGTTCGGCTGCTGGGACCGGTGGACGTCACCGTGGCCGATGAGGCCAGGCCGGTGCCGGGGCTGCGACGCAAGGCGGTCCTGAGCAGGCTGGCGTTGCGTCCGGGAGACGTGGTGAGCATCGACCAGCTCATCGACGCGGTGTGGGACGGCGAACCGCCTGCCACGGCCGTGAACACGCTGCAGAGCAACGTCTCCTACCTGCGACGGGTCCTCGGGACGCCGAAGGCGATCGTGGCCCGTCCCCCGGGCTACGCTCTCGGCACACCGGCGACCGACCTCCGGCTGGCCGAGGACCTGATCAAGCGGGGACGCGGCGCGGCGGAGCCCGCTGAGCGCCTGTCCGCATTGGAACAGGCCCTGGGGCTGTGGCGCGGACAGCCCTTGGCGGACGTCGCCGAGCTGTCCTGGTTCGGCCAGGAGGCGGTACGGCTGGAGCGAATGCGCAGGGCCGCCGAGCTCACGGCCCTGGAGTGCCGCCTGGCGCTCGGGCGGCACGCGGAGCTCGTGCCCGAGTTGGAGGAACTCACCCGCAGGCACCCGTTCGACGAGGATCTGCACGGGCAGCTGATGATCGCGTTGTATCGCAGCGGCAGGCAGGCCGACGCACTGTCGGTCTTCCGGGGGCTGCGCGTGCGGCTGCGCGGCGAACTCGGCATCGACCCGAGCGGCCCGCTGCGCGACCTCGAGGCCGCGGTCCTGCGCCAGGATCCCGGCCTCGATCCCGCGCCCGCGCCCGCCAGGCCGACCGGACGGTCACCCGGAGAGAGCGCAGTCCTGGTCGAGCGAGCCGAGGAGACGGGCCTCATCGACCGGGCGCTCGATCAGGTGATGCGCGACGGCGAAGGCCGGGTCCTGATGTTCGAGGGCCCGGCCGGCATCGGGAAGACGAGCCTGCTCGACCATGCGCGTGAGCGGGCGGCGGCCGTGGGGTTCACCGTTCTCACCGCCCGCAGCACCGACTTGGAGACGGACTATGCCTGGAGCTGCGCGCGTCAGCTCTTCCAGCGGCACCCGGAGGCGGACGAGGTCGTCTCCCCCACCGAGAGCGGCCAGGTCGCCGGCGAGTACGCGATCATCAACGTCCTGTACCGGCTGACCGGCTCGCTGGCGTCCCGCAACCCGCTGTTGATCAGTATCGACGATCTGCACTGGGCGGACGCGGCGTCGGCGCAGTTCCTGGCCTACCTGGCCACCCGTCTCGACGGCCTGCGCGCCGTCCTGGTCATCGGGGCGAGGCCGGGCCACGAGCGCATCGGCCGCATCGCCTCAGCCATCGCCGGGCTTCCGCACACCACCACAAGGGTCCTCCAGCCGCTCACCCACGCGGGCTGCGCGCAGCTGCTCACCCGGGTGATCGGCTCCGAGCCGGATGCCGAACTCGTCGGCCGGTATCACGCCCTGACCCGCGGCAACCCGTTCCTGCTGCGCGAGCTCGCCCAGGAGGCGACCAGCGACGACCCCGTGCAGCCGGAGGGCTCGCCGAGCGTCGCCCGGTTCGTCACCCGGCAGCTGCGGTACCTGCCCGTCGCATCCGTCGCCGCGGCCCAGGTCCTGGCCGTCCTCGGCGACGATGTCGGCAGCGGACTGCTCGCGCAGGTGGCCCGCACCTCGCCCCAGGAGGCGCTGGAGGCGCTGACTCCCCTGGTGTCCAGCCAGCTGGTGACGGTTGACGGGGTTCCCGTCCGGTTCTCCTTCAGCCATCCACTGATCCGCACGGCCGTCTATGACGCGATCCCTGCGACGGCGCGAACCGACCTGCATCTGCGGGCCGCCCACGTGCACGCGCACGACCCGATCAAGGCGGCCACCCACCTGGTGCGGGTCCCGCCCGGCCTCGGCCGGCGTGACCCGGTGCCGGTTCTGAGCGAGGCGGCGGACCTCAGTCTGGCGCGCGGATCGGTCAACGGCGCGGTCTCCTTCCTGCGCCGGATCCTGGAAGAGGATCTCGGCGACCGCCGAGCCGACATGCTGACGCGGCTCGGAACCGCCGAATCCCTCGTCGACGCACCCCTGGGCATCGAGCGCCTGTCGGAAGCGCTGGCGCTGGAGCCCGATCCAGAGAAACGCGCGCAGATCTCCTTCTCCCTGGCCACCGTCCTCTGGCTGACCTGTCGTCCGAGAGAGGCTGCCCGGGTGTGCATGGCATCACTCGAACGCGACCGCGCGGCCTCGACCGGCGCGCGGCAGGCGTTGCAGTCATGCGTGGCGATGGTCGCCTACGGGGCGCGCAACGGCTCTGACCTCGTCGCACTGATCGACGACTACGCCGCCCAGCCGATCGACACGTCCTCTCTGGGCGGCCTCATGCTGGAGTCCAGCCTGGCGCTGCACGATATGCACCAGAACCGGCGGCGCTCGGCCGAACGGCGGGCGCTGAACGTCCTCGAAGGGGACCGGCTGATCGGGATTCCGGCCGGTGAGACGGTGCTGACCTGCTCCTTCTACGCGCTGCGCGCCTGTGACACGCCTCGTCTGATGGCGTCCGTCGACACGCTGCTCGATCACAGCCGCCGGTCCGGTTCCCTGCGCGGGCTCTCACCCGCCCTCTACTTCCGGGCGGAGTGCCTGTACGTGCAGGGCCGTCTGCCCGAGGCGGTCGCCCACTCCCGCCAGGCATGGGGGGTCAGCACCTACGCCACGATGGGCCTCGCGGAGGTGTTCATCGCGGACGTTCACATCAAGGCGCTGGTGGCGACCGGACAGATCCAGGAAGCCGTGTCGGTTCTGAGCCAGGTGAAGGCCGTGCAGGCTTCGGGCGTGACGCCGATCCTCTACTCGCAGGGTGAGATCGCCGTCCATCTCGCCGCCGGCCACACCCAGCGCGCGTTCGAGGTCGCCCTGGCGGCCCGGGACGACTGCCGGTCGCGGCCCTTGGTCAATCCGCTGGTACACGACTGGCGTGCGCCGCTCATCCGGTGCCTGGTCTCGTTGGGGCGCATGGAGGAGGCCCGTGACGTCGCCAACGAACTGCTCGCCGTCGCCACGACCTGGAACACCCCACGGGCAATCGGCCGTGCGCTCCGGTTCGCGGCCTCGACCGAATCCGGGCCACGGCGGCTGGAAATGCTGGCCGAGTCTGCTCGCCTGCTGGACCTCACCCAAGCGAACTTCGAACGCGCCACGTCCCTGTACGCATTCGGTGACGCACTGCGGCGGGCCGGTCATATCCAGGACGCGCGGGCCCGGCTGGGAACAGCCTTGGAACTGGCGACCTTCTGCGGTGCCGGCCCGTTGCAGGCCAGTATCAGGGCGGCCCTCCGTGAAACCGGAAGCCCCGCGCCTGAGCCCGCAGACACGACCGCGCTCACCTGAGACGTCCACCAACGCCCCTTTCAGGGGCAGTAGCTAGTCGGTGTCGGTGGCTGCTAGGACGGTTAGGCGGCGGGCTCCTGGCTCTACGGCGACCAAGCCGATATCCCAAGCGACTTGCTCGAACCAGGCCGTTCGAGTCTCGAACGTGTACCACGTGCACTCGTTCACAAGGCGTTCGACTTCGTCGAAGGGGGCGTCGTCTGCGGCACCGGCCATGCCTGCCATGGACTGCCAGGCGGCCAGCCTGCCGTACGCGCCATAGAGGGCTGATGGGTAGGCACCTCCGGTGGAGGCGGCTGAGAACAGGATCTGCCAGGCGCGGGACGCGGGTTGGGGAGAGACGGACAGGCCCGTTTGGTCAAGCCCCTCCAGGCAGGCCAGGTCCAAGCTTCCAAGGAGGGCGTGAGGCGATTCGATGGGGGCATCCGCTTCGAAGGCTCTTGCCTCGATACGGCCGTTCGACGCGTCGGCCCAGTTCGCGACTGCTTTGGCCATCGATGCCTGTCTGGTCGGGGTGGTGATCTCCAAGGCGGTGAGCGATGTGGTGGTCGGGGGCGTGGTCGGTTGATTTGTTGGGCCGAAGGGGAGCGAGGCGCTCGATCCCTGGGTGCTGTAACGGGGCAGATTGGGATCCCGTTCGACCGGCGAACGGCTCAACGGCAGCCAGCTCAGCGGATGCGACGTCCCTGCTGGTTGTGCCACCGGCTCGCCTCGAAGAACCAGTTCGTGAACGATGCAGGCGCGGAGCTCTTCGGACGCGTCGGGGGCGTCGAAGATCACCGCCAGGTCGGACGGCGACTGGCACGACCCCAGGACGGACGCCACATACCGGGTGCGCCTGTGGCTCCCGGTCGCCGCGTCCAGCCGCACTACTTGCTCCACGTTGGCCCGGCCAGGCGTGGTGGCCAGGAGCCTGAGAACGTGATCGAAGACGCTGCCGAACTGCCACGTCCGGTCGGCTGCCTGATGCAGCGCGATGCCCAGGTCGGCGACGAATGCGGCATCCCCGGCTTCGAGACGCCGGTCCGCGATCTCCCAGACCTCGTGCACGCTCTCCAGATCAGGCAGCCGCCGCAGAATCTCCTCGATTTGGTCCATCGTGACCGAGCCTAGAGGCCGGGCTGCGGTCAGGGGATGAGATGGGGGACTGCAGTGGTGCGGCCGGTGGCCAGGAGGAGCAGATCGGCGACAGGGCCTTGGATCTCGTCTGGGCCTTCGCCGGCCTGCCAATCGGCGTCGGTGGCGATCAGTCTCGTGCCGCGGAAGCGTTTGCGGGCGCCGTAGAACGCGCTGTTGTGGACGTGTTCGAGGGCCGCGACCGCGGCCTCGGTGGGCATCGTCCGGGAGCGTCCCAGTGGGCGGGCGATGTCCTGGCCGTGGACGAGGAAGTCGACGAGCGGGTCCAGGGGGCCGGCACCAGGGGAACGCTTGGCCGAGCCTGCGGTCTCGCGGATCTGGGCGATGATTTCGGCGGGGGTGTACTGGGCGGCGTGGCGACGGGCCTCGTCGGCGTTCATGCGGTTCCAGTTGCCGCGCGCCCGGATCACGCCCTTGATCGTCCCGCCGAGGGTGCTGCGGGTGGAGGTGGCCAGGTGAGCGGCCACGTCATATACGGTCCAGCCGTCGCAGAGCGAGGCCACGGCCCATTCGCGGTCTTCGAGGTCGTCAAGGAAGTCGGCGATGCTGAGGCGTTCGGCCTTGAGGGTGGCGAGGATGTCCATGTCTCTCCTTGTTCGGTGTCTCTCCTTGTGCGGTGCCTTCATGGAGAGGTCGAACGGGAGTCGCCGGAATCGACCGCCTGCTCAGGATTTTTTCCGGTCGCCGCGTTGGACCCGTTCGATCAGGTCGTCGCGGAGGTGGCCGTAGCCGGTCTCGGCCCAGACGCTGCCGGTCTCGAAGTACGGAACGCCGTCGTCCAGGAGGGCCTGCGGGGTCTTCTTGGCACGGGCCGCCTTGGCGCAGGCGCGGCAGCTCTTGATCCGCAGGCGGTTGCGCGTGCCGACCGGGCGCCAGTCGAGATCGACGGCGGCGTCGCCATGGAGCGGGTTGAAGAAGCAGAGGGGGCTGAGCGGGATCTCCTTGCCGCCTCCGGAGACGGCGCGGGCGGAGGCGAGGGCGTCGCGGCCCTGATCGACGAGGACCAGGACGCCCGCGAGGTCGGGCATGCCGGTGGCCGAGTCCAGCACCTTGCCCGCCGCCTGGTACGCGTCGAGGGCGCGGGTCATGAGGGCGTTCGCGCGTTCACCTGTGACGTTCACCTCGTCGAGGAGCTCGCCGAACGTGATGACCTCGTGCGATGCCTGGTCGCGGAGTTGGTCCTCGGAGGCGCGGTTGGCGGTGGCGAAGACCGCGCGGGGCAGGAGAAGGCCGCGTTCGGCTCGTTCGACCGCGGTCACCCGGCGGTGACGCCAGAGCAGGAGACCGGCCAGACCGCCGGCCACCGCCACGCCCGCGGCGGTCAGCGGGACGGTGAGGTCGGTGCCCTCGGACCGGGCCGAAGGAGCCGCGGGTGCCGATGATCGCTGGCGGCTGCGGTAACGACGGTTGATCTCGGCGGAGAGCCGTTTGTACTCCTGGGTGCCCGTACCGGCGATGATCAGATCGACGGTGTGGGAGAGCTTGGCCGCGAGGGGGGCGTCGCGGAGAGAGTCGTCGAGGCTCGCCGCCCACGCCGCGTCCCGTGCCTGGTGGTCGCCGCCCCATTCGCGCGCGGCCAGGTCGTCGGGGTCGTCGTCGAGGGTGATGAAGATGCCGTCGCGGCCGAGCCTGCCGTGGACGACCGTGGCGAGCTGCTCCGGATCGGACCAGGTACCGCCCTTGATCAAGGGCACGAGCAGCACGTAGACCGGCGCCGGGGCCTTCCTCAGCTTGGCCAGGAGGCGGGCACGCTCGGCCTTGGGCAGCGCACCGGCGAGCGACGGGTCAACGTAGATCGGGGAACGCCGCAGCGCCGTGGCGAGCCGTTCGCCGGAGGAGGGTTCAGTCGACACCGAGATACTCCAGAACGCGGGGGACGAAGTCTTTGCCCTTGGCGCCGAACGCCGTGTCGCGCCAGACGCCGGGCACCGTGTAGTGCGGGCGCGGCCCGTCCGGCCCGGGCACTCGGAGGGCCTGGGCAGGGAGATCCTTCACGGGCCTTCCGTTGCAGGACTCGCAGACCGGACGCCGATCCGGCACGAGCCGGGTCGCGCGGCGGGCTGTGGACGGGCCGTGCAGCGGGTTGACGAAGCAGGGCGGGGGCGGGGTTGCGTCGTTGTGGGCGAGGGCCGCCTGCCCCTGGCGAGCCAGGACGATCACCCCGACCAGATCGAGGATCCGTTCACGATCGCCGCCCGCGTCGTCGTAGAGGATCTGTGCGGCGTCGAACGCGGAAGCGGCGTAGGTGTGGCCTCGGTTGCCCTCGGCTTCCGGGAGCATCGCACGGAGGCGTGCCAGCTCGGCGGCTCCCGTGCGGCGCAGCCACCGTACGGTCGGTTTGGTGGGCGCTCCTCTGGATCCCTTTCGTGTTTCCCTGGTGGTTCCCTTGGTGTCTTTCCGGCCGATCGAACGGAACGCGATCGCCCAGCGGCCGGCCCAGTAGAGGGCGATGGCGGCCACGGGCCCTATGAGCAGCAGCCCTAGGAGGAACGGCGATTTGAGCTCTGCCTTGGGCGTCGACAACCGGTCTTCCTGGCCGAACGGGTCGGGCGGTGTCCAGAGGTTGGGCATCGTGGGAGGCGCGGTCCTGGCCGTCCGGCTCTCATCGAGCCGCTTGATCAACCTGTCTGCGAGCCCGGTGAACGGGTGTTCCGAGTCGGGAGCGGAGTCGAGCTCGGAGAAGCCGAAGTACCGCGGCACCTTGAACCCGACGGCCTCCAGCGACCCCCGCGCGTCCGCCATCAGATAGAACCCGTCGCGCCGGAGCCGGTCGTGCAAGGCGAAGAGCAGCGCCTCGTTCCGCCCCTGCGACTCGGACTCCCGGGGATTCGGGACCACGATGACGAACACAGGCCTGCCGAGCTCGCGGCTTGCGGTGGCCATGGCCGCCTTGATGCGAGCCCGATCCGCCTTGCCGAGGGCGAACGCGAGCTCCGGGTCGACGAACAACGGATCCCGCGCAAGCGCCGCGGAGACTCGTACAAGCCGCCGATCCGCCCCCGGCGGATAAGTGACCCCCGGCCGAGGTTCAGCAGCCGCGGCCGGAACGGGAGCGGGGGCGGGGGCAGCGGAGATGGGCCTGGCGGGGGCGGCCGGAGGAGGCGCGGCCAGCGCGGCTGTGGCAGGGGTTGGGAGCAGGAGGGCGAAGGCAGCGGCGAGCAGGGCGGCCGTTCGCTTGCAGGCGGTCATCCGGTCGTCTTTCGGCGGCGGCGCCAGATCAGGAAGGCGAGGAGCGGAAGTCCGCCCAGTGCGGTCCCGGCGCCGAAGGCCAGGTGCTCGCGCTGCTCGGCGCGGCGTTCGGCCCGGTCGTGGGCGTCCAGGCTGATCCTCGTCCGCGACGGCGGGCGAGGTCTCAGGTTGTCGCGGCGTTCACGGGCCTTGCCTGACAGGGCGATCTCCACGAAACGGTCGATCACCGCGACCGCGCCCGCGTCGTAGGGCATCTCCAGGCCGGCTGCGATCCACGCGTCGTCCGCGTTCAGCGTCCGGCCGCTGCCGAACTGCCGCGCCTCGCCACCGCTGCCGTTGGGGCTCACGACGATGTAGACCCCGTCCTTGTCCAGCCGGTCGCGGAGGAGGGAGATGAGGTCCTCGGGATCGAGGTCCTTCCCGTACGTGACGGGTGTGACCACGACGAACGTCCGCACGCCGAGCCGCGCGACGGACCGCTGGATGCGTGCGGCGGCGTCCGCGGGAAGGGCCCTCGGGGCGTGGTCGGTGACGTGGACGGGATCACGCCGCAGCAGCGCGGCGAGGTGATCCGCCCGTGCGGACGGCGACGCGAAGGCCGGGATCGCGGCGCAGGCCACCAGCAGGCAGGCGATCAGACTTCCCGTGAAAAGGACAGACCACCTGCGCCGCATGGCGGGGATTTTAGTGACCGTGGGGCCCTGACTCGCCGGTGGCCACCGGGTTTGTGGGATCAGTCACCCAGTTGGACCACGAGCCCACGTACAGCGCGGCGGGTACGCCCGCGATCGTGAGCGCAAGGATCTCGTGCGCCGCCGTCACCCCAGAGCCGCAGTAGACACCCACGTCCGCCGCGTCGGTGGCGCCGAGTTGGGCGAATCGTTCCCGGAGGATTTGCGAGGGGAGGAAGCGCCCGTCCACGCCCACGTTGCCGTGCGTGGGGGCGTTGACGGCGCCCGGGATGCGGCCGGCGACGGGATCGATGGGCTCCGTCTCGCCTCGATAACGTTCAGCCGCGCGGGCGTCGAGCAGCACGCCCGACTTGGCCAGCACGGCGGCGCCCTCGGCGTCCAGGACCGGCAGGCGCCCGGCCTGGGCGATGAAGTCACCCGGCTTCACGGAGGGTTCGTCGGTCGTTACCGTACGCCCGGCCTCGGTCCACGCATGGTAACCGCCGTCCAGGACCCGGACGCGCTCATGCCCGAAGTACCGCAACGACCACCAGACCCGGGCGGCGGCAGTCGAGTCGGCATCGTCGTAGACGACGACCAGCCGGTTCGAGGAGACTCCGGCGCGCCGCATCGCCGCCTCAAAGTCGGCCGGAGCCGGGAGGGGATGCCGGCCGGCCCGCCCGGGCGGACCGGCCACGTCCCGGTCAAGATCGACGAAGACCGCGGCGGGCAGATGTCCATGCCGGTAGGAGTCGATTCCGGGAGGTCCAGATAGGTGCCACCGTACGTCGAGGAGGATCGGCGGCGGCTCACAGCGAAGCAACCGGGCGAGTGTGGACACATCGATGAGAGGGTGCACATCGCCAGTCTGACCGTCGGCGCCCGGATTAGGGAGAGGCGCGGCATCGTTCCCTCCCACTACACCCCCCGCCCAGCCGCCCTTTCAAAGGACAAGCTTCGCTTGGCATCGTCACGTTGCCTCAGCGTACGCGCCACATCGCCTGTCGCGGGCTCACTCCATGGCGGGGTCACTCCGGCGCGGGATCACTCCGTCGCGGGGTCACTCCCTGACGACCCGCAGCAGGGGGACGAGCTGCTCGGCCGGAACGAGGGAGCCGTGCATGCCGGTCATCAGCGAGGCGAGGGGTTCGAGGCGGCTCGCGACGATGGCCATGTCGGCGTACGGTACGGCGATCACGTCGCCGATGCGGGCCAGCATGTCGGGCTCGACCGGTCCGAACCAGCCCTCCGCCACCGCGTCCTCACGCGTGTAGACCCACGCCCGGTCGCCGAGGAGCTCCTGCCAGGCCGCCAGAACGTCACCGGCCGCGCCGTCCTGGGCGTACACGTAGCGGCACCGGGCGTCGCCACCGAGCATGGCGACCCCCGCCTGGAGCTCGGCCACCGTGTCGAAGTCCACCCGTTCGGTCGGGTCGACCATGCCATGATCGGCGGTGATGTAGAGCCCCGTCCCCGTCGGCAGCACCGAGGCGATCCGTTCGGCGAGCAGATCCACGAAGCGCAGCTGGAACCGCCAGTCCGCCGAGCCCGAGCCATAACGATGCCCGGTCGCGTCAAGATCGGCGTGGTAGACGGTCACGAACGAGCGGTCGCCCTCCCGCAAGGCCTGCTGCGTACGTCCGACCAGCTCACCCATATCGTCGGCGGGACGGTACGTGGCGCCCCTCGCTGTGGCGATGCTGAGACCGGTGTTGCGATAGAACCCCAACGCGACGTACGAGACGTTCACGCCGTCCGCCGCCGCCTTCTGGTAAACGGTCGGGGCAGGCTGGAACGTGGCCGGATCGATGTCCGGGTCCTTCCAGCGCAGGCAGTTAAGTAGCCGCCCGGCGCCCGGGATCGCCACCTGGACCCCCAGCAGACCATGACCGCCAGGCGGCAGACCGGTCGCCAGCGACCCCAGGCTGGCCACGGTGGTGGCGGGGAATCCGGCGGTCAGCGGGCCGCCCGGCAACGAGGACAGGAACGGGGCTTCCGCCGGGTGGGCCCTGAGCAACTCCCAGCCCAGGCCGTCGATGATCAGCACGCACGCCCGCGGCAGGCGCGGCAGGCCCAGCACGTTGGTCGTGCCCGGCACTCCGAGCCCCGCCAGCACCGAAGGCGGCAGGTCGGCCAGCGCACCCGCCCCGTACCGCGGCACCGGAACGGGCGGCGGCGAGGCGCTCAATTCGCCGTGGCGGACGACAGCGCCTCGGCGAAGGCCAGTACCTGGGAGACCGCGTCGGCCCCGTCAGCGGCCTCGCTGACACGCAGGGACAAGTCGTCGGCGGTCACACTGCCGGTGTAGCCGTGGTCGGCCTCGCAGTTCTCGTCACCGCAGGTCGCGGGCTCCAGATCGATATGGGCGATCGCCCCCCAGCCGATGGTCAGCACCACCTCGGTCGGCGGCACGCCGGGCACGTAGGACGCGGGGTCGGGGACCACCCGGGTCACCGCGACCGACTGGACCCTGCCCAGCTTGACGGCCTCGGTGGTGGTGGAGGCGTGTGGTTGAGCCATGCCCTCGCCCGGCGGGTGCTCGTCGGTGTGGCAGACCAGCAGCCGGCTGGCGGACAGCACCAGCACGGTCACGTGCCGCCTGACCTCCATCGCGGGGTCGAACGTCGCCTCGTGATGCACCACGTAGGCGAGCACGGGCTCAGAGCCGATGGCCGACTCCACCGCTTCCGCGACCAAGGCCGGGTAGTAACCGCTGCGCTCAATGGCGGTTCGCAACCCGTGGGCCGTCGCTCGGGTTTCCCTCATGTAACCCATCCTGCCCTGTTCGGGGTGGGCTGCGCACATGCCCGAGCCGAACATGGTCATCCCGGCACCCCCGGGGTACGAGACATGGCATGGAATTCAGAGATCCAATGCCATCGCCGCCTCCGGTCCCGCCGCCACCGGCGCCGACCCCACCAGGCCCGCAACCGCCCATCCCAGCACCAGAACCGCCGGTCCCCCCTCCTGAACCGCCGCCCGGCCCGACGCCTCAGCCGCCACCGGGCCCGGTCCCACCAGGCCCGGCCCCAGACCCGGTCCCACCAGGCCCGGGTCCTGACCCGTCCCCGCCCGGCCCACCACCGGACCCATCGCCACCAGGCCCGATCCCGGACCCGGTTCCGCCCACCCCGGAGCCCAGCCCACCACCGCCCCCCGGCTGAAGCCCAACAAGGCGGCGCCGAACCACGCCCAACCTGCAGCGCCCCTACTGCCGTTAGGAGCGGCTGCCGTTAGGAGCGGCTGCCGTTAGGAGCGGCTGCCGTTAGGAGCGGCTGCCGTTAGGGAAGGCGGCGGGGGCCTAGCTCGGGACGAGGGCCGAGGGGGCGTTCCAGGCGGAGGGTCACGTCCTGGACGGTTATGCCGGTGGGGGTTACCTGGACGGGGTCTAGGACGAGCTTGGCTACTTCTGGGAGGTCGTGGGCCAGCTTGGCCACGCGTTGGAGGAGTTCCTCCAGGGAGGCCACGTCCACGGGGTCGGCGCCTCGGTGGCCCAGGAGGAGGGGCGCTGTGCGGATGGCGCGCACCAGCTCGGCGGCCTCCACGTCGGTGAGGGGCGCCAGGCGGTAGGCGCGGTCGTCCAAGAGGGCGGCGGTCTCGTCGGACAGGCCGAACGAGATCACGGCGCCGAACGAGGGGTCTTCCAGCGCGACGATCCGCGTGGGTACGCCTTCGGAAGGGCCCGGCGCGACGGTGATGCCGTAGCAGGCGAGGAGTTCGGCGGTCTGCTCCTGGGCCGGGGGCCCCTTCTCGAGCCACTCCTCAACGAGGGAACGCGCGCGGCGGCGGTCGGTGCCGGCGAACTCGGGGAGGCGGCCGGACGGGCGCTGGCGCCACTGGGCGTAGCGGATGACGTACGCCAGGGCCCGAACGGCGTCTTCCGGGGCCGGGTAGGACGGGATGGACCCCTCGGCGGCCCAGCCGTCGGGGCCCGGGACCCGCAGGTCGGCGGGCATGCCCTTGGAGCCGAGGTAGGTGGCCACGATCGGCTTGGGGCTCCCGGCGGCGAGGCGGAGGATCTTCTCGGGAACGCGCACGTCATAGCCGCCAATGGTGGGCGGGGTGAAGAGGGCCACCACGGCGTCCACGGTGTCGTCCTGGAGTGCCTCGGCCAGGGCGGCCTCGTACTCGTCGGCGTCCGCGAGAGGGCCGAGGTCGATCCGGCGGCGGCCCTCCAGGCCCAGCGCCGCGGCGGCGTCCTGCGCGAGCAGGCCGAGCGAGTCGGAGTTGTCGATGATCGCGATCCGGTCGCCCGCCGGGAGCGGCTGGTAGGCCAGGAGCTGGGCGACGTCGAAGAGCTCGGAGAGGTCCTCGACCCTGATCACGCCGGCCTGGGCGAAGAGGGCGCTGACGGCGTGGTCGGGCAGGCTGAGGGCGCGGGCGGCGTGCCCGATCGGCACGCCCTGCGTACTCCGGCCGCTCTTGACCGCCACGATCGGCTTGCGGCGCGAGAGGCGACGGGCCAGCCGGGTGAACTTGCGCGGATTGCCGAGCGACTCCAGGTAGAGCAGGACCGCCTTGGTGGCGTGGTCCTCCTCCCAGTACTGCATGAGGTCGTTGCCGGAGACGTCCGCCCGGTTGCCCGCCGAGACGAACGTGGACAGTCCCAGCCCTCGTTCAGCCGTACGCTGCAAGATCGCGATGCCCAGCGCGCCGGACTGGGAGAAGAAGCCCACCGGCCCCCGGCCCGGCATGGTCGGCGCGAGCGTCGCGTTCAGCCGTACCTCGGGATCGGTGTTGGCGATGCCCAGACAGTTCGGTCCGACCACGCGCATCCCGTACGCCCGCGCCAGCCGGACGAGCTCTGCCTGGCTGGCCCGTCCCTCCGGCCCGGTCTCGCCGAAGCCCGAAGAGACCACCACCAGGCCATGGACGCCCTTGCCCGCGCACTGCTCGACCACCTGGTGGACCATGTCGGCCCGGACGGCCACCACGGCGAGATCCACATCATCTGGGATCTCCAAAACCGAGGCATACGCACGTACGCCGGCGACGGCGGTCGCGGTCGGGTGCACGGGATAGATCGGCCCGCTGAAGTCGCCGTGCAGCAGGTTGCGCAGCACCGTCTGGCCCACGCTGTGCTCGGCACGGCTGGCGCCCACGACGGCGACCGACCGGGGAAACAGCAAGCGCTGGATCGAACGCGACTCGGCCCGGTGCTCCCGGGCCGCCATGACCTCCACCGACGTCTCGGTCGGCTCCAGATCGAGCACGAGCTCGATCACGCCGTCCTCGAAACGCTGCTCGGCCCGGTAACCGGCCTCCCGGAAGACCCTGGTCATCCGCCGGTTGTCGGGCAGGACGCTCGCCACGAAACGATTAAGCCCACGCTCCCGGGCCGCAGCCGCGATGTGCTCCAGCAGAACGGCCCCGAGCCCGCGTCCCTGGTGCGCGTCCTCCACGAGGAAGGCGACCTCGGCGGTCCCGGGCCGGTCGGACAACTGGTCATAACGGACGACGGCCACCATGGAGTCGCCGATGGTGGCGATCAGGGCCACCCGCCGGTCGTAGTCGACCGTCGTGAAGTGCTCGATCTCCCGCTCGGTCAGCTGCGGGCGCGGCGAGAAGAACCGGTAGTAGATCGACTCCGGTGACAGGCGGGCGTAAAAAGCGCGCAAAAGCTCAGCGTCATCGCTCCGGACGGGACGCAGATGCGCCGTCCCGCCGTCGGTGAGGACGACGTCGGCCTCCCACTGATCCGGATAGCCCTCGGTCACGTACCCGAGGGTAAGGCACGGGTCCCTGGCCGCCATCACCACAGGTCCATGGAACAAAGCGAGCAAGAGGATGCAAAAACACCGGTTCTCTGGTTTCGCTGCCCGTTCGAGACCTACTGGGGGTCCAAGAACTGTTACGGTCAAGCACACGCCTTTGAAGCCGCTCGCGCGGGCCGTGTTGATCGAGGTGATGACTCCATGACGCGCGTGGTCGTGGTCGGCGATTTGATGACTGACACCGTTGCCCGTGCCGCATTCCCCCTTGCCAAGGGGAGCGACACTCCTGCCGCCGTGACCTCGCACGGAGGCGGCTCGGGAGCCAACGTCGCCTCCTGGCTCGCCCTGGAAGGCGTCGAGGTCGCGTTCGTGGGCCGCCGCGGCTCCGACATCGCGGGCCGCAACCGGGACATGGAGCTCATGGGGTACGGCGTGGACGCCCGCCTCGTGATGGACCAGGAACGCCAGACCGGCACCTGTGTCGTGTTGATCACACACAAGGGCGACCGGACCATGCTCTCGGACCCCGGTGCCAACGGCGCGCTGCTCCCCGAAGACATCGAACGCTGCAAGGACCTGTTCAACCAGGGCACCCACCTGCACCTGTCCGGCTACTCGCTGATCAACGAGGGTTCCCGCAAGGCGGCCAAGCACGCCCTCGACCTCGCCCGTCAGGCACAGATGTCGATCTCCGTGGACGGCGGCTCGTCCTCCCCGCTCAAGCGGATGGGCGCCGAGCCGTTCCTGGAGTGGACACAGGGCGCCCGCCTCCTGGTGGTCAACGCCGACGAGGCCGAGGTCCTGACTGGCCGCGACACCCCCGCCTCGGCCGCCAAGGTGCTCACCGCCTGGTACCCGCAGGTAGTGATCAAGTCCGGCGCCGACGGCGCCCTCTGGTACACCAACGGCCGCCCCGAGCCCATCACCGCCGCCGCCGAGTCCATCGAGAAGATCATCGACGGCACCGGCGCGGGCGACGCCTTCGTGGCGGGCTTCCTCCCTGCCTGGCTGGAGGGCAAGCCCCCGGCCGAGGCCCTCGCCGCCGGCAACCGCCTGGCCGTCCAGGCCATGCAGCACCTGGGCGCCCGTCCCAGCCTCGACGTCCTCGACAACCCCATCAAGAACTAACGCTGCACCCAGACGCGAAAACGGCGAACATCAGCACCCGCGTCTCCGCGCGACCGCCACCCCTCTCGAAGTAGGCGGCTGGGATGCGCTTGGGCTCATGGGCAACCAGTTGCGCAAAGCCTGCCTCGTCGACCCGCATCAGCAGGGAGTCGAGCAACTCCTCCACGAAGCGGTCAAACGGGCCACTCCACAAACGTCCCATCAACCAATGCCATCTAATGGGGCGGGGCTGGGGCTTTGCGGGGGGTGAAGCGGCGGGAGTCGTCTCGGACGGCGTTCCAGAGGCGGTTGAGAGGGTGGCCTACCGCGTAGCGCTGGAGGTCGGCGCGGTGAACGAAGGCGCCGGTCATGATCTCGGCTTTGGGTTCGAGGTCGTCGTAGAGGCGGAGGGAGCGGAGGGGGACCTCGTCGGGCTCGCCTGGGCCGCCCATGCGGCGGCCGATGGACTCGGTGACGACCATGCAGCCGCGGACGAAGCCGGAACGCAGGAGTGACAGGCCGTAGTGGATGTCGTCGATGTCGGCCACGACGTCCAGGCGATCACGGAAGTTGGGGCCGTACCAGCAGGCCAGGAAGTCGGCCACCAGGCCGGCTGGGGGCACCACCAGGGGCACCTCGGCCAGCCGGCTGGTGGGGACCGGATCATCGGGGAGGTCCGCGGGTGTGAGGTTGGTGAGCAGGATCGGGGCGCCGCGGGCGAACTCGATCACGTCGTAGTCGCGGAGGCGGTGGTCGCCGTCCGCGGTGCTGACGATGCTGCCGCAGATCAGGTCGACCTGGCGGGTCTCCAGCCGGGACCACAGATCCTTGGTGCGGACGTGGACGACCTTGAACTCCACTTCTTGCTGGCGGAACTCCTCCGACACCCGTTCCCAGGAGCGGGAAATGATCGGGAGCGTGAATTCGGTGGTGCCGACGGTGAGCATCCGGCCGAGGCGGCGGCGGCTCCAGTTGACCGCGTCCGTCCACTGGGCCACGGCCACGCGTGCCAGCTGGACGGCCTCCTCGCCTGTGGGCGTGAACAGGTAGTCCTTGCCGCGGCCCTGCCGCAGGGTGAGCACCTCGCCGCACATCGCCTGGTAGTTGCGGTTGAGCGTGTCGAGCTGCTTTTGCACGCTGGACTGCTCGCGGCCGAGGACGCGGGCGGCCCGGAGCGCGGATCCGGTCTCGTGCACGACGAGCAGGGTCCGGAGCTGATCGAACGTGGTGTCGAGCAGGCCGGGTGGGCAGTCGAGCAGCCGGTCCACGGCGGAGGTCTTGGAAGACACGGACAGGGACGGTACTACTCCTGCCGTGCCTCGGTAGACCCGCCCCCACATGGCCTTGAGAGCATTTCAACAGGGCGATGGTTCAGTTGATCACCGCCAGGACCAGTGGTAGGACGGCGGGGGCGCCCGCCTGGCGGAGCCGGCGGGTGGCCACGGTCATCGTCCAGCCGCTCTCGATGCGGTCGTCGACGAGCAGGACCGGGCCGCGGACAGCGGCGGCGACATCGTCGGGCAGAGCCAGCGAATGCCAGACCGAGCGGAGGCGCTGAGCGCTGTTGTGCCGGCGGGGCACCGGCTCACCCAGGGGAACGAACTCGCCCAGGTAGGGCAGGCGGCCGATCTCCGCGATGCGGCGCCCGAGACTGCCGATCAGGCGGGGGCGGGTACGGGAACCGATGGTGACCACACCCGTCGGGCGTTCGGCCCAGTCCCAGGCGGACAGCACCTTGACCACGGCGTCGAACATCTCGTCCGGTATGTCGGTGTCGGGGGCGCCCTCGGCGAGGATCTCGCGCAGGCGATTGCCCCAGCCGATGTCGGTGAGGCGGCCCAGGGCGCGGCCGGGTTCGGCCAGGATGCCGGCGTCCATGCGCCCGGAGACGCCGAGGTCGTCCTTGACGGCGGGGGGCCACATGCGCCGGGGTGCGACGTCGACGCCGGGGCGGCGCAGGCGGTCGCGGGCCTGGGCGGCGCCTGTTTCGCTGACGCCGGTCGGCCAGTAGGTGCCCGTGCAGTTGTCGCAGCGACCGCACTGCTTGGCCTCGGGGTCGTCGAGCTGGCGGCGCAGGAACTCCTCGCGGCAGCCGGTGGCGTCGAGATAGTCGAGCATCGCCCGCTGCTCGCGGGTGCGTTCGGCGGCCACCCGCTCGTAGCGCTCCCGGTCGTACGCCCAGTCGTGACCGGTGGCGGTCCAGCCGCCCTTGACCCGGCGGACCGCACCGTCGACGTCGAGGACCTTGAGCATCATCTCCAGCCGGCTGCGGCTGAGGTCGACCTGGGGCTCCAGCGCGCTGGTGGAGAGTGGGCGCCCGGCGGCCTCCAGGGTGTCAAGGGTCGTCCGGACGATCGGCTCCGGCGGGAACGCCAGGCTGGCGAAGTAGGCCCAGATGTCGCGGTCTTCCAGGCCGGGCAGCAGGATGACCTCGGCCCGCTCGACACCGCGCCCGGCCCGGCCGATCTGCTGGTAGTAGGCCACCGGCGACTGCGGCGCACCCACGTGCACGATGAAGCCCAGATCGGGCTTGTCGAAGCCCATGCCGAGCGCGCTGGTGGCCACGAGGGCCTTGAGCTTGTTGTCCTGGAGGTCCTGCTCGGCTTGGAGACGTTCGGCCGGGTCGGTCTGGCCGGAGTAGGCGGCCACGTCATAGCCGCGTTCGCGCAGGTATCCGGCGATCTCGTGGGCGGCGGCCACGGTCAGCGTGTAGATGATGCCCGAGCCCGGCAGACCGCCGAGATGCTCACCCAGCCAGGCGATGCGCATCTCGGCGATGGGGAGGCGGACGACCGCCAGGCGCAAGGACTCGCGTTCGAGCGGGCCGCGCAGCACCAGGGCTTCCGAGCCGCCGCCGAGTTGCTCGGCCACGTCCTTGGTGACGCGGGCGTTGGCGGTGGCCGTGGTGGCCAGGACCGGAACGCCGGGCGGGAGATCGGCCAGCAGCGTCCGGAGGCGGCGGTAGTCGGGGCGGAAGTCATGACCCCAGTCGGAGATGCAGTGGGCCTCGTCGACCACGATCAGGCCGGCCCCGGCGGCGAGTTTGGGCAGGACGAGGTCGCGGAAGTCGGGATTGTTGAGCCGCTCCGGGCTGACCAGGAGCACGTCGACCTCGCCCGCCTCGACCTCGGCGAACACGCGGTCCCAGTCTTCGGTGTTGGCGGAGTTGATCGTGCGGGCGTGGATCCCGGCGCGGTCGGCCGCCTCGATCTGGTTGCGCATCAACGCCAGCAGCGGCGACACGATCACCGTCGGACCGGCGCCCCGCTCGCGCAGCAGCCGGGTCGCCACGAAGTAGACCGCGGACTTGCCCCACCCCGTGCGCTGCACGACCAGCGCGCGCCGCCGCTCGACGACCAGGGCGCGGATCGCCGTCCACTGGTCGTCGCGCAGCCGCGCGTGCTCCCCCGCCAGCGCCCGCAGGCAGCGCTGCGCCTCATCGAGCAGCGCCTCATCGAGCAGCGCTTCATCGGGCAGCGCTTCATTGGGCAGGGCCTCGTCGGCATGCCCGTCGTTGCCCTGCTCGATAGGACGCAGACTCTCCTCGTCAACCATGCCTCCTTGCTACCAGCCCCCACCGACGCCTCGCACCAGAACCGCGTTCTGTGGATAACTCGATGGCGACCACCCGACCTAGATTGTAATCCTGACTAACTCGCTCTACTGTTTATCTCGTCAGGGAAGCTACATAGCGGTCTGAACGAGGAGAACGCCATGGACGAGCAGCCGCGCACCAGCCCCGACGCGGCCACGACCGCCTTGCCGCTCATGGGCATGAGCATCGCGATCAGCGGCATGTACTTCGACAGCTCCGCGCTGGGCCTCAGCGTGATCGGAGTCCAGGCCGTCGTCATGATGGCGCTGCTGTACGTGGTCGTCCGCAAGGCCGTGCGAAGCCGGTCGGCCGCCGCCGATGACACTCCGTTGCTGCGACTCCGCGTCACGATCCCCATGGCTGTCACGCCGATCGCCATCGCCGGACTGGTCACCGCGGTGAGCTACGGGCTCTTCCCGGACAGCGACGGCGCGGGCATGCTGGCCGGGGCGGCCGTCGGCGGCGGGCTCATACTGAGCGCCAGCGCCCTCGTCCTCCGGCTGGCCATGCGCAACACCCGCCGCTGAACGCCCGGCATCCATGCCGGGGGCTGCGCGTCTGCTCAGCAGGCGCGCATGTTTGCCCGTGAAATCCGTCTCCAGATGACTCGTGCCATTCGTTCTCCGCCGTTACCCTCCGCCCACACGACGGCGGAGGAGGCGGATTCAGGCATGAGAGTACAAAGGTGGCTCACAACATGTGCGCTGGGTGTGTCGGCCGCACTCCTGACGCCGACGCCGACTACCGCCACGCCAGCTGCGGCGACGCCAGGGGCGCCGATTGGGGCGGCGCAGGCAGGGATGACGCTGGCGCACATTCCTCCGCGGCCGGTCTCCGACGTCCTGGGACATCGCGGCCGGTGGATCACCGATTCCCAGGGGCGGCGCGTCATTCTGCACGGCTTCAACATGGTCGCCAAGGCGGCGCCGTACGATCCGTCCAAACTCGGGTTCGGCGAGGAGGACGCGAAGTTCCTGGCGGCGCACGGCTTCAACGCGGTGCGGATCGGGATCGTGATGACCGGCCTTCAGCCACGGCCGGGTGTGTTCAACGAGAGCTATCTCGCCAGCCTCAAGGCCACCATCGACCTGCTGGGCCGATACGGCATCCGCAGCCTCATCGTGTTCCCGCAGGACCTCCTCAACACCAAGTTCCGGGGCACGGGCTACCCGGACTGGATGATCCGCACTGACGGCATCCCGCCCGACCTCATCAACTTCGACATGTTCACCAACCTGCTGTTCAACCCGGCGCTCCAGCGGGCGAACGACAACTTCTGGAACAACGCGCCCGTCCATGGCAAGGGCCTGCAGGAGTGGTACACCGACGCGTGGGTGCACGTCGCGAAGAAGTTCCGGAACAACCCGGCGGTCCTGGGCTATGACCTATGGAACGAGCCGTGGCCGGGAAGCGCCTGGCCTACCTGCGCCCCGCCGTTCGGATGCAAGGACTTCGACTCCAAGAAGCTCGCGCCCTTCTTCACCAAGATGATCCGGGCCATCCATGCCGTGGACCCCAAGCATCTGACCTTCTACGAGCCGAACCTCCTCGCGACGTTCGGCCCACCCATCCACCTCGGCAAACCGGGGGACAAACAGAGCGGCCTGTCGTTCCACACCTACTGCCCGGACATCTCGGGTAAGCCGATCCCGGACTGGATGTACGCCGTCTGCCACACGATCCAGAAGGGCGTCTTCCACCAGGCCATGGCCCAGTCCAAGCGCACCGGCGACGCGCTCATCCTGACCGAGTTCGGCGCGACCCCCAATCCCCAGGAGCTCTCCTACGTCGCCCGGCTCGCCGACAGTTACCAGCTCCCGTGGCTGGAGTGGACCTACTGCCGTTGCAAGGACCCGACAGAGGCAGGGATCACCGAAGGCCTGGTCTACGACCTCACCAAGCCCCGCAGCGGGGCCAACATCAACACCCCTGTCTTGAACGCCTTGGACGAGCCGTACCCCCAGGCCATTGCGGGCACGCCCCAGAGCTATGGCTTCAACCCGCAGACCAGGACGTTCACCCTGACCTACAAACCGCAGGGCCGCGCCAACACCATCGTCTACACATCCCCAAGGAACTACCCGGGCGGCTACCGAACCACAGTGACCGGCGCAGACATCCTCTCCCCGCCCAACTCACCGACCCTCACACTGAGGGCCAAGCGAGGCGCGACCTCCGTGAAGCTCACCCTCACTCCATAGCGTGATCATCTTTGTCCGGCGTGGGACGAATGATGATCATTCAGATGATGACGACCTCGAGCGTCCGGGGACCGTGCACGCCCTCGACCCGGTCGAGCTCGATGTCGCTGGTCGCCGAGGGGCCGCTGATCCAGGTCAGCGGACGGGACGGGTCGAGCCGGGCGAACGCCTCCGGCACCGTCCGGACGATCTGGTCCAGCCGCACCACGCACAGGTGATGGTCGGGCACCAGCGTCAGCGCGCGCCGCCCCTGGTCCGGCGACCCGTCCAGGACGATCGTCCCGGTCTCGGCGATCGCCAGCGCGCAGCCGGTCACCACCCCGTCCAGAGCATCGAGCTCGGCGGCCGACAGCGCCGGATCGTCGCTGACCGCGTCAACCCCCTCAAGCCACTCCCCTGGCACACCAACAGGCGCGGCGATACGCCCACCCCGCGCCGCCAGCAGCGCAGCAACCACAGAACCCGCAGCCACCACAGTGCCCGCAGCACCCGCAGCAGCTGAGGCGGTGTGGTGTACGACTGCCTTGTAGTCCACTAGGCGGTCGATCAGGAGGTCGACGATGTCCGTTCCGGTACGACTGCGCTGGTAGTCCCTGGGCACCGCCACATCCTCAGGGCGTTCAACCGCGGGCACGTCCGCCAGTGCAGCCCGCACCTTCGCCAGGATCTGATCCCGCGTGCTCATCGGTTGCGCTCCCACCACTCGCGGAACGATTCGGGTGGGGGCGCCGGTATGTCCCTCGTGTCCGTCCAGCCCGCCAGCGGCCCCGGCAGCCGACGCGGCGTCAGCCGACGGAAGCGCCCAGCAGCACGCTGTCCCGCCTTCAGCAGCCCTGGCGATTCCAGAACACGGCGGGCTCCGGCCATCGCCAGGCGCTCAACCCGATGTCCCTTGCCCGCTGCAACCTTGGCCCGCAGGTCCAGCAGCACCTCGGGGATGTTGATTTCGACCGGGCAGACGTCGTAGCACGCGCCGCACAACGTCGAGGCGTACGGCAGCGACGCGTCCAGCTCCGACGACATCCCACGCAGCTGCGGCGTCAGGATGGCGCCGATCGGCCCGGGATAGACCGACCCGTACGCGTGACCACCGGCACGCTCGTACACCGGGCACACATTCAGGCACGCCGAGCAGCGGATGCAGCGCAGCGCCTGCCGCCCCACCTGGTCCGCCAGAACGTCAGTCCGGCCGTTGTCCAGCAACACCAGATGGAAGTCCTGGCCCTCGGCAGCCCCAGTCCACATCGACGTGTACGGGTTCATGCGTTCACCGGTCGACGAACGAGGCAGCGTCTGCATGAAGACTTCGAGATCCTGCCAAGTCGGCACGAGCTTCTCGATGCCCACCACGGAGATCAGCGTCTCGGGCAGCGTGAGGCACATCCGCCCGTTGCCCTCCGACTCCAGCACCACCAAGGTCCCCGTCTCCGCCACCGCGAAGTTCGCCCCTGAAATCCCGACCTTGGCCGACAGGAACCGTTCCCGCAGGTGCAGCCGAGCCGCTTCCGCCAGCGCCGGTGGATCGTCCGCGAGGTCGTCGGGAGCCGGCCGCCCCCATTCCGACATCGACCGCCGGAAGATCTCGCGGATCTCGGCACGGTTGCGGTGGATCGCCGGCACGAGGATGTGCGACGGCCGGTCGTCGCCCAGCTGCACGATCAGCTCGGCGAGGTCGGTCTCGTACGCGGTGATCCCGGCGTCGGCCAGCGCCTCATTGAGCCCGATCTCCTGCGTCGCCATGGACTTGACCTTGACGACCTCGGTCTCACCGGTGGCCTTCACCAGCGCGGTGACGATCCGGTTGGCCTCGGCGGCGTCCGCAGCCCAGTGCACATGCCCGCCGGCCTTGACCACGGCTGCTTCGAGCTGCTCCAGGTAGACGTCCAGGTGGCGCAGCACCCGGTCCTTGATGGCCGCCCCGGCCGCACGCAGCTCCATCCAATCCGGCTGCTCGCCCACGACAGCGGCTCTCTTGCCCCGGATCGTGTGCGTGGCCTTGTGCAGGTTGTGCCGGAGCTGCGAGTCACCGACCGCCTTGGCCGAGGCAGCGGGGAAGGCGGGCATCCCTACGAACGTCCCGGACACGCCTGTCACGCGGGATCCTCCTCTGTGGACGCGAGGATCTGCGCCAGGTGCATGGTCCGCACTCCGGCACGCTGCCGTCGCATCGTCCCGCCGATGTGCATCAGGCAGGAGTTGTCTGCCGCACACAGCACTTCGGCTCCGGTGTCCAAGACGTTCCGCACCTTGTCAGTGCACATGGCCGCCGACACCGCAGGGTTCTTCACAGAGAACGTGCCACCAAAGCCGCAGCACTCCTCCGCACCGCCCAACGGCAGCAGCTTGAGACCGCGTACCGCCGACAACAACTTCTCCGGCTTCGTCCCCACCCGCAGTGAACGCAGCGAATGACAGGTCGGGTGATACGTCACGACGTGTGGGAAGTAGGCACCCACGTCCACTACGCCCAGCACATCGACAAGAAACTCCGACAGCTCGTACACCCCGGACGGAGGTTCGACACCCAGCGTCGGATACCACTCCCGCACCATGGCGGCGCAGGATCCAGACGGCATCACTACCGCGTCGTACCCAGTGAAGATCTCGCCCACGCGGCGCGCCAGCGGCTCAGCGTCAGCCCGGTAGCCAGTGTTGAAGTGCATCTGGCCGCAGCATGTCTGCGCAGACGGAAACTCCACAGTGCAGCCGAGCCGCTCCAGCAGCCGTACGGTCGCCCGCCCAGTCCCCGGGAAAAGCGTGTCGTTAACGCAGGTCACGAACAGCGCGACGCGCAAGGTCCGATCACCCCCCGATCCCATACACACGGCTAGCTGTTCCCCCGAACACCTCGGCGCACTCCGCCTCGCTCAGCCCATCGAGAGCGGCTTCAGCGAGCTCCATCACCTGGCCGTACGAGGCAGCCAGCGTGCAGACGGGCCAATCCGACCCGTACATCACTCGCCTTGGCCCGAACGCGTCCACCACGTGCCGCGCGTACGGCAGGATGTCTGCGCTCTTCCAGCCAGGCTCCGCTCCATTGACGACGGCCTCGGTGACGAGCCCGGACAGCTTGACGGTCACGTTGGGCAACCCCGCCATGGCCATGATCCATGACGCCCACGGTTCCCACACTCCACCCGCGATGTCCGGCTTGCCGGCATGGTCGAGCACGAACGACACCTCGGGCAGCACCTCCGCCACTGCCAGCGCCGCGTCCGCCTGCGGGGGTTTGACCAGCAAGTCGTACACCAGACCGGCCTCCCCCACGGCCCGCAGCCCGCGCCGCACGTCCGGGCGCGCCAGCCAGTCCGGGTCGGGTTCGTCCTGCACCTGGTGCCTGATTCCGACCAGCGGCCCGGAGAGGGCCGCGATCGTGTCGGCGACGTCAGGCGTTGTGAGGTCGATCCAGCCGACCACACCCTCGATCGGCTTGGCGTCTGCCGTGGCCAGCAGTTCGCGGGTCTCCTCCAGGCTGTGCAATGCCTGGACGACGATCGACCCGGTCACCCCATGGGGTTTCGCCACCTCGGCATAGCGCTCTACGTCGAACCGGCCGCGCAGGGGGTCCGCCCAGGGACCGTCCATCCACGCGTACTCACGGACAGCGGTGTCCCACAGGTGCTGGTGCGCGTCGATCATCATCGAGCTCCTCGCGAAGGAACGGGAACGTCGGCGGCCAGCAGACCACCATCACGCAGGTCCGTCCAGAGACTCTCGGGAATGTCCCTTTCGAACAAGGCCGCGTTGTCCTCTGCCTCGGCGGGAGTACGGCAGCCGGTGAGCACGCTCGCCACCACTGGATGCCCGAACGGGAAGCGCAGCGCGGCCGCCCGCACAGGCACCCCGTGCCCATCGCAGACGAGCCGCAGCTGCGCCACGCGCTCAAGCAGTTCCGGCGGCGCGGCCGCGTAGTCGTAGGTCGTCCCCCCGGCCAGGAGACCCGAGTTGTAGACGCCGCCGATCACGACGGATGTGCCACGCTCAGCGCACGCAGGCAGCAGCTCACCCAAAGCCGACTGATCCAGCAGCGTGTATCGCCCCGCGCACAGCACCACATCCAGGTCCAGCCGCCGGACGAAGCGGGTCAGCATCTCGGCCTGGTTCATGCCCGCGCCGATGGCACCGACGATCCCTTCGTCCCGGAGCTCCGCCAGCGCCGGGTAGGCCTCGGCATAGACCTGCTCCTCATGCTCATCCGGGTCGTGGAGGAGGAGCACGTCGACCCGGTCGAGCCGCAGCCGTTCGAGAGAGTCCTCCAACGACCGGCGCACGCCGTCACGGCTGAAGTCCCATTCCCGCTTGACCGGGGGTTCCCCGACGAAGCCCTGGTCATCTGGCTCCTCGCCAGGCCGGCGCGGCCGCAGCAACCGGCCGACCTTGGTCGAGATGGTGTACGAGTCGCGCGGCATGGCTTTCAGGACGTCACCGAGCAGGTGCTCGGCGGTGCCCGCGCCGTAATGGGGAGCGGTGTCGAGGTAACGCATGCCCAGACTCAGCGCACGCCGCACCGCATCGTCGCCCGCAGGCACCGGCGCGTAGAGCCCCCCGATGGCCGCACTGCCGAACGACAGCGCGGTCACCGGAACACCCGACCGCCCAAGCAGCCGCAGCTCCCCCACGCGCATGGATGTCACTCCTGAGCCTGTCCCGATGTAACCCGGGAAATGACCAGCGCGAACAGGATGATCGCACCGTAGATGGCCTGCTTCCAGAACGATGCGACCTGGGCCAGCGTGAGCAGGTTGTCGACCACGCCGAGCAGCAGCACGCCGGTGATCGCGCCGGTCATGGTGCCCTTGCCGCCGTTCATCGAGATCCCGCCGATGACGGCCGCCGCCATCACCGTGAAGATCATGTTCTGGCCCTGGTTGGCGTTGATGGCGCCCACGTAGCCGGTGAGACAGAGCCCCGCCGCGGCGGCGAGCACGCCCGCGACCACGTACACGACCCAGGTCACCCGCTCCACCCGGATGCCCGCGGCCCGGGCGGCCTCCGGGTTACCGCCGATCGCGTACAGTGCGCGGCCTAGCCGGTGGTAGCGCAGCACGAACCCGGCCACCCCGAAGCAGACCGCCGCCAGCCACACCGACAGCGGCAGCTTGAGGAACGTGGTCGTGGCGATGGAGAAGAACGGCTCGGGCATGTCGAACAGCGTCTTGCCCTCCGTGGCGCCCGTCAGCAGGCCTCGCAGCACGATGAGCATGGCCAGCGACACGATGAACGCGTTGAGCCGCAGCTTCACCGACAGGAAGCCGTTGAACGCCCCGATCGCTCCGCCCACCACGAAGATGGCCAGGATCCCCAGGAACGCGGGCCACTCCGTGCCGAAGCCCGCCGACGCCGCCGGGATGACCAGCAGCGCGCCGAGCCCCGGCGCGATGCCGACCGTCGACTCCAGGGACAGGTCGATCTTGCCGGTGATGAGGATGAGCGACTCGGCGAGCACCACCAGCGCGAGTGCCGCCGAGGCGCCCAGAATGCTGATGATGTTGCGTTCGGTCAGGAAGCTGTCGTTGACGACGGCGCCCAGCACGACCAGGGCGATGAGCGCGGGCACCAGCGTGAACTCGCGCATCCGGCGCAGCGCCGCGCTCGCCCCGGCCGCGCCGCCCGCGGACTTCGCCTCGCCGCCGCCACCGCCCCGCGGCTCGGCCACGGTCTGAGTCATGAGGAAACCCCCTCGATCGATGCCACGAGCTCGTGGTCGTTCCATCCGGCCGCGTGCTCGGCGGTGATCCGGCCGTGCAGGAACACCAGTACCCGGTCGCAGGGCCGCAGATCGTCCAGCTCGTCGGAGATAATGATCACGGAGGTGCCGCGCTCGCGGATCTCGTCGACGATGGCGAGCAGCGCCTCCTTGGACTTGACGTCGACGCCGGCGGTCGGGTTGATCAGGACCAGCAGGTTCGGCTCGACGGCCAGCGCGCGGGCCATGACGACCTTCTGCTGGTTGCCGCCGGACAGCCCGTTCACCGGCTGGTCCGGGCCCTGCGTCATGATGTCCAGCTCGCCGATGGACGCGGTCGCGGCCGCACGCAGCCGCCGCGGCGTGATGATCCCGAACGGCCCGAGCCGCCCCGAAATCGTCATGGTGGTGTTCTCGCCGACCGACAACTCCGGGACCAGGCCCTGGGCGTGCCGGTCGCGCGGCACGAACCCGATCCCGGCGGCCATCGCCTTCCGCACGTCGCCGAACGGCAGCGGCCTGCCGTCCAAAGTCGCGGTCCCGGTGTGCGGCTTGCGCAGGCCGACCAGCGTCTCGGCCAGCTCGATCTTGCCGCTGGCGCTGGACCCGGCCATGCCGATCACCTCGCCGCGCCGTACCTCCAGCGAGACGTCCGAGAACGCGCCGTCCGACAAGCCGTCGACCGCCAGCCGTACCTCGGCCGCTACAGGCTCGCGGTGACCGGTGCTGCGGCCCAGGTCGGCCGCCTCCCCGGTCATCGCCTCCACCAGTGCGGCGCGCGGCAGGTCCGCCACCGGCTCGGTGGCGATCCAGCGGGCGTCGCGGAACACGGTGACGGTCTGGCAGACCTCGTACACCTCCTGCAGGTGGTGGGAGATGAACAGGAACGTCACCCCCGACTCCTGCAGCGACCGCATGCGGGTGAAGAGCCGTTCGATCTCGGCGCTGTCGAGCTGCGCGGTCGGCTCGTCGAGGATGATGAACCGCGCCCCGAACGACAGCGCCCGCGCGATCTCCACGAACTGCCGGTCCTGCACGTTCAGCTCGCGGGCCGGAATCGCCGGGTCGACCTGGACGTCCCAGGTCTCCAGCAACCCGGCCGCCTCCCGCCGCATCCGCTTCCAGCCGATCACGCCGCGCGTGCCCGGCTGGCGGTTGATGAAGAGGTTCTCCGCGACCGTCAGCTCCGGAATGATCGTCGACTTCTGGTAGACGCACGCGACCTTGGCACGCCAGCCGTCACGGTCGCCCAGCGCCGGTGCGGGCTCGCCGTCGAAGCGCACCTCACCGCTGTCCGGCGGGAAGATCCCGGTCAGGATGTTGACCAGCGTCGACTTGCCCGCACCGTTCCGCCCGACCAGTGCGTGCGATTCACCCGGGTTGACGGTGAGCCGCGCGTCCGCCAAGGCGACCGTCGAGCCGAAGCGCTTGGTGATCCCGCTTGCTTCGGCAAGCGGCGGCGCGGGGCCCTTGAGTGGTTCAGCGGTCATCACTTGCCCACCGTGTTGCCCCACAGCGACTTGTCGTCGACGTTCTCCTTGGTGACGAGCGGCGCGGGCAGCTGGTCCTCAAGGATGCCGCTGGGCAGCTTGACGATCTCACTGCCGTGGTCGGTCTTGCCGGGCTGGAAGGTCTTCCCCTCCATCGCGGCCTTGATGTAGTAGAGGCCCCACTTGGCGTAGGCGTCGGCGGGCTGCGACACGGTCGCGTCGATCTCGCCCTTGCGGATGGCGTCGAACTCCTGCGGGATGCCGTCGTTGGAGACGATCGAGATGTGCTTGGGGTCGCCCGCCTTGAAGAGCATGTTCTTGCTCTTGAGGGCCTGCAGGGTCGGCGCGAGGTAGACGCCACCGGCCTGCATGTAGATGCCCTTGAGGTCCTGGTTGGCGTTGAGGAGGCTGTCCAGGCCGGAGGCGGCCTTCTCGGCCTTCCACTCGGCCGGGATCTCCAGCACCTTGATCTGCGGGTAGTTGCTCTTCATGCAGCTGCGGAACGCCGTGGACCGGTCGCGGCCGTTCACCGAGGCGAGGTCACCCTGGATCTGCACGACCTTGCCCGACTTGATCTTGTCGCCGAGGTACTTGCAGGCCTTCTCGCCGTACGCCATGTTGTTGGCGCGGACGACCATCGCGACCTTGCCCTTGTCCGGCGCGACGTCCACGGCCACCACCGGCACGCCCTTGCGGTCGGCCTGGTTGAGCCCTGCCACGATCGCGGCGCTGTCCAGCGGCGCGATGACCAGCCCGCGCACGTTCTGGTTGAGCAGGTTGTTGATGTCGGTGATCTGCTGCGTGGGGTCGGAGTTGGAGTTGACCGTGGGCAGGATCTCGACGCCCTCCTGCTTGGCCATCTGCGGTACGTAGTTGTTGTACGACTGCCAGAAGGGCGAGGTCAGCAGCGGCAAGCCGACGCCCACCTTGCCGCTCTTGGCGCCACCGGCCGGGGTGCCGCCGCCGCTGTCCGACGTGCTGCCGCAGCTGGCGAGCAGGACGGCGGACAGCGTCGCCGCGGCCCCGGCCAGGATCTTGGTGCGGATCATGTGAATCCTCCTCGGGAAGTGCCTTCAGTTACGGGGCCGAAGGCGTTCAGTTACAGGGCCGACAGTTACAGGGCCGACAGTTACGGGGCCGACAGTTATGGGGCGGAAAGCGTTCAGTGACGAGGCCGAAGCCGTAGTCCTTGCATGCCGCCGTCGACGGCGAGATCGATGCCCGTGGTCGCGGCGGCCAGCGGGCTGGCGAGATAGGCGATCGCGGCGGCGACCTCCTCGGGTGAGACAAGGCGCCCGCTGGGCTGGCGGGCCTCCAGCGCGGCGCGTTCGGCGTCCGGGTCGGCGGCCTTGGCCAGCAGGCGGCCGATCCAGGGGGTGTCGGCCGTGCCGGGGTTCACGCAGTTGACCCGGATGCCCTCGCGCACGTGGTCGGCGGCCATGGCGAGGGTCAGTGACAGGACCGCACCCTTGGTCGCCGAGTAGAGGGCCCGTTCCGGCAGGCCCGCCGTGGCTGCGATCGAGCAGGTGTTGACGATCGCCGCGTTGCCGGACTCGCGCAGGTAGGGCAGGGCGGCCCGGCTGACCCGGACCATTCCGAAGACGTTGACCTCGAAGACGCTGCGCCATTCGTCGTCGTCGTTGGCCTCGATCGTCCCCTGTGCGCCGATCCCGGCGTTGTTGACCACGACGTCCAGGCCGCCGAGATGCTCGGCCGCGTCCCGTACCGCCGCGCGTACCGAGGCGTCGTCGGTGACGTCGGCCTTGACATAGTGGATCGGCTTGGGCGCCCCCTGCTTTTCAGAAGGCACGGCCAGGTCCAGGCAGACCACGGACGCGCCGCGCTCGGCCAGGAACGCGGCGGTGGCCAGGCCGATGCCCGACGCGCCGCCAGTGATCAGAGCCTTGATCCCGTCGAACTCCATCAACTCCTCCAGACCTCGCCGTCGGGGTAGGCGTAGGCGGCCAGGCTCGCCGCTTTCATCTGGGTGGACATGCCCGGTGTGGCCGGCGCCAAGTAATGGCCGCGGGACATCCGCACCGGGTCTTCGAAGTGCTCGTGCAGGTGGTCGACGTACTCGATCACCCGGTTCTCGGTGCTGCCGCTGACCGCGACGTAGTCGAACATCGACAGGTGCTGGACGGCCTCGCACAGCCCGACGCCGCCCGCATGCGGGCAGACCGGGACGCCGAACGCGGCGGCCAGCAGCAGGATCGCGACGTTCTCGGTGACGCCCGCGACCCGGCAGGCGTCGATCTGCAGCACGTCGATCGCCTCGGCCTGGAGCATCTGCTTGACGATGACCCGGTTGGCGATGTGCTCGCCGGTGGCGACCTTGACCGGCGTCACGCCGCGGCGGATGGCGGCATGGCCGAGGATGTCGTCCGGGCTGGTCGGCTCCTCGATCCAGTACGGGTCGAACGGCTTCAGCGCCTCCATCCACGCGATCGCGGGTGCGACGTCCCAGCGCTGGTTGGCGTCCACCGCGATCCGTACGTCCGGGCCTACCGCCTCCCGGGCGAGCCGCATACGGCGCACGTCGGCGACCAGGTCGGAGCCGACCTTGAGCTTGATCTGGGTGAAGCCGTCGGCGACCGCCTCGCGTGCGAGCCTGCCGAGTTTGTCGTCGGTGTAGCCGAGCCAGCCCGGCGTGGTGGTGTACGCGGGATAGCCGCGTTCGAGCAGATCGGCGGTGCGGGCGGCGCGGCCCGGGGCGGCGTCCCGGAGGAGTTCGAGCGCCTGGGCGGGGGTGAGCGCGTCGGTGAGGTAACGCCAGTCGGCGAGATCGACGATCTGCTCCGGCGTCATCTCCGCCAGCAGCCGCCAGACCGGCTTGCCCGCGACCTTGCCCGCCAGGTCGAACGCGGCGTTGATGATCGCGGCGGCGGCCATGTGGACCGCGCCCTTCTCGGGGCCGAGCCAGCGCAGCTGCGAGTCGTGCAGGAGGCGCCGGGCGAATCCACCGAGGTCGCCCAGGTCCAGGTCGGTGCCCTCGACCAGCGGCGCGTACGCGTCGATCGCCGCGACGCAGACCTCGTTGCCGCGCCCGATGGTGAAGCAGAAGCCGTGGCCCTCCAGGCCCTCGTCCGTGCGGAGGACGACGTAGGCGGCGGAGTAGTCGGGGTCGGGGTTCATCGCGTCTGAGCCGTCCAGCTCCCGGGAGGTCGGGAAGCGGACGTCGTGCGCCGTCAGCGAGACGACTTTCACCGAACCACCTGCCTTCACCGGATCACCCGCCATCACCGGACCACCTGCTTCTGGCGGCCCAGGCCCTCGATCTCCAGCTCCATCACGTCGCCCGCTCGCAGGAAGGGCTCCCCGGGGCGGCCGAGGGCCACACCCGCCGGGGTTCCGGTGTTGATGACGTCGCCGGGCTCCAGGACCATGAACTGGCTGAGGTACCAGATCACGTGGTCGACGCCGAAGACCATGTTCTTGGTCGAGCCGTCCTGGCGGAGCTCGCCGTTCACCCAGAGGCGGAGGGCGAGGTTCTGGGGGTCGGGCACTTCGTCCGCGGTGACGAGATGGGGGCCGAAGGGGTTGAACGTCTCGCAGGACTTGCCCTTGTCCCACGTCCCGCCGCGTTCGAGCTGGAACTCGCGTTCCGACACGTCGTTGCTGATCGCGTATCCGGCGACGAGCTCGCGGGCCTGCTCGGGCGAGTCCAGGTAGCGGGCCTGGCCGCCCAGGACGATCGCCAGCTCCACCTCGTAGTCGGTCTTGACGCTGCCGCGCGGGATCAGGACGTCGTCGTGGGGTCCGACCACCGTGTTGGACGCCTTCATGAAGATGACCGGCTCGGCGGGGAGCTCGGCGCCCGTCTCCTCCGCGTGGTCGCGGTAGTTGAGGCCGACGCAGATGACCTTGCCCGGCCGCGCGATCGGAGCGCCGATCCGCCCGGTGGCGTCCAGCGCAGGCAGATCGCCCGCGGCGAGCGCCCGGCGCGCACGATCCATGCCTTCGCCGAGGAACGCACCGTCGATGTCGGCGGTGATCCCCGACAGATCGCGTGGCGTGCCGTCCTCGGCCAGGACCGCGGGGCGCTCGGCGCCCACCGGTCCCACGCGCAGCAGCTTCACGAAGCCGTCCCCCTCACGCTCTCGCCCGATCTCCGGAAGTGATCGGACCACTCATGAACTCATCAGACCACTTTCCCCCCATATGGTGGCAAGACCCTGTAACAAAGTCGTTATTTGTCCGGATTGGTCAGACCACATGATCAGATGTCAAGATGGCGGCGTGACCGAAGACAGCACCCCCCGGACCACCGTCACGGCGCGCGCGATCGCCCAGATCAAGGCGAAGCTCGCCTCCGGTGAGCTGATCCCGGGGCAGCGGCTGCCCACCGAACGGGATCTGGCCGCCGAGCTCGGGCTCTCGCGCAGCTCCATGCGCGAGGCCATCCGCGCGCTCACCGTGCTGGGCGTCCTGGAGGCCCGGCACGGCGCGGGCGTCTACGTCACCCAGCTGGAGCCCAGCGACCTGCTGGAGACGTTCGGCGCGGTGGCGGAGATCTCGCGCGGCGAGACACTGGTGCACCTGGTGCAGGTCCGCAAGATCCTGGAGCCCGCCGCCGCGGCGACCGCCGCCGCCCGCATCACCGAGGAGGGACTGACCCTGCTGCGCGCCGAGATGCGCGCGATGGAACGCGGCACGAGCTCCGAAGAGATCGTCGGGCACGACCTCGAGTTCCACCGGCTCATCACCGAGGCGGCCGGCAACCCCGTGCTCGCCGCGATACTCGGCGGACTCAACAGCCGCACGTTCCGGGCCCGCGTCTGGCGCGGATACCAGGAGGAGAACGTCTTCACCCGGACGTTCACCGAGCACGAGGCGATCTACCGGGCGCTCGCCGAGCGCGATCCCGAGGCCGCCCGCATCGCCGCCGCGGTCCACATCGGCGCGGTCGAGGGCTGGGCCCGCAACCAGGCCGCCGACGGCCTGGCCGCAGAGGGCGCCGTTCAGCACGGCACATAACGCAAGGTAGCCTGCCCGGGGAAGATCACTGATCAGCCACGGAGGATCACTTTCGCGTATGGGGCGGGCAGCGGATCGGGTACGGCGCACCTTCCGGGTTCTGATGGACGGGGCTCCGGCGGATCCCCCGGAGGACGAGCCGGGCGAGCTGGTCGACCCACGGGCGATCGATCTCGTGCTGCGGGTCGGCGATCTGCTACTGGCCAGCGGCGAGTCGACCGAACGCATCAACGAGGCGATGCTCAGCCTGGCGCAGGCCTTCGAGCTGCCGCGCTGCGAGGTCCAGGTGACCTTCACCGCGCTCCAGATCTCCGTACACCCCGGTCAGGGCGCGATACCCGTCACCGCCGCCCGGACCGTCCGGCGCCGCACCCCGGCGTTCTGGCGCCTCGCCGAGCTGCACTCCCTCGTCCAGGAGTCCTCCATCGGCATGCTGGATCTGGACGAGGCGCACAAGCGGCTCGCTGAGATCAAGCACGGCCGGGCCCCCTATCCGCCCTGGCTCCTGGTCGTGTGCTTCGGGCTGATCGCGGCCTCCGCGGCCGTGCTGGTGGGCGGCGGCCCGCTGGTCGCGAGCACCGCCTTCGTCGCGACCCTGCTGGGCGACCGCACCGCCGTGGCGCTGGCCCGGCGCGGGGTCGCGGAGTTCTTCCAGCTCTCGGTGGCCGCGGCGATCGCGGCGGGCGCCGCCGTGCTGGTGATCGCGCTGGGCAACCCCAACCGGGCGTCGACCATCGTCACCGGCGCGATCCTGGCGCTGCTGCCCGGCCGCCCGCTGGTGGCGAGCATCCAGGACGGCATCACCGGCAACATGGTCAACGCCGGCGCCCGCCTGCTCGAGGTCTTCTTCCTGATCAGCGCGATCGTGGCGGGGCTCGGAGTGATGGTCTACGCCGCCGTGAACATCGGCGTGAACATCGACGTCAAGCATTTGCCCGACTTCCCCGCCTCCCTGTCGCCGGTCGCGATCCTCGCGGCGGCGGGTGTCTCGCTGACCTTCGCGGTCTGCCTGGTGGTCCCCCGGTCCGTCCTGGCGCCCGCCGCCATCGGCGGCGGGCTGATCTGGACCCTGTACGTCATGCTCCTGGAGGGGGGCGTCAAGCCGGTCCTGGCCTCGGCGATCTCCGCCGTGGTGATCGGCACGCTGGGCAGCTTCTACGCCGGGCGCCGCCATGCCCCCGCGCTCCCCTACGTCGTCCCGGCCATCTCCCCGCTCCTGCCCGGCACGCTGCTCTACCGCGGCATGGTCGAGATCAACACCGGCTCACCCGAGGCCGGCATGCTCAGTCTGGTCTCGGCCCTCTCGGTCGGCCTGGCGCTCGGCGCCGGCGTCAACCTCGGCAACGAACTCGTGCGCGCCTTCCAGCGCGTCGGCCTGAGCGCGTCCGGCCGCTGGGCCCGCCCGGCCGCCCGCCGCACCCGCGGTTTCTGACGCCGGAAATGTCGGTGGCGGAGGATACCTTCGCGCCATGTACCGACAGGGAGACATCCTCATCCTGCCCGTGCCCGAGGAAGCCGTGCCCCAGGCCGTACGCGACCTCCCGCCGGCGCCGCGTGACAGCCGGGGCCGGATGGTGCTCGCCCTCGGCGAGGCCACCGGGCACGCCCACGCGCTCGTCGCCTCGGGCACCCTCCTGCGCGACCCCGATCCCCTGAAGGCGGACTACCTGCACCTGCCGTCCGGCGGGCGGCTGAGTCACGAGGAGCACGCCGCCATCAGCCTGTCCAAGGGCTGGTACCGGGTGATCCGCCAGCGCGAGTACGTGCCGGGCGCGGTCCGGGTCGTGGCCGACTGATGGGCGCGGCAATGACCGGCACTGACATGGCCGGCACAGATATGGCCGGCACAGACTGGCAGGCGGCGGCGTTCACGACCGACACCGCGGACCGCACCCGAGCCGAGGCCGGGATCCGCGCCGCCTACAAGGCGGCCGGGCTGCCCGAGCCCGAGCGCTTCGTCTGGGTCCCCTCCCCGATGGCCGGCGCCATAACGGCAGCAGTCCTATCCGGCCACGCCGAGCCCCTGGGACAAGTCGGCCTAGGCGAGCAAGTCGCCGCCGCCCGCACCGCCCTTGCGAGCGCGGGCGCGGGCGGGTCTGTGCGTGAGGCCGTGCGGACCCGGCCGTGGGAGCGTGCGCGTACGGAGGCCACCGCCGCGCTGGGTCCGCAGGGCTGGGCACGCGCCTGGGCCGAGACCGGCGCCCCTCTCTGGTCCCAGGTCAACGACCTCGTGTCTCGCGTCCGGCAGGCCATGCGCGCGCCGATCGAAGCCTCCGCCGACGACCCCGCCAGGGGCTCCACGGACGATTCCCGCCGAGCGGCCGCCGACGCTGCCGTGGCGGCGCTGCGGGGTGCCTGCGTCGAGGCCGTGCTGGGCCAGCACGACGCGCCATGGCTGGCGCTCTTCGACTCCCTCGATCGTCTCGACGGGCTGTCCGGCCTCGCGGAGGCCGCGCGTTCGGCGGGCTGGTGGTGGCCGTACGAGCGGCTCGCCATCGTCTCCGAGCGCCCCGTCGAGCTGCACCGCGACGAGCCGGGCCGTCTACACCGGGGCGACGGCCCGGCCCTCGTGTACGCCGACGGGTTCGCGCTGCACGCCTGGCGCGGCATGCCGATCCCGGCCGGCTTCATCGCCTCGCTGGACGGCCTGAGCCCCGCCCGGATCGACGCGGAGGAGAACGCCGAGCTCCGCCGGGTGATGCTGGAGATCTTCGGCTACGACCGCTATCTCGCCGAGACCGGCGCCCGGCCCGTCCACAAGGACGAGACCGGGGTGCTGTGGCGCATCGACCTGCCGAACGACGAACCCATCGCCATGGTCGAGGTGGTCAACTCCACCCCCGAGCCGGACGGCACGTACCGCACCTACTACCTGCGCGTCCCGCCCGCCACCCGCACCGCCCGCGAGGGCGTCGCCTGGACGTTCGGCGTGGACGAGGCCGACTACCACCCCGAGCGGGAGACCTGACCAGGAGCAGGCCCCCGGAGCAGGAGCCCGGGAGCAGGGGCCCTGCCACAAGCCGGTGCCCGTCGGTGGCCTCTTCCCCGCTACCGACGGGCACCTGTCGCCCCTACGCCTTGGGCGCCTGGTCGGTGTACTCGTAGTGCGTCACCAGGTCAAACCCCAGGAGCCGGCCCCCGGGCCCCTTCTCATAGCTCTCGGCGGCGAGCGGCGCCCCGGTCCGGGGGTCGATGATGGTCCGGTCAGTGTTGCCTGAGACGCCCTCCGACTCAGCCCCCGTCCGCTCCAGCGCCTGCCCCCGGCGGCCTCTCTGGTCGGTGACCTCGCCTAGCGAACGCACGTCGGGCAGGTCGGCGAGCACCCGGTAGGCCGCGGCACGCAGTTTGGGCCGCACCAGGCCGACGGGTTCGGTGATCAGTGTCCCGGCGGCCGCCCAGAGCTGGGCCGAGTCACCCTCCACTGGCCCGGCCAGGCCTCCGGCCCGGGTCCAGGCGAGCAACTGCCGCCGCAGGGTCGCCGGATCGTCCGAAAGCGTCGCCGGGTTCAGATCGCCGGACGGCTGCCCGTGCATGCCCGTCCCGCTCGCCATCCGCTCGGTCTGGGCGGGCCCCGGCCGCAGGTCGAACCAGCGGCACCGGCCCCGGATGGGGATCTCTGGGCTCACCGACCCGTCCGGCCGGATCTCGCCGCCCTTGTAGCCGACGATCCTGTTGTCGTCGCAGCGCTCCTTCAGCCGGCGAGGGCTCCCCGCGGCGCGCCAGGCCGCCGCGTCCGCCCGCGACACCGGTTCGCCCCCCAGGCTCCGATAGGACGACCAGCCGGGGGTGCCGCCCTTCGTCGGATACCAGAACTCCTCCAGCGTGCGGTACACCACGCGGTACGGGCGCTTGGCCGTACCCACGTCGATACGCTCGTGGTTCTCGGTGCTGAACCGCAGATAGCGGCCGGTGACAGGTGTCGCCTCGCTCCGGGTGGCGGCGGCGAGCAGGACGCGGCGGGCGGGGGTGTCCTGCGGTTGCGGCACGGAGCCGACGTCGCTCCCGGCGATCACGGCGGCCGCGGTGACCGCCGCCGCGAGCGGAAGCAGCCCCGCCCCCAATGTCCAGCGCGCCCGCGCCCCACGCAGGGCCCGCAGCCCACGGCCCGGCGCGACGATCCCGGCGCCCGGGCTCGCGGCGCCCGCCGTGGTGGCGGGCGTCTCGGCCGCCAGGGCCATGAGGCGCGCGCGGCCTGCGGCGGCGACGTCGGAGGTGGCCTCAGGCTCGGTGAACACGTTCTCGATCAGGTCCAGTTCGTCCATGAGTTCTCAGTCCTTCTCGGTCGTCGCGTCGAGGCGGCCACCCAGGGCGGTGCGCAGGCTGGTCCGGGCTCGGTTGAGGCGGGAGCCCACCGTGCCGCGCGGGATGTCGAGGGCCTGGGCGACCTCGTCGTAGGAGAGACCGCCCAGCACCGATAGGAAGATCACATCCCGGTCGCCCGGGGAGAGCGCCTTCATCGCCCGTACGAGGTCGGGCCGCAGCTCGGCGGCCGCAACCCGGGCGGTCACCTCGTCCTCGTGGCCGGCCACGGAGTCCTCGGCCTTCATCCGGCCGAGCGCCCGCAACCTGCGCTGCTCGGTGCGCCGGTGCTGGGACACCAGGTTGGTCGCGATCCCGTACAGCCATGGCCGGACGGCGGCGCCGCGCGACACGTCGAAGTCGGCCCGGCGCCGGAAGGCGATCAGGAAGGTCTCGGCGGCGAGGTCGTCGGCGGTCTCGCGGCCGAGCCGCCCGGCCAGGTAGCGGTGGATGTCGGTGAAGTAGCGGTCGTAGAGCTGCGCGAACAGTTCGGGCACACGCAGCGACTCCGCGACAAGGGAGGCGTCGTCGCGGGCCTGGGGAGGAGCTTTCATCGAGTTCCTTTCGGGCCACGGTCACCCGGTTGTTGGCCGCGTGCCCGATCGTGTTCACGGCTGCCCAGTGACGACTGCCGCGAAGCCCAATCCGCCAGCGCGGTGGCGTTCAGCCGCGTAGTGCACCGCCCGCCCGGCCGCCCGACCGCCCGGCCGCCCGACCGCCGCCAGGCTAGGCGATCATCACCCCGGATCCTGCTCGCAGATATCGTCGCTGGCGCGGTGCTCGCCCTGCTGGCGCGGGATGCCACCGGTCTTGAGCCCGCGGAAGCCCGCACCGAGGATCAGGTCCACGGTGTCGCGCGGGGTCGTGGCGGCGGCGACGGCTCTGGCGCCCGGGATCAACACCGCCAGGGCCTTCGCCTGCGCGGCCCCGCCCGTTCCGTACCGAATCTGGGTCGTGGCGGCCGGACGGCTGAGATTGCCGACCTTGGTGACCGTGAGACCCCGGTCCTTGAGGGTGCCGGCGACCAGCCGCGCCTGGCCCTCGCTGCCGGAGCCGTTGAGCACCCGGATCCGCACCTTGGCCGCGGTCGCGGGCGGCGGCTTGGCGGCGGGTTCGGTGATCTTCTCGTCGTTGCGGACCGCGTTCAGGAAACGTGTCGCGGCGGGCTGGGCGAGCTGGCGGCGGTTGCGGTCCGCGGCGTACGGCTCGTCCGGCACCGTCATGAAGCGCACCTTGCCCGCGGTCAGGTCCCGCATGCCTTGCGCGATCCTCAGCATGCGGGAGACCGTCAGGTCGCGGTCGGTGGTGAGCGACCTGGCAGAGGCGGTGAGCAGGGAGTTCAGCCGGCCCGGGTCGGTGAGGACACCTCCGCTCATGGCCTGCTTGGCGAGTGATGCGAGGAAACGTTGCTGCCGCTGGATGCGCTGGGTGTCCGAGCCGTCGCCGATCTCCTTCCGGGCCCGTACGTAGGCCAGCGCCTGCTCGCCCGACACGCGGTGCGGGCCTTTGGCCAGCCGGAGGCCCGACTTCGGATCGTTCACCGGCTCGTCCAGGCAGATCGGTACCCCGCCGACGGCGCTGGTGATCTTCTCGAAGCCGACGAAGTTCACCTGCACGAAGTGGTCGATCTTGATGCGCGTGAGCTTCTCGATCGTGTCCATCGTGCAGGTCGGCCCGGCGCGCCCGATCGCCTCGTTCAGCATGGCGAGGGAGGAGGCGGGTGCCACCGTGCCGTCCTTGCGCTTGCACGCGGGGACCGGCACCATCAGGTCGCGCGAGAAGCTGATGCCCAGCGCCTGCCCGCCGCCGGGCGACAGGTGCAGCAGGATCATCGTGTCCGAGGCGGGCACCTTGTTGCGCAGCGACCGGCCATACCGCGCGTTGGCGCCCTCGCGCGTGTCGGAGCCGATCACGAGGATGTTGAGCGCGTCGTTCAGCTTCTTGGGCCGCGCGCCGGTGATGAGCTTGCTCGTGTCCTCGTGCTGGATGCTGTTCTGGATACGCCAGTAGTAGCCGTACGCGCCGAGCGTGGTCGCGACGACCGTGCCGGCGAGGGCGATGGAGACCCAGGCAAGGGCACGGCCGCGGCTCCGCGGTGAGGTGATCGTGGTCATCGGCGTGCGTCGATGGCCCTGACGAGGCGGTCCCGCTGGCGGCCGAGCGAGGCGGGCGGGGTGTGCTCCAGTTCGAGACCGAGCGCGCGGAGCAGCGTGAGGAGATCCATATCCGGCGGGACCTTTCGCGGCGGTTTGTAGTGACTGTCAAGGGCGCCGCCGATGTCTCTCCACATCCGCCCGTTCGGGTTCACGCGCGTCCCTCGTCAGTGGTCGTGGGTATCGTCGGTGGTCATGGGCGGTTTGGACGACGTACGGCGCACCCTCCTGGCGCTCCCTGACACCGAGGAGGTCCCGGGGCGCAACGGGCACACGTATTTCCGCACGTCCGGCACGATCTTCACCTGGGTGACCGAGGACGAGCGGAAGGCGATGGTCAAGGCGATGCGGGCCGAGCAGACCGCCCTCGTCGCCGAGGCGCCGGAGATCTACGAGCCGGGCTACTCGTCGGGACGCTTCGGATGGGTCGTCGTCCACCTGGCCAAGGCGCCCGCCGACGAGCTGGCCGAGCTGCTGAACGAGGCGTGGCGCCTCACCCATCGGCCGCCGCGTCAGAGGTGAGGGATGCGTTCGAGGACGCCTCCGGCGAAGACGTCGTAGAGGCCGAGCGGCTCCAGGTGGACGTACCCGATGTGACAGTCGCACACGTCGAGAGGGCAGGGACGCGGCTTGAGCGCCGGACGGAACGAGCCGTCGTAGAGGTTGCCCAGGACGGCCGGGACGAAATGGCAGCGGCGCACCGTGCCCTCGCCGTCAACCGAGACCACGGTGTCTCCGGTGCGGCACGCCTGGCCGCGGCTGGCGTGCGGGTGACGGCTGAACGAGAAGAGGGGATCGATCGCGGTCCAATCGGCCGCTTCGGCGTCGGTGTAGGTGCGTCCCTCGGCGGCGTTCACCCAGACGTAGGTGTCAGGCGGCAGGTCGGCGCGGAGGTTCCGGGCGGCGGCGAGGTGCTCGGGCTGCCCGACGATGCCGACGCTGAAGCGGATGCCGCGTGCGTTCAGGTTGCTGCACTTGGCGAGGAAGCGCTCGTACGGGACCTGCCCCGGATGGTAGGTCGTCCACAACGCGAGGGTGGACGTGTCGGCCTCGGCAGTCCAATCCACGCGGTGGCTGAGATTGGTCTGGATGGCGACGCGTTCGACGTGCGGAAGATGGCTGAGCTCGATCAGGGCGCGGCGGTACCACGACCGGACGAGCCCCTCACCCCACGGCGTGAAGAGCACCGAGACCGGGTGGACCTGGGCCGACACCCAGCCGACGAAGCGTTCCAAGGCCGCTCGGTCGGCGCGGAGCTGCTCCGGGGTGTCGCGGCGCTTGGCGAACGGGCAGTAGGGGCAGTCGTAGTCGCAGCTGGCGAGCGGCCCCCGATAGAGGATCGTCAGATGGCCGGTCGTCATCGCGCCTCGTACGAGTCCATGAGCCCGCGCACCCGGCCGGAGAAGAGCGCCGGTCCGATCGCGTCGGAGTAGGCCAGCCCTTCGGCCGTGAGCCTGATGGCGTTCTCCTCGAGGTCGAGCCAGCCGTGGTTGGCGAAGGTGGCCGTCTCCTGGCGGAAGTCGTCGGCGGCGTCGGTCCCGAAGCGCTCACGGTAGGCGGCACGTTCCAGCCCTGCCGCCTGGAGGAGGGACTGGATGAAGTGCCGTCGCCTGCGTTCCTCGTCATCGAGGGTGAATCCCACGCGAGCGGTGCCGAAGTCGTTCTCGCCGACGTAGGCGTCGATGATGCCGCGTACCTGGCTCGTCCCCACCGCGTACTCGAACGAGTAGTGCAGCTCGGACGTGTACGAACGCGCGCCGCAGCCCAGGCCGACCATGCCGTCGGTCTGGCAGCAGTATTCGGTGCCGCCGGAGCCGCTCCCCGCCAGCCGGAACATGCGCATCGACACCTGCTCGTAGCCGTTGGCGAGCAGGTGGTCGCGGCCGATCCGGTAGAGCTCCAGCCGCTGGTCGTCCCAATCGCGGCCCTGGCGGCCGAGACCGGTGAGCGGGCGGACGTAGAGGGGATAGAGGTAGAGCTCCTCCGGCTTCCAGGTGAGGGCGGAGTCGAGCGAGTGCAGCCAGGTCTGCGGTGTCTGCCCGTCGATGCCGTAGATCAGGTCGATGTTGAGGATCGGGAAGCCGACGGCACGGATGCGGTCGAGCGCGGCCTCCACCTCGGTGCGCTTCTGCGGCCGGACGGCGGCGCGCGCCTCGGCGTCGACGAAGCTCTGCACACCGATCGACACCCGGGTGGTGCCGCGATCGCGAAGGACCGTCAGCCGGTCGGTGGTGGCCGTGGCCGGTGAGGTCTCCACGCCGAGGGGGATCGCCGCGAGATCGCCGAAGCGCCCGGCGATGTCGCAAAGCCGTTCCAACTCGGACGCGGTGAGGTAGGTGGGTGTGCCTCCGCCGAACGCGGCCGTGGCGAACAAGGCGTCGTCGCCCAGGGCGTCCCGCACTGCCGAGGCCTGCCGTTCGAGTGCGTCGAGGTAGGCGCCGGTCAACTCCTCGGGTGCGCCCGTACGCGTGAAGAGGTTGCAGAAGCCACAGCGCATCTCGCAGAACGGGACGTGGAGATAAAGGAAGAGCGCATCGCGGGACTCGTCCGCCCACACATCGCCGAGCTCGGGCTCTGGCCGCAGTGGGCGATAGGCGGTCTTGTGAGGGTAGGCGTAGACATAGCCCTCGTAGGGCGTCACTGAGGTCAGGGGCTTGGCAGGGTTCACGAAAGCACGAACTCCCCGTACGGAACGGTCCAGACGACCTCGTGGCCGATGCGGTGACCGGTGTGCCCGTCCTCGCCGTACGCCGTCCCGTGATCAGAGCACACGATCACGAAGCACGGCCGACGCATCAGGTCGAACAACCGCCCGAGTTGCCCGTCCACGTAACGAAGCGCGGCGGCGTGGCTGGCCAGCGAGTCACCATCCTCCCGCGTTCCACCGTCCAGGTAGAACCAGTTGGGCTGATGCAAGGCGGCCACGTTGAGCAGCAGGAACATCCGGCGATCGGCGGGCAGCCTGCCCACGACCTCGCCGATCCGGTCGATCTGGTGGGCGAGCGAGCCGGGATCGGTGACGCCGAACGACGGCTCCCAATGGCTCTCGGCGAACAGGCCCGGCAACGCCGAGCCCAGCGGCGTCAGCTTGTTGAAGAAGCCCACGCCACCGACGCACACCGTGTGATAGCCGATCTTGGCGAGGCCCGCCGGGAGGTCGGCGGCGTCGAACGTCCACGTGCCTGCGGCCGTGGTCTCGCTGCCGGGAAAGCTCCCCGCGAACAGCCTCGGATGGGGTCCGGGGGCGGCCGGCGTCGGCAGGAAACCGGCGAGCATCGCGGTGTGCGCCGCGTAGGTGAAGCTGCCGGGTGTGTGCCGCCGCTCCCATCGCCCGCCCGGCAGTAGCCCCGTGAGCGTCGGCGTGTCGCCCGCCGCTGCCAACTCGGCCGCGACGTCGTAGCGCAGCGTGTCGAGCGTCACCAGCAGCACATCATGGCTGCCAATGACCTCGTTCATGTCGTTCATACGGGGACGTTCCTCAACAGAGCGGCTCTGACCTGGGCAGTGTAGGTGTCGAGCCCCTCGGCCGATGTGCCGGGCAATCCCGTCAATCCCGGCAGCAGATCCCCGAAGGCGTTCACCTCACCGACGGCGAACCGCCGCCAGCCGACGCCCACCAGAAGATCGACCCCCACCATGAGGCTGTGCGGGAAACACCCGGCGGCCTGCTCGCACACCTCCAGTGCCCGTCGCCAGCCGCCCTCCCCCAAGGCGTCCCGCACAGCCGTCAGGTCTCCGCGCGCGCCGCCCAGATGGAGGTTGGTCATCGCATGCCTGCTGGTCCGCACCACCGCGTGGGTCGCCTCACCGGCGATCACGACGACCCGCAGATCCAGTGTCCGGCCGTTCATCGACGCCTTGGGCATCCAGGCCTCGACGTGCAGGCCGTCCGGGGCGAGGGCGTCGACCAGCGCCGCGACCCCGCGTTCGGACTCGTACGAACGCACGCGCAGCGAGTTGTGCGGGCCGCGCGGCGTCATCGCCACCGACGTGACCGCCTTGATCCGGCCGCCCGGGCCCGTCTGCAGAGCGACGACCCCGGCCGCCGACGACCCGTGCGCGGGCTTGACGAAGACGCGCCGCACGCGCCCGTCCGCCATCCGCGTCCGCAGCTCGTCGTAGCTCTTCACCTGCGGCAACGCCACCGGAACGGGAACGCCGGCCGAGCTGAGCAGCGCATGGCAGCGCCGTTTGTCGAACATCACCGCGATCTCGTCCGGAGCGTTCAGGAACCGTGCCCCGGTCGCACCGATCCGTTCCAGCGCTGCGGTGAACGTCGCGTACCAGCGTGCTCCACCCCCGACCCGAGAAGGATCGCCCGGACCTCGCAGCAACGCGTCCGCCTCGGCATCCTCGCCGGGCGAGTCGATGCGCAGCAACGTGCCCGGCTCGATCGTGAGCTCGGCTCCCCGGAGCACGTCCGGCCAGGCGATCACCTGGGGCTCGACGTCACAGGCCGCAGTGAAGAACGCCACCCGCCGGTCCCCCGGCGTCCCGATGACGGTGAACGTCATTCCGTCGCCGCCACGTAGAAACCGACATTCCACTCGTCGGACCACTCCACCTCACGCGTCGCGTCGCTCGCCAAGAGCTCGACACCGGCCAAGGCCGAACGTGCCCGCTCCAGCATCGGCTCCGACAGGAAGGCGTAGTCCATGTTGAGGCTCTTCAAGTGGGTCAGGGGTTGCCCCGACAACAGAGCTTCGACTCCCCGGTCGGTCAGAGTTCCCATGCTGACGCTCAGCGACTCCAGCCAGGCCACCACGGGAGCGGACGCCAACCCCTCCGCGATCTCGTCTTGGATCTCGCTGTTCTTCAGGCCGAGGTGCCGGAGTGCGGGCAACCGCTCCCCCGCCAGGATCGGCGCCAGGTCGTCGAGAGCCGCGTCGCCCCCGTACTGCTGGACGCCGAGCCACAGGTCGAGCTCCTCCAGGTTGGGCAGATCGCTCGCCCCCACCGCCCGGACGACGTCCGCCGGCAGGCCGCCCGACTCGAACCGCAGCACTCTCAGCACCTCGCTGCGGAACGGGCTCAGCACAAGATCATCGGATGGCGACCCGCCGCCGCGGACCTCCAGCCGTTCGAGCCCGGGGAACGCCTGGACCACCGGCGTGATGTCTCCCTGCCCGATCCACGACAGGTGGTATTCCTCGTCCAGGATGTCGCCGAGGAACAACGCGCGCAGGGCCGGGAAACGATCCGCGTTCGCAACCAGCGCCTTCGCCGCCACGGGGTCATCGGCTCCCCAAAACCCCATGATGAGGCTGGTCACCTTCGCGGTGTCGACGGCCGCCATGAACCGCTCGAACAACTCCGGGAACCCATCAAGCTCGGCCCAGTCACCCCGGACGGCCCAGGCCACCTCAGCCGCCTCCGGCAACTGCCCCTCGGTGTCACAGTCGAACGTGAAGACCGGCAGCCCGTCGAACTCGGAGAGATGCTCATCGATCGCCACGACGCCTACTCCGAGACCGCGACGTAGCGCCAGTCGTCATCCTCTGGCGTCTCCTGCTCGCTCAGATCGACCTCGACACCGGGCAAGGCCGCGCGCACCCGCTCCATCATGGCGTCGGACAGAAAGTGATGATGCAGGTCCAGGCGCTTCAGATGGGTCAGCGGCTGCCCCGACAGCAGGCTCTCCGCGCCATCGTCGGTCATCATCCCCATGGCCAGGCTCAACGACTCCAGCCGCGCCACGACCGGCGCCCCGGCCACCGCCGCCGCGATCTCGTCCTGGATCTCGGCGTCCTCCAGCCCGAGCCGCCGGAGCGCGGGCAGCCGTTCACCGCTCAGCACCGGGGCAAGGTCCGCGACCGTGGTGTCTCCCCCGTACTCGTCGACGCCGAGCCACAGGTCGAGCTCCTCCAGGTTGGGCAGATCGCTCGCGCCCACCGCCCGGACGACGCTCGCCGGCAGGCCGCCCGACTCGAACCTGAGCACCCTCAGCACATCGCTGCGGAACGGCTCAAGGAGCAGCCCCGCTCCACCGCGCACCTCGAACCGCTCCAGCAGGGGGAACGCGGCGAGCAGGGGGCTGACGTCGGAGTGCTCGATCCACGAGATCTCCGACTCCTCACCGGTGATGTCGCCCAGGAAGAGCGCCCGCAGCTTGGGAAACCGGTCGGCGGCCCCGGTCAGCAGCGCCACCGGATCAGCGGCCTCCGCGTCGTACGAGGCACCCCAGTACCCGATGATCAGGGCCGTCACCTCGGTGGTGTCGACCCGTTCCAGGAAGGCCGCGAAGACGTCGTCGAACGGATTCTCGTCGAAGCTCGTGCGAACCATCCAGGCCACCTCCCCCGCCTTGGGAAGGTCGGCGTCCGGCGCGGTCTCCTCGGTGAAGCCCGCCACCGGCAGCCCCGCGTACTCCTCAAGGTGCTCGTACACGCCCATGCGGTCCCTCTCATTGATCGTCGGATCCCTGTCCTACCAGGAACGCACGACAAACCAGGGCAGCTAGACCAAATGGCTACGAGTCTTCTGGCGAACCTGCGCCAGCTGAGGCACACGCTCGTCGAGCGACATGATGATGCTCCTTGAGGTCGCCATGCGCATATCCGGGAGGTCGCATGACGCTCAGCATTTTCCATTTCCGGACTGACCAGGCGCGGCAAGCAAAGAGGCCCTATACAGAATCCCTCAAAGCAAATCCTGTGGCCACTCGCCAGCGCCACACTCACCGGCTACATGCTCTGACCTCGAAAAGTTCTGGCCTGATACGGCCAGATCACCGGCCAACCAAACCCGGGAAACAGCGATCCAAATGTTCGACCGGACGCCATTAAAACCCCGGAGGTTCCCCCCATGAGCAAGAAATTCGGTGCCCTTCTCGCCGTCGGCGCCGCCGCCCTGATGATTTCAACCGCCACGGGCTGCAAGGTAGAGATCAACCAGTCCGGCGAAACCACCGGAGGCTCCGGCTCCACCGGCTCCGGCTCCCGCTCGGGCTCCGGCGGCTCCGGCGGCACCCGCACCACCCCCAATGGTGGGAAGGGCACCCCGACGCCCCAGCCGGGCAAGCCGCGCCTCGTGGTCTCCGACGACTCCGTCTATCTGGTCTGCCCCGGCGACGATTGCACCCAGGAAGTCACGCTCCGGAACACGGGCACCGCGTCCATGAAGCTCTACAACTTCGTGATGCTGGACGACGCCAACTTCTGGGCCGACAAAACGTGCGCCAACTACGAACTCAAGCCGGGCCACAGTTGCACCTTCCGAGTCTCCTACCGGGGCCCGGCCGAGAACCACATCTACACGGCCCGCCTGGTCATCCACCAGAGCCTCCCGGGCGACCCCACCTACATCGCCCTGACCAAGCAGCCCATCCCGGCCTGACCAAACCAGCCGACGCACCCACCATCACAGGTGCAGGCGGCTGGTTCCCGTGCTGCCGTCGCTGTAGGTCACCTTGACCTGGATACCGTTCCTAACGGCATCATCATCGAGTTCATCACCCGGCAGCCAGAGTGCGAAGCGTCCCTTGGACACTGTCGCGGCCACTTCGCCGTGGTCTTGACTGCGGTAAGTGACCTTCGCGACCTCGGAGCCGGCCGCGCCGACTGCCAGGGAGAGCTGGCCGTCGTCGATGGTGCCGGTGCCCAGGTCGGTTGTGAGTAGATCGCGTGGGCCGGGTGCGGTGTAGTTGACGGGCGTTCCGATCGAGCCGAACCCGTCCTCGAACTTGTAGGTCGAATTGCCGGCGATGCACATCGCCCGGAAACCGTTCCTGGTCGCGAGCACTACGGTTGTCCATTTGCCGCGCCGTTCAACGATGACCGCATCCGCGCTGCGCAGATCGTTTGCATAGCCGGCTCCGGCGCCGTGCTCCTGCAGGGTCTCGCGGCATTTGGCGCCCGCCTTGGCGCGTGCCTCCGGTGCCATTCCTTCAGGGCTTGGCGTCCAGGTCGCGAACGCACGATCCCCACCAGTGATCGACGGCAGCACGGCCACCACGGCTGCTGCCGCTGTGACGATCCCTCCGGCGAGCACGAGCTTCCAGGCAGTTCGCGAGTTGCGCGACGGCCGGTCGGATCGTCCACCCGCCCGCAGCGACGGCGGCCCCGACGGGTCGGTGGCCAAGATACGCGCGAGGTCGGTCTGGGCTCGCGCACCTTGGGGGTCGATGTCCCGGTCAGCGGGGTCGAGGCTTCGCAGGGTGGTGAGGATGTTCTGGTTGCGGGTCATGACTCAGCGATCCTTTCGGCGGTGCGGGACGGCGCGCTCGACGGCTGTGACAGGTGGTCCATATGAAGCCGGAGGGCTCGTCGGGCCCGGCTCAGGCGCAGGCGGAACGCGACCGGTGAGATACCAAGAACCGCCGCAGCCTGTGGTGCCCTCAGCTCCTCGAAGACAGCCAGGGCCAACGCCTCTTGATAGACCTCTGACAGGCGGCTCCACGCCCTTGCGAGGTCCACCCGACGCACGACCAGATCCGCATCCTGATCTGTGCTGGACAAGGCAGGGGTTGTGACCTCCCTGAGGCGTACGCCGAGCGTGCGCCGGCGCTCCGCTCCCCGGTGATCATTGAGGAGCACGTTCCGAGCGATGCCGAACAGCCAAGCCCGCGCGTCCTCGCGATGTTTCGGCAGTTCGCCGATGCGGCGCCACGCGACCAAGAACGCATCCGCGACCACGTCTTCGGCGTGGTCAGGATGTGCTCGCCGCTGTACGAACCTCAACAAGTCCGCGTACGCCGCCTCGTACAGCGACTCGAAGATGGGCTCCGAGTCCGGAGCCCGAGAAGGGGTACCCATGCCCTGTACCTGTCCACCAACCAGCCGAGTGTGTCGCAACGGGCATCCGCACATGGTCGCCAGGCACGCACCACGCCACCGAAGTGATGGATCTACCGCGGCTTCTAGCCGAACCGCCCAGCCTTGACCTGAGCCAAGAACCCGGCCAGCGCACCAGCCCCCAACCGCAGGGAGTCACCCGCTGGGTCCTTGGAGTCCCGAATCAAGGCGACACCGGCAAGGTTGGTGGAAACCTCGACGCACTCACCCTGCCCGCCTTGGCTGTAGCTGCTCTTGCGCCACTGAACGCGATCTTCGTCCACGGCTCGCCTCCACAAACAGCCTGCTACCCGTCGTACCGACCAGCCTTGATCTCTCGCATGAGACCCGCGAGCTCACGTGACCCCAACGCCAGATGCCCGCTGGCAGGAGCCTTGGAATCGCGGATCAGCGTCACATCAGCAGTGTTGGTGGAAACCTCGACGCACTCACCACCCTGGGTGCTGCTCCTCTTGCTCTTCCGCCATAGAACGCGGTCGTTCATTGCATGGCCTCCGACACGGCGGCTCCTAGCCGAACCGCCCGGCCTTGATGTCAGCCAGAAGCCCGGCCATTTCCCCGGACCACAACACCACATGCCCCATCCCTGGAGCCTTCGAATCCCGGATCAGAGTGACGCTGGCAAGGTTGGTGGAAACCTCGACGCATTCGCCCTCGCCGCCATGTTGACTACGGCTGCTCTTACGCCACTGCACGTGGCCTTCGTCCACGGGACGCCTCCATTGCTACCCGTCGTACCGACCGGCCTTGATCTCTCGCATGAGACCCGCGAGCTCACGTGACCCCAACGCCAGATGCCCGCTGGCAGGAGCCCTTGAATCGCGGATCAGCGTCACATCAGCAGTGTTGGTGGAAACCTCGACGCACTCACCCTGCCCACCCTGCTGGCTACGGCTGCTCTTACGCCACTGGACCGTCATCCATACTCTCCATGACCGTCAGGACCAGGACCATCGAATCGACATCGGACAGCGCTTTCGACCTGATCTGATCGAAACGTATCGCAAGGCGCCGCGCCTGCTCCGGGTCTTCGATCAGCCGACCGCCAAACTGAGCTTCGACATATCCGACCGCGTGGCCATCTGACTTTTCCAGGAGCAGGAGGCCGCCGTTCATGCCAACGTACGATCCGATCGACTCTCGGACAACCTGGATCGTGATCTTGGGAGACTTACCCATCTCGAAGAGATGCCGCAGTTGCTCCTTCATCACGGCGGTACCACCGACTGGCCGCCGGATCGCCGCTTCGTCGACCACGACCCACAGGTAGGGCGCGTTCTCTCCGACAAGGATTTCCTGCCTCGCCAGCCGAGCTCTGATCAGCTCCTCCACTTCTCCCGTTCTGTCATCGCCCGCCCGGATGTATGCCTCGGTCTGCAGGAGGCCGGGAATGGACATGGGCTGGAAGGTCTTGACTTGCGACGCCTCCCTCTCGTGCACGAGGAACGCCTGCAGCCACTCCTTCAGGTGCTCCTTTTGACCGTGGAACCAGAGCGTCTGAAACAGGACGTCCGTTCCGAAGTAGTCGTCGAGGCGGGCGCAGAACTTCTCGTCCGGGCGGTTCCGGCGTGACTCGTACGCCTGGATCGTCGCGCGTGTGGTGTAGAGCTCCTTGGCGAGCCGGTCTTGGGTGAGGGCGCGGGCTTCGCGCTGGCGGCGCATCTCGTACGCGAGGCAGGCGGCCATGCTGTCGCGCGGATCAATCGGTTCAGACGGGGGCATTTCCACGGACCTCGCTTGCTATAACGCGAAGTAGCACCGGAACGTGTTCCCACCATAGTCCGGGATCGTCACGCTGTGGAGGCAGATGACATCAGAACGCGACGTCCCGCGAGGATCAGCCGATGCAGCGGAAAGCCTTCGAGTGCTCTTATCTGGCCACGCCCGGTGCGGTCGGCATCGCCCGCAGGGCGGCTGAGCTCGCCGTTCTTGGCTGGGGCGTGCGTCGGGAGAAGGCCGACGACGTCGGACTCGTCGTCTCGGAGCTGCTCACCAACGCCGTCCGCGCCTGCCCGCACTCGGAGGTGCGCGTCACGGTCGTGTGGAACACTGCGCAGGTGATCGTGGAGGTCTGGGATCGCTCTTCCGCGCCTCCGGTGCCGAGACGGCCGGCGGCCCTCGACGACTTTGGCCTGGACGATCCCGGCGGGCGAGGTCTCGGGATCGTCCAGGCGCTCGCCCGCCGGTGCGGCAGTCGGCCAGATGGCGGCGGCAAGACGGTTTTCGCCGTTATCGAGGTCGGGTGACTACAGGAGCTCACGCAGGCGGGTGGCGAAGGCGGCGGGGTCCTCGACGAAGCCGATGTGGCCGCCGGGGAACATGGCGGGCTCGACCCCGAGCTCCGAGGCGAGTGCCCTGGAGGCCCGGTCGCAGATCTGCCCCGCCGAGTCCTCGCCGATGGCGACCACGACGCGGGTGCCAGCTGAACGCAGGGCGCCGAGATCGGGCTGCCAGTGATCGGTCGCGCGCAGTTCGTGCTCGAACCAGCGGCGCTCGTCGGCCACCGTCTGCGGATCGCGCTCGCCTCCGTACATCGCCTCAATCGCTCCCTCGGGGAGGACGATGTTCGCCTGAGCCATGAACTTCCGCCAAGCCCCCATCACGTCACCGCCGAGGTACGTGGCGATGATGTCCTCGGTCCCGGCGTAGATCTCGGCGCGGTCAGGGAGCAACTCGACCAGCGGGGGCTCGTGAGCGATGACCTTGGTGATCTGCTCCGGGCGAGTCTGGGCGAGGGCCAGGGCTGTGTCGGCTCCGCCGCTGGAGCCCAGCACCACGGCGGGACCGGCGTCCAGGTGGGCGAGGAGCCTGGACAGGTCGTCGGCGCGCAGTTCCGGGGTGGAGTCCTGCCTGGGGTCGTCGACCGGGCTGCGGTTGATTCCGCGCGGGTCCGTCGTCAGCACCGTGTGGTCGGTGGCGAGCAGGTCGGCGAGCGGCGCGAACGCCGCGGCGTCCATCGGCGCGCCGACGAGCGCGATCAGCGGGCCCTCGCCGCGTACCTCGAAGTGCAGGCGTGCGCCGGGGACGTCCAGGGTCTGCATGGTCAGGGTGCTCATCGATCCTCCTGGTCAGGTTGCCTCTCACCCCTGCGTCGAACGAGAGACAGCCGGATCGACAGCTCGGAAAATCTTTCTCAGGCCAGGTAGTTGGTGCGGCCTTCGTCGTCAACGTCGAACGGCCCGGAGGGAAGGACGCAGAACTCGTTTCCCTCGGGGTCGGCCATGACGAGGAAGCCGCCCTCGTCGTACTCACTCAGCCGCCTGCCTCCCAGCTCCTCGATCCGCCGCTGCTCGGCCGCTGGATCCGGCGATGCCAGGTCGAGGTGCACCCGGTTCTTGCCGGTCTTGGGTTCGGCGACCCGCTGGAAGCCCAGCGCCAGGCCGTTCTCACGGCGGAGCCAGACGTACGGGCCGGTCCTGGCTGCAACGGGCCGGCCGAGGAGCGCTCCCCAGAACCCGGCCAGGCGTTCGGGGTCACCGCAGTCAATCGTGATGTCCTTGATCACCAGGTGTGCCATCTGACGATCGTCCCAGGACCACTCTCGCGGGGGAGGCGGATGGGCCACGCGGGGGAAGTCCCGCGTGCCGGGCGCGGGAGATCGTGGCTCGCATGAGCACGAAGTGGAAGATCAAATTGGCGGTCGTCGCCGCGCTGACCGCGCTGATCGCTGGAGCTCTGCTGGCCACCGGCTCCGACGAGCCCGCGGTATCGCAGACCATCGGGAGCGTGCGATGACGGCCATGACCGTGGAGAAGCCAGCTGCCATCCGCATGACCAAGGGGCCCGTGCCCCGGTGGGCCGACTGGGCCGCGCAGGCGACGATGTGGTGCGCGGTGCCGTCCGGCATCTGGCGGATCCTCTTCGGGCTGGGCCTGCCGGCTGGTTTCACCGGGTCGCAGGATCCGGACAACGGCCCCTGGTACCTGTTGCTGTACGTGATCGGGTTGACGGTCCTGTCCGAGGCGCTCGCGTTCCTCAGCATGGGACTCGTCCGGCCGTGGGGCGAGATCTGGCCGCGCTGGGTGCCCTTCCTGCGCGGCCGTGAGATCCGCCCGCTCGCCGCGATCATTCCCGCCGCCCTCGGCTCGGTCGCGCTGATGCTGATCTGGACACCGATGTTGTTCGTCGAGTTCGAGCCCGATCCGGAGCTGCCCCACGGCTCCAAGGGCGTGATCCTCTTCGTCTGCTACGCCCCGCTCGCGGCATGGGGTCCGTTGCTGGCGGCAGTCACCGTGGCATACGCGGTACGCCGCCGACGCCACGGATGACGGCCATGACGAGGCGGCGAGGCGGGCGCCGGTGCCCACCTCGCCGCCCTCCGGTCACGGGCGGAACGCGTCGGCGTTCTCCGCGGCCCACTGAGCGAAGCTGCGCGCGTCGCGGCCGGTGATCTCCTTCACGGTCGGGACGACGGTGTAGCCGGCCTCCGGCGTGTTGCCCAGCGCCTCGACGAGGAACTCGATGGTCTCCTCGCCCATGCCATCGCCGCGCCACTTGGCCCGCGCCTCGTCCACGGTCAGCTCCACGAACCCGATGTCCCTGCCGATGGCCGCGCTCAGCATCGCGACCTTCTCCTTGAGCGTGATCGCCTCGGGGCCGGTGATGGTGCAGGTCTTGCGGTTGTAGCCTCCCTCGACCAGCACTGTCGCCGCCACGGCGGCGATGTCGCGCTCGTGCACCAGCGCGCTCAGCCGGTCGCCGAACGGCTCCTTGATGACGCCCTCGGTCTTGATCGTCTGCGCCCACCAGCGCAGCGTGTTGGACATGAACTCGACCGGCTCGAGCAGCGTCCACTCGATGTCGGTGGCGGCGAGGGCCTGTTCCAAGTCACCCTCCGCACGCCCGCCGAGCACCGTGACCCGGCGCACACCCGCCTCGGCGGCCAGCTTCACCAGACCTGCACCGTCGGGCAGTGGCGTGTAGTCGTCGCCGGCGAAGTTGATGAGGTGTGCGGCCTCGACGCCGTCGAAGACCCCGGCCAGCGAGTCGAGGCGGGCGAGGTCACCGGCGACGACCTCGACACCCTCGGGGAGCGCGGCCTCGGCGGGGTTCCGGGTCAGGGCGCGAACCGGCTGCCCGGCGGCGAGGAGCTCCGCGACGACGAAACGGCCGACGGTCCCGGTGGCACCGGTGACGAGAAAGGTCATGACAGACTCCACATCTTTCGGAACGGAACGTTCTACTCTCACTATAGCAGAACGGAACGCTTTATTCCGAATGAGGGACGGTCCTGTTGCAGGCGCTTCACAACAGGCGTTGGGAGCTACGAGCAGGAAGGCGGGGACTGAGACCAGCGTCCTGAGCGCGGGCGACGCACGGGAGCCGGGACCTCGTCGGCGGTGTCTTCGAAGTCCTCGAAGTCGAGGTCGTCGTCGGCTTCGGTGGCGGCGCCGAGGAGGCCCGGGGTCAGGCCCTGGCCGGGGGCCGACATGCCGTCCAGCGCCTGGGCGAAGTGCTCGTCGGTGAGGGACTCGACGTTCTCCTGGGTGCGGAGCGCCACGAGCACAGCGCGGCGGAGGAGTTCCTTGATGAACGAGGCGGTCACGCCCTCGGTGCGTTCGACCACGGCGTCCAGGTCGGCGTCGAGGCGGAGATGGCGCGCGTAGAGACGCAGCAGGCGCAGGCGGCCCTCGGCGTCGGGGCGCGGGATCTCCACGGCCAGGTCGACGCGGCCGGGGCGCTCGGTGAGGGCCCGTTCGAGGACCTCGATGCGGTTGGTGGTGAGCATGAAGACCACGTCGGCGTCCTCGGCGATGCCGTCCATCGCGTCGAGCAGGGAGAAGAGGATCGGCGAGCTCTCGTACATCTCGCGGTCCTCGGCCACCAGGTCCACGTCCTCCAGGACCAGCACGGCCGGCTGCAGGCGCCGGGCGAGCGCGACGGCGTTGTCGAGGAAGCGCATCGCGGGGCCGGTCAGCTGGATCACCGTGTAGCCGGTGAGCTGACCGATGAGGTAGCGGACGCTGTGGGTCTTGCCGGTGCCGGGCGGGCCGTAGAGCAGCACACCGCGCTTGAGGTGCTGGCCCGCGGCGAGGAGGCGTTCGGCCTGCTCGGCGATGCCGACGACGTGCGCCTGGATGCCCTCCAGACGGCCCTCGGGCAGGATCACGTCCTGCGCGGTGAGAGAGGGCCGCGGCAGGAACGTGACCAGCTGGTTCTCCATGTGCTCGCTGACGCCGAAGCTCACGAACTGGCCGCGCAGGACGTCGTGCTCATCCTTGAGGCGGCGCACCTCGTCGCGGACCGCCGTGGCGACCTCCCGTTCCCGGGCGAAGACGACCAGGCCGACCTGCCGGTTGTAGTCCTCGGTCGTCTGGACGCCGAGGACGACGGGCGTGCCGTCGGCGGCGCGGCTCGGCACCATGCCGAGCTTCACGACCTCCATGTTCTGGTCCGGCGCGATCCCGGTGGTCCCGTAGTCGGCACGGCCGAGGCGGTACGAGCCGAAGTCGAGCGCGCGGGTCAGCATGGAGTCGAGGCTGTCGAAATGCCGCTCGCCGCCGGCGATCCCGAACCATTCGGCGCCCGGCGAGTACGCCGCGAGGTACGCCTCCACACCGCGCTGCAGGCTGGCGTGATCCCAGTCGGCGAAGTCCTCGTCCACGGTGAGCACCTCGTGGAACTCGCAGCCGAGGTGGTCGGTCAGCCGCCTGATGAGGGGCGACTGGGCGTTGTCGTCGCTGACCCGGTCCGCGGCGGAGCGCAGCAGGCGCTGGAGTGCGGCGGCGATGGAACGGGCGGACGCCGGATCGAGTTCGCCATCAGGTGTGGACACGAGTTCCCCGTTCGGTTGGCCGCCCGCCTCAGAGTGGCAGGCCTTTCCCGCCGACCGCGAGCGAATTTCGCACCCGTACAGACGAGGAGACCCCGGACGGAGTTCCGTCCGGGGCCTGCGCTCCAGTGCGTCACGACGTGACCGCTCCAGCGCGTCACGACGTGGCGATGAGCACCGAGCCCTTGTACTTGTCCTCGACGAACTTCTTGACCTCGGGGCCCTGGAGGAGCTGGACCAGCTTCTTCACCCGCGGGTCGTCCTTGTTCTCCGGCAGGGTGACGATGCCGTTGGCGTACGGGTTGCCCTCGGGCTTCTCCGCGACCAGCGCGTCCTTGTTGGGGGCCAGGTCCGCTTCGAGGGCGTAGTTACCGTTGATCACGGCCGCGTCCACGTCGTCCAGCGACCGGGGCAGCTGGGCAGCCTTGAGCGCCTTGAACTTCAGGCTCTTGGGGTTGGCCGCGATGTCCTTCTCCGTGGCGCTGGTGGGCGCGCCCGGCTTGAGGGTGAGCACGCCGTTGTCGGCCAGCAGTTTGAGCGACCGGCCCTGGTTGGCCGGGTCGTTCGGGACCGCGACAGTGGCGCCCTGCGCGAGCGCCTTGATGTCCTTGACCTTCTTGGAGTAGATCCCCAGCGGCTCCAGGTGCACCGGTGCCACGAACGCAAGCTTGGTGCCCGACTTCTTCTCGAACTCCTGCATGAACGGCACGTGCTGGAAATAGTTGGCTGTGACCTGCTTTTCCTTGAGCGCGTTGTTCGGCTGCACGTAGTCGTCGAACGTGACGATGTCCAGCTTGAGACCGGCCTTGGCCGCGAGGCTGTCCTTGACGTACTTGAGGACGTCGCCGTGCGGCACCGGGTTGACGGCCACCTTGAGCGGCGCGTTCTTGTCCTCGGACGCGTCGGACGAGCCGCAGGCGGTCAGTCCGGCGAGCAATCCGGCGGAGGCCAGCGCGATCGTAATCTTGCGAAGCACGAAGAGTGCCTTTCTCTTGATGGGGTCTATCCGGGGGGAGGCCGTCACCGACTATTTGTGGTTCAGGCGCCGGGCGAGGAGATCGCCGACCAGCTGGACGGCCAGCACGATGGCGACGAGCAGCACCACGGTCGCCACCATGACCTTGGTCTCGAAGCGTTCGTAGCCATAGGAGATGGCCAGGTAGCCCAGGCCGCCGCCGCCGACCGTGCCGGCCATCGCGGTGTAGCCGATCACTGCGATCACCGTGACGGTGAGGCCGGACACCAGGCCCGGACGGGCCTCGCGCAACAGCACCTTCCCGACGATCTCCCGGCGGGTGGCGCCCATCGCGCGGGCCGCATGGATCACGCCCGGATCCACCTCGCGCAGCGCGATCTCGACCATGCGTGCGAAGAACGGGATGGCGCCGACCGTGAGCGGCACGATCGCAGCGGTGTTGCCCAGGCTGGTGCCCGTGATCAGCTTGGTGAACGGGATGATCGCGACCATCAGGATGAGGAACGGCAGCGACCGGCCCACGTTCACGACGAAGCCGAGCAGCTTGTTGAGCGGCGGAACCGGCAGCAGGCCGCCCCGCTCGGTGAGCACGAGCAGGACTCCGAGAAGGGTGCCGAGCACCGCTGTGAACGCCGTCGCCACGGCGGTCATGGTGAGAGTTTCCTTTGTGGCCGGCCAGAGGAGCGGCCACACTTCGCTCCAGGTCATGAGAGCGCCTCCTCTTCCGTAAAGGCGGCCTCGCTGTGGACCGCGGCGTCACCGTCGACCGCGGCGTCACCGTCGACGGCGCCCTCGCCGTCGGCCGCGGCCTCACCGTGGACCTCGACGGTCAGCCCGGAGTCGCGCAGGTGCGCGAGCTGGGCCGCGTTGATCTGGGGGTCGCCGGGGAGTTCGATGCGCAGCCGGCCGATGCGGGCGTCGCCGATCTCCTCGACGGCGCCGCCGAGGATGTTGACGTCGATGGAGTAGGTGCGGGCCAGCGTCGACACGAACGGCCTGTCGGCGCTGTCGCCCTCGAACGTCACGTCCGCCACGGTGGTGCCGGGCCGGACGGTCGCCTCGGGCAGCGGGAACAGGCCGCGGGCCAGTTCGGAACCCGGCCGCAGCAGCAGGTCACGGACCTTGCCCGACTCCACCACCCGGCCGTCGCGCATGATCGCGGCCGAGTCGCAGATGCGCTTGACCACGTCCATCTCGTGGGTGATCAGCAACACCGTGAGGCCGAGGCGGCGGTTGAGGTCGCGCAGCAGTTCGAGGATCGAGGCCGTGGTCTCCGGGTCGAGCGCCGAGGTGGCCTCGTCGGACAGCAACACCTTGGGCCGTCCCGCGAGCGCCCGGGCGATGCCGACGCGCTGCTTCTGCCCGCCGGAGATCTGCGCAGGGTAGGCATTGGCGTGCTCGCTCAGGCCGACGAGCTCCAGTAGCTCCGCCACCCGCTGCGCACGCTCGGCCCTGGGCACGCCCATGACCTCCAGCGGGAACGCCACGTTCCCGGCGACCGTGCGGCTGCCGAGCAGGCCGAAGTGCTGGTGGATCATGCCGATGCCCTGGCGGGCCTTGCGCAGCTCACCACCCGGGAGCGCGAGCAGGTCCTGCCCGTCAACGACCACGCGCCCGGTGTCGGGTCGCTCCAGGAGGTTGACGCAGCGGAGCAAGGTGCTCTTGCCGGCGCCGCTGCGGCCGAGGACGCCGAAGATCTCGCCCTCGCGGACCTCCAGGTCGACGCCGTCGACGGCGGCCACCTCACGCCCACGGGCGCGGTAGGCCTTTCGAAGTTTTTCGATCTGAATCAAGGGAATTCATCCGTGCGGAAGTCCCCGCCGTCAGGCGGAGCAGGTGATCAGGACAGGAACGAACGCCGCTGGCAACGCTGCTGGAACGCTGGGAGCGTGCTGCGCGGGGAGGCGGGCTACGCGGGGAGCGTGCTACGCGGTCTCTACGAGCGGCCGGGCGGCCACGGCGCGTGGCTCAGCAGATGCAATTCGAAGATCATGTGAGGCTCGGGGGTCGGAGTTCGCTCGCTTCGGGGCGCGAGGCTCTGGCAGGGGCCCTCAGCGGTCACACATTCGCCGACAGCACGCACAGCGCATGGCCCGCGGTGGTTGCGGGCCGCGCATGAGGCGGGTGCGTACGTCGATCATGATGTCATCAGTAAACCTGTTCGACATAGATGACGCAAATCGGCCGTACCCCCTAGGACACCCCCTATGACCTGCGTCACTGTCACTTCGGGTAGCCGACACGGACGGAGCCCGAGCCGGTGGTGACGCTGATCTGGCCGGTCGCGTCGTTGTCCTCCAGGGCGCCGTCGATCTCTCGGTCGCCCGACCCCGTCCAGCCGTCCACCCGGTAGTGGGTGCCGCGCGGAACCGTGACGGTCGCGGCGCCGGAGCCCGTCCTCACGTTGACCTTCTGCGGCGGATCCACGAACGACAGATCGACCGAGCCGGAACGCACGCCCGCATCCACCTCCGGCGAGGCCAGGGCGCGGCCCTCGATCGAGCCGGAGTTGGTCCCCGCCCAGACCCTGCCGCGCAGGTGGTCCAGCTTGACCGCGCCCGAGGTGCCGTGGATGCGGATGTCCCCGGCGATGTCGCGGATGACGACCTGCCCGGACGTGGCCTGGACGCGCACCGACACCTCCGGTGGCACCTGCAGGTCGAGGTCGGCCGCGCAACCGAAGTCGCCGTACGGGGCCACCTTGTCATCGCAGACGACCAGGATCTTGAGGGTGCCGGCCTGCATGCTCTTGATGACCTTCGGTTTGGTGACCGACCACGTGAGGGTGCTGTGGAGCTTGACCCGGCCGGTGGATCCGGCGCCGATCGCGACCCCCGCGCTGCCCGCGTCGATCTCCAGCGCCTTGATCGCGCCCGGCACGGTCTCGGTCGAACGCTCGGTCCGTTCGAACAGGCGGCCCAGTGTCGCAATGCCGGTGGGGAGCACCACCACGATCGCGGTGAGCACCGCCAGCACGATCCAGACGCCCCTGCGGCGAGGGCGTTCCGGCTGGGTCGCCGGGCTGGGCGGGGTCGGCGAGCCAGGCGGGGTCGGCGGAGTCTCGGCCGTGCGCGGTTCCGTCATCATCATGTCGGGTCGCCCCCTCGCAGGAACCTCAGCACCGCTAGGACCCGGCGGTGGTCAGCCTCGGCGTGGGGCAGGTCGAGCTTGGCGAAGATGTTGTTGATGTGCTTGGCCACCGCGCTGTCGCTGACGACCAGCTTCTCGGCGATGCCCGCGTTGGAACGGCCCTCGGCCATGAGCTCCAGCACCTCACGCTCGCGCGGCGTCAGGCGTTCGAGCGGATCGCTGTTGCGGCGCAGCAGCAGCTGGGACACCACCTCGGGGTCGAGCGCGGTGCCGCCGGTGGCCACGCGCCGCAGCCCGTCGAGGAAGACCGAGACGTCGGCGACGCGGTCCTTCAGCAGGTAGCCGACCCCGCTGGTGTTGGCGGCCAGCAGGTCCGCCGCGTACCGCTCCTCCACGTACTGCGACAGGACCAGCACCGCGACCTCGGGCCACTGCCGGCGGATGACCAGCGCGGCGCGGATCCCCTCGTCGGTGAAGCCGGGCGGCATCCGCACGTCCACGATCGCCGCGTCCGGCCGGTGCCGTTCCACCGCCGCGAGCAGCCCCTCGGCCTCGCCGACCGCCGCCACGACCTCGAATCCGGCCGTCTCCACGAGCTTGGTCAGCCCGGCTCGCAGCAGCACCGAGTCCTCGGCGATCACAATGCGCACGGCAACTCCACGGTGATGGTGGTCGGTCCCCCGGCGGGGCTGGTGATCCGGAACGTACCGTCCACGGACTGCACGCGCCGCGCCAGCCCCGCCAACCCGGTCCCGCCAGCGCCACCGGTCCCGCTGGCACCACCGGTCGCGCTGGCACCGGCGGCAGCGGAGGAGGAGGGGATGGCGCCGCCGATTCCGTCGTCGGTGACGGCCACCCGGAGGAGGTCGCCGATCCGGTCCACGTCGATCTCCACCTTCGTCGCCTTCGCGTGCTTGACCACGTTGGTGAGCGCCTCGGAGACGACGAAGTAGGCCACGGCCTCAACGGTCGAGGACGCCCGTTGCGCCACGTCCACCCGCAGCCGTACGGGCAGCGGAACGCGGGCGGCGACCCCCGAGAGGGCGGCGTCCAGGCCGCGGTCCTCCAGGACGGCCGGATGCAGGCCGCGGATGAGGTTGCGCAGCTCGGTGAGCGCCTCCTTGGCCTCCTCGTGCGCCTCGACGATGACCTGCATCGCCTCGTCCGGGATGTCGGTGAGGGTCTCCCGGGCCAAGCCGAGGTTCATGGCCAGCGAGACGAGCCGTTGCTGCGCGCCGTCGTGCAGGTCCCGCTCGATGCGGCGTCGTTCGAGGTCGGCCGCGTCCACGACGCTGGCGCGTTTCTCGGCGAGGTCCTCGACCTTCCGGGCAAGCTCCTCGGCACGGCTCGGCCCCAGCAGGGCGACCCCGGCACGCGTGTCGAGGCGAGTCACCCATGCCGCCAGCCAGGGCGCCGCCAGCAACAGCAACACTCCACCAACGCAGATGACCGCGACGGTGGTGGCGCCATGGTTGTTAAGCGACAGCCTGCTGGAGTCGGGAAGTGCCCAGGCGAACGTGGGGAGCGCAGCCATCGCGACACCCGCCGCCCATACCCACAGGGTCAGCAGCCCGCCCGCCGCGATGAGCGGCCCAACGAGTACGTGATAGAGAAGCACCCGCCAGGCGGTCCATGAGCGCAACTGGCGCAGGGCGCCCTGCCAGCCAGGGCCGTACTGGTCCTTGCGCGGGAGCAGCGGGATTTCCACGCCCAGCATCGCCCAGAACCGTTCGCGGTGGGCCCGGGTGAGCGGATGCGCCAGGAGCAGCACCACGATCGCCGAGATCCACCAGAAGCGGTACGGAGCCCAGAACGGCAACCAGACCGCGAGCTGCAGCGGCACCCCTGAGACGACGAACGTGGTGTCCCGCCACGTCGCCGCTGACCACGGAGCGTGCGTGCGCGCACGCCTCAGCGCAGAGATGGATGCCATGAGGCAACACCGTATTGGCCCTGTTGAGGTGCCGCCATGCAGTGCACGTGAGGATCGAGGGTGAACCTAGTGCCACCCCATGTCGGATATCGGCGTTACTGAAGGTGACGTACAACGCGGCCAGGCTTTGGAGCATGAGTTACGAACCTGCGCAGCGGACGCGTACCGGCGTCCTGGGATGGGCGCTGACCGGCGCCGGAGCGGCGATGGTGCCGTGGATGTACGTGCTCGCGACCCGGTTGCCGTCCACCACGGAGGTCTCCAACTGGTCCACGGCGTGGGTCGGCCTGGACACGATGCTGGCGGCCGGGTTGGTCAGCACGGGCGTCCTGCTGCGGCGGAAGGACTCCCGGCACACCCTCACCGCCGCCGCGACGGCCGCGCTGCTGGTGATGGACGCCTGGTTCGATGTGACCACGTCGGCCGGGGGTGCCGAGCGGGCGACGGCCGTGGGCCTGGCGGCTGGTGTGGAGCTCCCGCTCGCCGCGCTGTGCGCCGCGCTGGCCGTCCGTGGCCTGCGCAGCCCACACCAAAGCGGCCAACACCAAAGCAGCCAGCACCATAGCGACCAGCGCCAAGGCCAACCACGCCTGAGCGGCCCACACCAGAGCGGCCCACGCCAAAGTCGGCGACGCGCTAAAGGGCTCTCGAGGAAGAAGATGGCGAGTGCCGCACTGGTGGGCTGAAACGTCATTCGATCAGGTGAAATCAGCCGACTCCGACCCTTAGAGTGGGGTTTCGACATCGGGCCTCTTCCGGCTTCGGAGGGGCCCGTTCCGCTGTCCGGCACGAGCACGATCAAGAGGTTTCCGGAGATGACCGACCACGAGCTGTACGACGAGCTCCTCCGGCTGCTGCGCGAAGGGATGCCGGAGCCCGCGCCAGCCGAGTTCGACGACGAGACGGGCTTCCTGCCGCTCGGCGTCGATGTGGACGGCGATGTCGCCGTCGTCACCTTCCTGTGCCGCGAGCCGCTCGGGTTGTTCATCGAGGGCACCACGTTCCACCGCCGCAACGGCGAGTGGATGGAGCTGGGCGGCGGCGGAGGGGCGGCGCCGGACCGGCCACTGGCCCGCCGCACCGCGTCCGAGCTCGGCGGGCACCACCTCCTGACGTACGGCACAGGCAAGACCGTCCGCAATGCCGACCGGCTGCTGCCCTGGGGCGCCAAGTGGGTCAGCCAAGCGCGGCTGCAGGTCTCGGCCGAGGTGGCACGGCTGCACGTCGGCAACCGGTTCATGAGCGTGCCCGCGCACGGTCACGCCGTGGTGGTCTGGGGAGCACGCCGCGCCCCGGTCGTCGAGGCGCTCTCGGAGGACGGCTCGGTCCTCGGCTCGCTCGATCTCGGCCAGCCACTTGGAGCGCTCCGTTCCACCGCCTAGAGCCGTGACCAGGCACTGACCGCGTCCACCGCGCACGGTCGCTGGCGCGTCGCCGCCGACCGTCTATGACTCCGCGTATATGTGTCACTAACTGCGCGTACATCAATTCGATTACATATGGTTACTAGCGATCACTATTTGTGTTAATTTCCGGACGACAAGGAGACTTCGGCGACAGGAGACACCCATGGGATGGCGAGGTTTGTTGTCCTGGAATCCCTTCGGAACGATGATCGCGGTGGCCGCGATCATCCTCGGCGCGCTCGGCATGATCATCGGAGACGGCGTCAGCCAGGGCATGACCAACAGCCTGGCCGGTCACGCCAACGTAATCGCCCACCTGTGGGGGGCGATGTTCACGGTGGGCGGCCTCGTCAACCTCTACGGGCTGTACGCACGGCGGCTGGTGATCGAGGTCCCCGGCCTCTACCTGATCACCGGCGGCTACGCGTTCTACTGCCTCACGGTCATCACCGGCCTGCGCACGCACGGGCTGGCCGCCGGCACCATCTCGGGTGCGCTCACCATCGGCTGCCTGCTCAAGGCCCACGCCATCATGAACCGCGCCCGCGACGTGGCGCAGGAAGGGCGTGAGGCCGCATGAACACCGCCAACATCATCGTCTCCATCGCCCAGGTCGCCGCGGGCGGCACGATCGTCCAGGCCATGGTCGCGGTGTTCCGCCGGCGCGGCGAGCTCCGCCAGCTCGACCGGCAGAGCGACTCGGTCGCGGTCGACACCGCCGACCAGGTCGTCACGATGTTGCGGCGGGAGCTGGTGGAGAGCAAGGAGGAGCTCGCCGACCTCAAACAGGACCGCGCCAACCTCCAGCGCCAGGTCGGCACGCTCAGCGAGCACGTCTCCAGGGTCAGCGCCGATCTTGCCGTGGCGCGCGCTGATCTCGACCGCTTCCGGAGCAGCTCGTCCTGACACACTGGCCAGGTGGCCGTGCCGCCGGACTATGACGACGATCCCGGGCGTTTCCGCCTTGGTTCGCGCATCACCGAGCGTCATCTGACGGCACCGAGCCTGTACGAGCATCTCGCCGCCAGGCTGATCCGCCACAACATGATCGTCGATGTCGGCTGCGGGGAGGGCGCCCTCGCGGCGGCGCTCCGCTCCTCCCGCCCCGCCCGGCCTGCCGGCCTCCCCCCGCAGCGGCTCGTTGGCGTGGACGCCTCGATCACGATGCTCGGCGCACATCCGCGTCCCGTGGTCCTGGCCGAGGCGACCCGCCTGCCGTTCGCCTCAGGGGTCTTCGACGCCGCCCTGGCCATCAACGTGCTCTACCACCTGGACGATCCGGTACCGGCTCTCCAGGAGGCCCGCCGAGTCCTTGCCCCAAGCGGTGTGTTCATCGCGTCGGCCATTGCCCGCGACGACAGCCCGGAGCTCGCCGATGTGTGGCACCGCGCGCCCACGCCCTTCGACGCCGAAGAGGCTCCAGACCTTGTCGCCGCCGTCTTCGGCGCGGTCGAGGTGGAACGGTGGGACGCCGCGCTGATCACGCTCCCGGACCGCGACGCCGTCCGCGACTACCTGATCGCGCGCCAGGTCCCGCGCCAGGCAGCCATCGACGCCTCGGGCCGGGTCAGGACGCCGCTTCCGATCACCAAGCGCGGCGCCCTGATCCTCACGCACCGATGATCGGAACAGCGGCTGATCAGAGCGGCAGGTGATCAGAGCGGCGGTGTGGTCGGCGGGAGCGTGCGGTGCCGGGTCGCCTGCTCGTAGGCGTAGCCCATGCCGAGGAGGCTCGGCTCCGTGAACGGGCGGCCGAGCAACTCCACGCCCACCGGAAGGCCTCCTGCGGTGAACCCAGCGGGCACGCTCAGCGCGGGGAAGCCGCTGTAGGAGGCCAGCCTGCAGTTCAGATACGACTGCGTAACGCCGATCTCCGTGGGCGGCCGGGTGATGCTCGGGTAGACGATCGCGTCCAGGTCGTGCGCCCGCATCAGGTCGGTGATGCGCTGCTTGAGGATGTCGCGCTGGCGCAGCTTCTCCTCGTACGACGGGTTGGGCAGCGGCGGGCTCCCGACCCAGGCCTTCAGGGTGGACAGCACGCTTGGCGTGACCTGCCCTGACGTGGCGATGTCGGCGAGCGTGATCTGGTCGTACGGGGGTTCCAGCCGCGCCAGCGAGGCGGGGCGGCCCTGGGCGGACGAGGCCAGATAGGCGTTGAGGTCGCGCTCGAACTCGTCGCGGACCCGGTTGGCGCCCGCCGCCGTGGCGAGGATCTCCGGCTGCGCACCGAGTTCGACCGTGCGGGCGCCGAGCTCGGCCATCCGGGCGACGGCGGCGCGGACCCGGGCCGTCGTCTCCTGCTCGTCGCTCGTGGCCGTCGCAAGGTAGTCGGTGAAGATCCCGATCCGCTTGCCGCGCAGGGAGCTCTTGCGGAGCGTCTTCTCGTAGCTGCGCGGCGTCCTGCCGATCGCGGCCCGCGTGACCGGGTCCTTGGGGTCGTAGCCGGCGGTCGCGTCGAGCACGAGCGCCACGTCGCGGACGGAGACGCCGATCGGGCCGGCCACGTCCTGTGTCCCGGCGAGCGGCGCCACGCCGTCGCGGCTGGAGAGGCCGAGGGTCGGCCGCAGGCCCACGAGGTTGTTGTGCGCAGCCGGGATGCGGATCGATCCGCAGGTGTCGGTCCCCATCCCGACGGGGGCGAAGGCCGCCGCGACGGCCGCGCCGGTGCCGCCGCTGGAGCCGCCGGGATGCCGCGCCGGGTCGTAGGGGTTGCGGGTCTGACCGCCGAGGGAGCTGATCGTGTAGATGTTCATCGCGAACTCGTGCATGTTGGTCTTGGCCAGCACGATCGCGCCCGCCTTGCGGAGGCGGCGCACCTGCTCGGCGTCGTCCGGCGGCTGGAGTTCGCGGAGGGCGGCCGAGCCGCTGGTCGTGGGCATGTCCGCGGTATCGAAGTTGTCCTTGAGCACGATCGGGACGCCGTGCAGCGGCCCGCGGACCCGGCCGAGACGGCGTTCGGCGTCCAGCCTTTTGGCGTCGGCGAGCGCGCGCTCGTTCACCCTGATCACGGCGGTGAGGCCAGGACCTGCGGTGTCGTACGCCTTGATCCGGCGCAGGTACTCCTCAACGAGCTGAACCGAGGTGACCTTGCGGGTGGTGAGCAGCGCGCGGATGTCGGCGACGCCCAGACCCGCGACCTGGGGAACGCGGCGGGACGGAGCCGCGCTGGCGGCGGGGGTCGGCAGGAGCGCCGCAGTCAGGGCCGCAGTGGCGGTGAGCGCGGTGAGTCGGCGGGGCAGCATCAAGATCCTTTCGGGGGCCTGCGGGGAGGCTAAAGGATCAACGACGGCGATGGGTTGCGGTGATGTTTCAGAGCCAGCCGAGGTCGCGGGCCGCTCGTACCGCCGCATGGCGGTTGTCCACGCCCAGCTTGGTGACGGCCGCGGACAGATAGTTGCGGACCGTTCCTTCGGAGAGACCGAGGGAACGCGCTATGCGCGAGATCGGAACGCCGTCGGCCGCGGCGCGGAGCGTGTCCAGCTCGCGCGGGGTGAGGGGGCACTCCTCGGCGGCGAGCGCGTCGGCGGCTAGCTGCGGATCGATGTACCGGGCGCCGTCGCAGACCTGGCGGATGACCTGGGCGAGGCGGGCGCCGGGGGCGTCCTTGCCGAGGAAGCCGCGGACGCCGGCGCCCATGGCGCGGCGGAGGTTGCCTGGGCGGCCGTGGGCCGTGACGATGACCAGTTTGCAGGCGGGAAGCTCGCGGGCGAGGCGCTCGGCGGCCGCCAGCCCGTCCAGCCCGGGCATGTCGATGTCGAGCACGGCCACGTCCGGGACGAGCTTGCGGGCCAGGTCGACGGCCTCGTCGCCACGGCCCACGTCGGCGACGACCTCGATGCCGTCCTCGGTTTCGAGAAGGAGGACGAGGGCCTCGCGGATGAGGGCGTGGTCGTCGGCGAGCAGGACCCGGATCATGACTCTCTCGTTTCCAGGGGCACCGAGGCCCGTACGCGGAACGTGCCGTCGCCGTCCGGCCCGGCCGCGAGCTCGCCCCCGGCCGCGGCGACGCGTTCGGCCAGCCCCTGCAATCCGGTGCCCGGCGTGTGCGACCGGCGGTCGGCGCCGTCGTTGACGATCTCCAGGTGGACGCGGGAGTCGGCGGCCAGGGTGATCCGGCACCAGGAGGCGCCGCTGTGCCGCAGGATGTTGGTGGCGGCCTCCCTGGCGACCCAGCCGAGGGGTTCGTGCACGTGGGCGGGCAGGTCCGGTATCGCGGGCCGGTCGCAGCGGATGCCGGCGGCCTGGAGGACGGCGGAGATGCCCTCCAGCTCAGTGCGCAGCGACGTCGCCCGGTAGCCGCGGACGACCTCCCGCACGTCCCGGACCGCGTCCCGCGCCATCGTCTGGATCTCGGTCAGCTCCTTGCGGACGCGCGGCGGGTCCCGGTCGACGAACCGTTCGGCCACCTCGGCGCGCAGCGCCACCGCCTGCAGGCTGTGACCGAGGACGTCGTGCAGGTCGCGGGCGAAGCGCAGGCGCTCCTGCCCAACTGCCGAACGGGCCAGCTCGGCGCGCGCCTCCCTGAGCTCCTGCACGATGTGAAAGAGCCAGACGGTCACGTACCCCGAGAAGGCCGTGATCGGAAAGCCGATCGCCTCGTACAGGACGCTCAGCGCGGGAAGGCCCAGCAGCAGGCCGTACACCGGCGTGAGGACGGTCCCCACGGCGGTGACCGGGACGGCATGGCGGAGCGGCAGGACGACGGCGATCAGGCCGGCCGGCACCATCAGCAGGTTGCCCCAGCCGGCGTCGCCGCCCAGCACGGCCGGGAGCACCCAGCACAGCCCGCCGATCGCGGCCAGGCCGAGACTGTGGACGGGCGCCGTGCGGCGCATCAGGTTGAGCCACAAGAGCCGCGCGTAGAGCACGAAGATCGCCACAACGCCCGCTCCGCCGGCCACAAGGCGCCCCGGCTCCCGCCGCTCGATCAGCTCGTACCAGAGCGCGGGCGCCAGGAGACCCGTCAGCGTCACCAGCGTGAGCGCCACAATGGCCGCGGCGACCACCGTGGGCCGGGGGATCCTGGGTTGCACCTGCGTCTCCGAAGGACAGAGGGGCTCCAGAGTATGTGACCCGGCCAGGGCGTCTGCGTTCAGTTGTGACGAGCGGGGTCAGCCGATCCCCTCGCTAGGCAGCTCGCTTAGCGGCTCGCTTAGGCGGCCCGGACTCGCGCGGAGCTCTGGCCGACGGGCAGGCGTCCCTTGTCCATGGCCCCGATGCGGTCCGCGCGGCAGGCCTCGTCCACGTCACGCGTGGTCAGCAGCACCGTGACCCCGTTCGCCGCCAGGAAGAGCAACACCGACCAGATCCGGCGAACGTCGTGCTCGCCGAGCCCCGCGGTCGGCTCGTCCAGGAACAACACGTCGGACCGGCCCACCAGGGCGAGCGCCAGGTCGAGCAGCCGCCGCTGACCGGCGCTCAGCCGCTCGAACGGAACGTCCGCCTGCGCACCCAATCCCGTGAGCCGCAGGGCTTCGTCCCGGGTCAGCGGGTCGAGCGTCCAGCGCCGCCAGGTGTCGACGACCTCGGCGACCGTCAGGCCGGGGAAGAGCCCGCCGTCCCGCCATACGGCACCCGAGCGCACGGCGTCGCGGTACGGGTCGGCCCTGCGGACCCGCACGGTCCCGGAGGTCGGCCGGCGGGAGCCCGCGACGGCCTCCAGGAGCGTGGTCTTTCCCGCTCCGTGGCCGCCGAGCAGCGCGTAGATCTCCCCCTTGGCGACGGCGAACGAGACGCCGCGCAGGACCTCGTTCTCGCCGAGGCGGACCTGCAGTTCGCGCACTTCGATCACATTCGCCCGCATGATCCCATGCTGCCGATCATGTGCTCGAACGTGCAGTCACGCCCGTCAGGAATGCCCCATGACATAAGCGGGGGCCACCCATGACAAATGTCACGGGGCCAAATGTCACGGAGCAGGGACGACGAAGTCCGGACCGAGCTCCCCTGGCCGCGTCACGCCGGCCAAAGTCAATGTCAGCTCCAGCTCAGCCTGCAGACACCGCAGCACATGCCGGACGCCCACCTCCCCGCCGAGCGCCAGGCCATAGGCGTACGGCCGGCCGACCAGGACCGCCTTGGCGCCCAGGGCCAGTGCCTTCGCCACATCGGAGCCCGTACGGATGCCGCTGTCGAACAGCACGGCCGCCTGGTCGCCCACCGCCTCGACGACGCCCGGCAGCGCGTCCAGCGACCCGATGGCCCCGTCGACCTGGCGGCCGCCGTGGTTGGAGACGATGATCCCGTCCATGCCCGCGTCCACCGCCTGACGGGCGTCATCAGGATGCTGGACGCCTTTGAGCGCGATCGGCCCGTCCCAGTGCTCCCGCAGGAACACCAGATCACTCCACGTCAGCGACGGGTTGCCGAAATTGGCGACCCAGTGGACCAGCGCCATGTCCCGGTTGGCGTCGGTCACGGGCCCGCCGACGGCCTTCTGGAAGACCGGGTCGCTGAAGTAGTTGGCCACGCCGATGCCGCGCAGGAACGGCAGGTACGCCTGGTCGAGATCGCGCGGCCGCCAGGCCAGGGTGAACGTGTCGAGCGTGACGACGAGGGCCGTGTAACCAGCCGCCTTCGCCCGTTCCAGGAAGCTGACGGCCAGCTCCCGGTCCTTGGGCCAGTAGAGCTGGTACCAGCGGGAACCCTCCCCGTTCGCCTCCGCGACCTCCTCCATGGCGTGCGAGGCGGCCGTGCTCAGCACCATCGTCAGCCCGGTGGACGCCGCCGCCCGCGCCACGGCGAGCTCCCCCTCCGGATGGAAGATCGACTGCACCCCGATCGGGGCCAGCACCACCGGAGCCGACATCACCGTCCCGAGAACCTCCACCGACAGGTCACGTTCGGCCACGTCACGCAACATTCGAGGCACGATCCGCCACCGGTCGAAGGCCTCCCGGTTGGCCCGCGCGGTGGACTCGCTCCCCGCCGACCCCGCCACGTACCCGAACGCCGGCGCGGAGAGCCGACGCTCGGCAAGCGCCTCCAGCCTGGTCAGGTCGGTGGGGAACCCCGGCAGCACCTCCCCCAGCCCCGCCAGGTAGATCTCGTTCTGAAAATCCGCCAATGAGCTCATCCGAGAACCTCCATGCGGCGCGCCGGACCGGGTTGGGTGCAAAAATGTCCCAGAGACCGGCCACAATGTTGCCCATGGCACGACGCGGATCCCAAGCCCCTCCACCGCCGCCGGACTTCGAAGAGAACATCATCGATGTCGATGTCTCCGAGGAGATGCGCGGCAGCTTCCTCGAGTACGCCTACTCGGTCATCTACCAGCGGGCGCTGCCGGACGCGCGCGACGGGCTCAAGCCCGTGCAGCGCCGCATCCTCTACTCGATGAACGACATGGGCCTGCGCCCCGACCGGGGGCACGTCAAGTGCGCCCGCGTCGTCGGCGAGGTCATGGGCAAACTGCACCCCCACGGCGACAGCGCGATCTACGACGCGATGGTGCGGATGGCCCAGTGGTGGTCCATGCGGATGCCGCTGGTCGACGGGCACGGCAACTTCGGCTCGCTCGGCGGCGACGACATGCCGGCCGCCATGCGTTACACCGAGGCCAGGCTGTCGCGTGCGGCCATGCAGATGGTGACCTCCATCGACGAGGACACCGTCGACTTCCGGCCCAACTACGACGGCCAGGAGACCGAGCCGGAGGTCCTGCCCGCCGCGTTCCCCAACCTGCTGGTCAACGGGGCGGCGGGCATCGCGGTCGGCATGGCGACCAACATGGCGCCGCACAACCTCGGCGAGGTGATCGCGGCCGCGCGGCATCTGATCGACCATCCCGAGGCGTCACTCGACGACCTCATGCGCTACGTGCCCGGCCCCGACCTGCCGACCGGCGGCAAGATCGTCGGCCTGGAGGGCATCCGCGACGCCTACGAGCGCGGGCGCGGGACGTTCCGGACGAGGGCCACCGCCCACATCGAGAGCGTCACCCCCCGCCGCAAGGGCATCGTGGTCAGCGAGCTGCCCTACGCGGTCGGCCCGGAACGGGTCAAGGCCAAGATCAAAGAGCTCGTCAACGCCAAAAAGATCAACGGCATCGCCGACCTCAAGGACCTAACCGACCGCAACGTCGGGCTCCGCCTGGTCATCGAGATCAAGAACGGTTTCCACCCCGAGGCCGTGCTGGAGGAGCTCTACCGGCTCACGCCGATGGAGGAGACCTTCGGCATCAACAACGTGGCGCTGGTCGACGGCCAGCCGCGCACGCTGGGGCTGCGCGAGCTGCTCCAGGTGTACGTCGACCACCGCATCGACGTGGTGCGCCGCCGGTCGATGTTCCGCCGCACCAAGCGCGAAGACCGTCTCCACCTGGTGGACGGCCTGCTGATCGCCCTCCTCAACATCGACGAGGTCATCCAGGTCATTCGGCAGAGCGACGACGCCGCGCAGGCCAAGCAGCGGCTGATGCAGATCTTCCAGCTCTCCGAGATCCAGGCGCAGTACATCCTCGACACCCCGCTGCGCCGCCTCACCCGCTACGACCGGCTGGAGCTGGAAAAGGAGAAGGAGCAGCTGGCACGCGAGATCGCCGAGCTGACCGCGATCCTGGAGTCGGAGCCCAAGCTGCGCGCCGTCGTGTCGGGCGAGCTGGCCGACGTGGCCGCCGAGTTCGCGACGCCGCGCCGGACCGTGCTGCTGGAGGCGTCCGGCCAGACCCGGTCCGCCGCCGTGCCACTGGAGGTCGCCGACGACCCGTGCCTGGTGCTGCTGTCCTCGACCGGGCTGCTGGCCCGCACCAACTCGGCCGACGCGCTGCCGGCCGAGGGCACGCGGTCGCCGCACGACGTCCTGGTGTCGGTGGTGCCCGCGACGGCCCGCGGCCAGATCGGCGCGGTGACATCGGCGGGCCGCATGATCCGGGTGGACGTGCTCGACCTGCCGACGCTGCCGCCGACCTCCACCCCGCCGTCGCTGGCCGGCGGCGCGCCGCTCAGCGAGTTCGTGGTGCTGGAGCCGGGCGAGACCGTGGTCGGGCTCGGCAGCCTGGACGACGTGGGCGCCGGGCTGGCACTGGGCACCGAGCAGGGCGTGGTCAAACGGGTGGTGCCCGACTATCCCGCCAACCGGGACGACTTCGAGGTGATCGCGCTCAAGGACGGCGACAAGGTCGTCGGCGCCGTCCATCTGGAGACCGAGGAGACGGACCTGGTCTTCATCGCCACCGATTCCCAGCTCCTGCACTTCCAGGCATCGCTCGTCCGGCCGCAGGGCCGGGCCGCGGGCGGCATGGCGGGCATCAAGCTGGCGTCCGGCGCACGGGTCGTCTGGTTCGGCGCCGTCGATCCCGAGTGGGATGCCCGGGTCGTGACGATCTCCGGGTCGTCCTCGGCCCTGCCCGGCACCCAGACGGGCGCGATCAAGGTAGCCGACTTCGCCGAATACCCGGCCAAGGGCCGCGCCACCGGCGGCGTGCGCTCGCACCGTTTCCTCAAGGGTGAAGACACCCTGCTGATGGCCTGGGCCGGTGTGACCCCGGTCCGCGCCGCCTCGTCCACCGGCAAACCGCTGGAGGTCCCGGAGGAGCTGGGCCGCCGCGACGGTTCGGGCGAAAGGCTGAGCAAGCCGATCGCCGCCTTGGGCGGCCCGTTGGGCCCGCTCGCTATTCGCCGGTGGCGCCGTCGATGCGTTCCCGGATGAGGTCGGCGTGCCCGTTGTGGCGCGCGTACTCCTCGATCATGTGGGTGAGGATCCAGCGCAGCGAGTAGACCGTGCCCTCGAACTCCGCGGTCGTGTCGAGTGACTCGGTGGCGTCCACGATCTCGCAGGCCAGCGCGCACTCCTCCTCCCAGGCCGCGAACGCCTCGCCGGGATCGGCCTCGTCGGCCTCGAAGGGCGAGTCGTCCCCGGGGCCCCGCTTCCAGCGGAACGGGATGTCCTCGCCGCGCAGCACCCTCCGGAACCAGCCCCGTTCGACCTCGGCCATGTGCCTGACCAGCCCGAGCAGGGAGAGCTTCGACGGCGGGACGTTCCGTTCACGCAGCTGCTCGGTCGTCAGGCCCGCGCACTTCCAGGCGAAGGTCTCGCGATGCCACTGCAGGAATCCGGTCAGCGTCGCACGCTCATCTCCGACCAGCGGCGGTTCAGTCCTTGCGGTCTCGTCCATCCGATCATGATGCCAACGCACCGGCCGGACGTTCGATCGCGGGAGTGTCCACCCGGGTATCCGATCGCCGGGCAAGGATCAGGCAGCCGAACGCGCACACCGCAGCGACGGTACGGACGGCGTGCGCGATCTGCCACCGGTCCCGGTCGTCCGCCCAGCCGGCCGGAGGAGCCTGCACGTTCCAGTCGGCCTGGTCGTTGTTGATCGGGTAGTTGACCACCATCGTCAGCACGAAGACCAGCACCAGCAGCGCGAGCGCCGACAACACCGGCCACCGGCCGCCTTCCCGCGTCCGGAACGCGGCGACGGCCAGCAACGCCGTCGCGATCAGCGCGGGGAGGAGGGTGGCCCCGGCGAGCCTGTCGAGCGAGTCGAGCTCGACCTGTCTGACCTGCGCGTACACCCGGCCGTCGTAGCTCCGCAGCGACAGTTCCAGGACAAGGACCGCGACCAGGAATCCGGCGAAGACGCCGCCGAAGAGCACGCTGACGAACCGCGCGCCGCGTACCAGAGCGCTCATGACCGGCCGCCGAACTCCGCCGCGTGGTCGGCGGCCCACCTGGCGTACGTGAGCGCCGGGCGGCCCAGCACCTCCGCCACCGTGCCGGTGGACGGCCCCGGTTGCTCGGCGCAGGTGGCCAGGTAGCCGAGCATGCGGTCGGGCACGTCCTCGGGCACGCCTTGGGCGAGCATGCCCTCGCGGACCTCCTCAGGGGGCACCTCGGTGAACATCAGGCCGGTGCCGATGGCCTCACCGATGAGGCGGACCTTGTCGCGCTGGCTGAGGGACTCCGGGCCGGTCAGAGCATACGCACGGCCGGCGTGTGCGGAGTCGAGCAGCGCCCGGACGGCGACTTCGGCGATGTCGCGCTCGTGGATGGACGAGGACGCCGCATCGCCGTACGCGCCGCGAACGGCTCCGGTGGCGCGGATCTGCGGAGCCCAGGCCAGGTTGTTGGCCGCGAAGTCGGCACAGCGCAGGAAGGTCCACTCCAGGCCGGAGGCGTCCACGGCCTTCTCGGCGGCCTTGAACGCGGCGGCGAAGCGTTCGTATCCGCCTCCGTACTCCACGGTGACCGCGGACAGCAGCACCGCTCGCTTGACGCCTTGCGCGGCCGCCGCCACGAGCAGTTCCCCGATGGTCTCGCCGACCGCCCGCGGTGCGATGAGGATCGCTTCCACACCGGCCATGTCCGAAGCCTGCGAGACCACCTTCGCGCCCTCGGGCAGGTCGGCGGACTCCGGCGAACGGGTCACGGCCGTCACTTCCTCACCCGCCTCCAGCAGCAGCTTCACCACGCTGCGCCCGACGACCCCCGTCGCCCCGGTCACCAGAATCATGCGGATACCTCCATTGCCGTAAGATATGGAAACCGTAACATATTGATTTGAGAGACATACAATATGACTTCCGTAACACCTGCCGACCGAAGGCGGGCCACCGTCACCCTCCGTGAAGCACTGCGCGAGCTGAGCCTGCAGCTCTCGCTCCTCAACCGGCAGGTCGGAGCGCATCTCGAACTCAAGGACGTCGACCTTGACTGCCTGGATCTCGTGAACGCGCACGGACCCCTGACCCCGAGCGCGCTGGCCCGCCGCGCCGGGCTGCACCCCGCCACACTGACGGGCATCCTGGACCGGCTCGAACGAGGCGGCTGGGTGGTGCGCGAACGCGACCCCCAGGACCGCCGCGCCGTCCAGGTCCGGGCTGTGCGCGAGCGCAACGCCGAGCTGCTGGGGCTGTTCGCGGGGATGAACGCGTCGCTCGACCAGATCTGCGGCGGCTACGAGCAGGCCGAACTGGAACTGCTCGCCGGCTTCCTCCGCCGCACCGCCGACGCCGGGATCGAGGCCGTCAAGGAACTGGCCGGCGAGGAGACCCCCCGCCGGCCGAAGTCACGCTGAGCCCGGTACGTGTGAACGGGTCGCGGTCGTGACACCGGATATTGTGGTTACGTGACGGCGATGGCGAGGGTACTGACGGGCCGCGACGGGCAGAGCTTCACGTTCGATCCGGGCGCCTTCTGTCTCGAACTCCTGCTGACCGGCGGCCCAGGCGTGTACGCGTACTGGGAGATCCTGCACACGCCGGACGACCTGGCCGGCTGGCTCAAGGAGTCGCGCCTCGCCGCCATCGCCCCCCTCGACGATCTGCGCGTCCGCCCCGCCGAACTGAGCGCCGTCAAGGCGTTCCGGGACACGATGCTGAGCGTCGCCCTCGCTCTCGCCCACGACCAGGACCTCCCGGCGGACGCCCTCGAAACGATCAACGATGCCGCCGGACCCGTCCCCCGCCCGCGTATCGACCCCGTCACCGGCCGGCGCGCGTGGGCGGGCCCGGTGACCGGCACCCAGATCCTCGGGGCGGCCGCCCACGAGGCGATCGATCTGCTCACCGGTCCCCACCGCGACCGTGTCCGGGAGTGTGCGGCATCCAACTGCCTCCTGCTGTTCGTCGACACCTCGCGCCCCGGCAAGCGCCGCTGGTGCTCCATGGAACGCTGCGGCAACCGCAACAAGGTCAACGCCTATCGGACCCGCCAGACCTGACGCACTGCGGTGCAAGTCGCACTACCGCCTGCCCGACGTCTGACGTCGGCGCGCAATACCGGCGCGCGATGTCGTCACTGCTCGATGTCGTCCGGCCCCCAGAAGGCCTCCATCCTGGTGACCTTGCCATCCTCACCGAACGTCATGACGTCGATGGCGCGGATGCGCAGCCCCATGGCCGGGACGTCCACGGTGAAGGCCATGGCCGCGCTCGTCCCGTGCGAGCCGCGGATCGGGACGTCGAGAGACAGCTTCGCGCCTGAGCCGATGGCGTTGACGTAGAACTCGTCGATCGCCGCGCGGCCCTGGATCTGCGGCTGTCCGACCGGATCCTCGATCACCGCGTCATCCGCGAACAACCCCGAGACCGCGGCGGGGTCACCGGCGTTGAAGCCGTCGATGTACGCCTGCAACACGGCCTTCATGTGCTCCTGAGTCGGCATGATCTCAAATTACCAAGCGAACGTTTGGTCAAGCCAGCCGCCGCGGGGAGTTCGCCGTCGAGGTCCGGCGGGGTGGGGCCCGCGCCCCGGCCGTCCGGGTAAGAATGGGCGCATGGCGATCTCCTCGTTCATGGTCCCGCTCGGGACGCCCGCACCCTCGTTCGCGCTGCCGTCCATCGACGGAGGCGAAGTCTCACCGGAGGACTTCGCCGGTGCGCCCGCGCTGCTGGTGGTGTTCCTGTCGAACCACTGCCCCTACGTACGCCGCATCGAGCACGCCATCGGTGCGGTGACGGCCGAGTACGCGGCCCGCGGCCTCACCACCGTCGCGATCTGCAGCAACGACGTGGTCAACTACCCCGACGACGGCGCCGACCACCTGCGCGAGCAGGCCAAGCGGGCCGGGTTCGGCTTCCCCTACCTCGTCGACGAGTCGCAGGAGGTCGCGCGGGCCTACCGGGCCGCGTGCACGCCGGACTTCTTCCTGTACGACGCGGAACGGCGGCTGGCCTACCGCGGCGAGTTCGACGGTGCCCGACCGCGCAACGACCTGCCTGCCGACGGCTCCACGCTCCGGGCAGCACTCGACCACGTGCTGGCAGGCGAGACCGTACCCGAGCCGCACACGCCCAGTCTCGGCTGTGGCGTCAAGTGGAAGCCCGGCAACGAGCCGGGCTGAGATCGCTAACCGGCACTGACCCGGGGGCGTGGCAGACCAGGGCGTGGCAGACCCTGCCGTGCCTTCCCGGGCTGGAGCCCCCGTTCGGCTGCGGCGGCCAGCGCCTCCAGGAGTTCGGCGGGGCTGCCGCCCTGGTCGTCGTAGTGCCAGTAACGAATGATGTGTTCGCCCTCCGCGCCCGGGTTGAACCGGCCGAGGGCGAAGCAGCCCGCGATGGCCATGCGGACGATGACGCGCTCGCTGTCGTCCTTCTGCAGGCAGTAGGCGGCGGCGTCGATCAGGCCGATCGCCGCCCGGGCGTTGCGCCCGTCGTCTCGCGCCTCGGCCCGGTTGATGCGCCATTGGGCGTACGGCCGCAGGTAGTCCGCGATCATCCAGGTCTTGGGCACGCCAACGTCCTTTCGGGCTTACCGGACGGGGAATCATTTCCCATGGTGAGCAGCCGACTCCGGGACGGTGGCGGACTTGACCCAGCCCTTGCCGAGCGCCTCCCCCGCGTTGACCGCGGGAACGATCAGGGCAGCTCGTCGAGGTCGGTGAGCATCCGTTCGGCGAGGTCGCACTCCGCGGCGTAGTAGCGGGCCGCCCAGCGTGCCACCAGCTCCGGATAGACCCAGCCGGGCATCTCCGCTGCCCTCTGCCGTGAACACTCGGCCTCGTCGTGCAGGCGCTGGGCGTTGTCGCGGTGCTGGGACACGATCTCGCGGAGCCGTTCGGGTGTGGTCAGGTGGCCGAGGCACACGCGCAGCGCCGCACCGTGCTTGAGGACGGGCTGTTCGACGGGCGCGTCCTCGACCCAGTGGGAGAGTGCGTTCCGGCCCGCGCCAGTGATGCTGTAGACACGCTTGGTCCGGGTGTCGTCGCCCGTCACCGTGCGCGAGGCGGCGTACCCGACCTGCTCGAGCCGCTTGAGCTCGGAGTAGATCTGGCTCATCGCCGGGCTCCAGTAGAAGAACCGGAGGATGTGGTCGGCCCATTGCCGGACCTCGTAGCCGGTGAGCTCCTCGCCGAAGGACAGGATCCCCAGTACCGCCCAGGCTGTGGCCGGGAGCCGCGCGGACATGTCGTCGTCACCGTCGGTCAGATGTGCGGGGGGCCGATCTGCGGTTGGCGGCATGCTCGCAAGCGTAGTCCCGATCATGCCCTCCGACGCAACAGGGCCTGACAAGTTCTTGACAGATATCTCTGACTAGCCAGGACTTGGTTGCCCGTTCAACCGGCGAGGCCGTGGCGGAAGGCATAGGTGACGGCCTGTGCCCGGTCGCGCAGCCCGGCCTTGGCGAAGAGGTTGTTGATGTGGGTCTTGACGGTGGCCTCGGTGATGAACAGGTCTCCGGCGATCTCGGCGTTGGACCGGCCCTGCGCGATCAGTGCGAGGACCTCGCCCTCGCGGCGGGTGAGCCCGTCGGGCAGGTCGCCGTGCCGGACCTGCTTCTCGCCCGCGTGCTCGCCCGCCGCGACGGCCTCGACCAGCCGGCGCTGCACGGCGGGGTCGAGCAGGGACGAGCCGTTCCGCACGGTCTCGACGGCGGCGGCGATCTGCTCGCCCCCGGCGTCCTTGGTGAGGTAACCGCGGGCCCCGGCGCGCAGCGCCGCGAAGATGGACTCGTCATCGGCGTACGTCGTGAGCACGACGATCTCCACCTCGGGATGCGCGGCCTTGATCCGCCGGGTCGCCTCGACCCCGTCGACCCGGGGCATCCGCAGATCCATGAGCACGACCTCCGGCGCCAGCTCGGCCACCTTGGCCACCGCCTGCTCACCGTCGGCCGCAGAGCCGACCACGTTGATCCCGGGCAGCAGTTCCAGCAACAGGAGCAGCCCCTCACGGACCACCGTCTGGTCGTCGACGACCAGCACGCGCGTCCTGGCGGCGCTCATACAGGCACTCGCAGCGACACTCGGAACCCCTTCCCCTGCGGCCCGGTGTCCAGGGTCCCACCGATCAACTCGGCGCGCTCACGCATCCCCACCAGTCCGTACCCGCCGCCCAGATCCGCCGCGATCGCATCTTCGGTGCCGCCCGTGTCGGTGACCTCAAGCTCCACCCGCCCGTCGAGATAGGCGAGGTGCAGCTGGACGCGGGCACCCGGTGCGTGCTTGCGGACGTTCGTCAACGCCTCCTGTGCCGTGCGGATCACGGCCAGCCCGGCCTGCGGTGAGAGCTCGCGAGGGGTGCCCGACACCTCGGTCTCGCACGGGCGGCCCGTACTGACCCGGAACTCCTCGGCCAGCTCCGTCAGCGCCTCCTCGGGCTGGGGCGAGTCCCCGCGCAGTGTGGCCAGCGCGCGCCGCGTCTCCTCCAGACCCGAGCGGGCCAGCCGCTGCGCGCGTTCGACCCGGTCCAGCGCCTGAACGCGGTCGCCGTCGCGTGCCAGCAACATCCGCGCCCCTTCCAGGTGAACGACCTGCGCGGACAACGAGTGCGCCAGGATGTCGTGGATCTCGCGGGCGATGTGCGACCGCTCGGCCAGGATCAGCGTGTCGGCCTCCGCCCGCTTGACCGCCTCCTGAGCCAGCTCGCGCTGCCGGTTCGCCATCGCCCCCAGCGCCACCGCGACGAAGGCCGCCATGAGCCCGAAGTCCGTGCCCGTGGTCTGGATGTCCCAGCTGATCAGCCCCACCGCCGCCACGGCCACCGCCGCGAGTGCCATCCCCCATCGGAGAGGCAGGAAGTTGAGCAGCACCCAAATGGCGATCATGGCGAAGATGAAGCCGCCGTTCTCCCGGGACGACAGGTCGTACAACCACAGCGACGCTCCCACCGAGATCAGCAGCAGCACCGTCCCTTCCCGCCAGCGCGGCGCCCATTCCGCCCGCGCGAGCCGTGCGTCACGGGGCGAGCGGGTGAGCCAGATGCCCGCGCTCAGACATGCGAAGGCGATGACGTTCAGAACGACCACCAGCAAGCCCTCGCCGTGCAGCGCCGGCTTGGGATCGGACTGGAGCAGGTCGCGGACGTACGCCACGATGCCCCACGTCAACCCCGCGGCCACGATCAGCAGGCGCAACCATCCGGGATCTGGACAGACCCGCTCGAATCTCACGCGACGACGCTAACCGATGCGGATCCTCCGGCGGATCGGCGCCAGGCAGGACAGAGGATTCTCCACCCAGGGATGGAGAGCCCTGGCAAGCCCTCATGAGGTGAACTCGCGCAGGTTGTCCTTGACCGGATAGGTGGTGCCGAGAGGCCCGGCGGCCATCGCCAGCAGCAGGTTCTCGGTCGCCTTCGTCACGAATCGCCGCCCCGCCTCGGTGACGCCGTGCCCGCACTTGGGCCCGCGCATCGCGCAGACCCAGCGCATGGTGCCGGTGGCGACGACACCGGAGCCGCTCTTGGTCGTGTAGTACGTGGCGTCCGCGGTCTTGGCGATGCCGCCGCAGTCGATCGGCGAGTGCGCCAGCACCTCGATGGGCCGCGGCGTCGGGCCGATCGGATTGATCGCGTCGGTCTCCGGGCCGATCAGGCCGGGGAACGCGGTGCCCTTGCGCGCGCCGGTGCCGCGGAAGAGCCAGCTGCCGGGACGGTGGACGGTGAACGAGCCGGCCGCCGGGAAGCAGTTGTACATGATCCCGATGAGGTCGCTCTCGGGACGCGCTACGGGCGGCAGTCGCCAGTCGTGCGTGGACTCCTTGGGGTTGGACTTGGCGACCGGGTCCTCGGAGGAGTCCTTGTAGCAGGTCACCAGGCGGTCGGGGCCGAGCTTGGTGGGGCTGAAACGGATGTGCCGGTTGACCGCGTTGGCGCCGAGGAACGCGACGTTGACTCCGCTGTCGCGTGCCTTGGTGACGTTCGCGCGCATGTTGGTGGACCAGTACTCGTCGTGCCCGAGCGTGACCAGACCCCGCGCGCCTTCGAGGAGGTCCGGGCTGGCGTGCAGATCGTTGTCCGTCGCGTACGCCAGCTGTTTCCCGGTCTTCTCCGCGAGGACGATCGCCGGATGCTCATAGCCCATGAACTTGCCGGTGCCGTCCTTGTCGTACGGCCGGTCGAAGCTGACTGCGCGCGACCGGTCGCTGTACCCGCTCGGCCCGTTGTAGAGGTTGTGGCCGCCCCACATGTTGTACGCCTGCCAGGTGGTGGTGGCGTTGAGGATGACCAGCCGTCCGGCGGTATCACGCGAACGCAGCGTCATCGGTACGTACCGTTGGGCGCCTGAGTCGGCCGTGAGCCGCAGCAGGTAGACGCCTTCGGGCCAGTCCGTGGTGGTGACTGTGAGAGACGGTTTCCATGGCGCGGTCACCGTGTAGTTCTGGTTGCTCACCTTGGGGTAGGCCTGGCGGACACCGGGTTGGCGCGGCGATTCCCAGAGCTTGCGTGCATGCGCTCCGCCGTACCAGCCGACCCGGAACGCCTCGGCCTTGAAACCCTTGGTCGTCGTCGACACGAACAGCTGGAAGCTCTCGCCGGGGAACACGCTCACCCGGTCCGCGTAGCCCTCGATCTCGTCCGCCTGACCGCGCTTGCGCAACCGCCAGTCCGGCGTGCCCGGCCGCGCGTTCTCCGCGATGGTGTCGGCGACCTTGGGCGAAGCCACCACGGCCGGCCTCGCCGTGCCGCCGCCGCCTGCTCCCCCGACTGCTCCCCCGACTGCTCCCTCGCCACGCGGAGGGCCGTCGTCACTCCAGAACGCACACCCGCCCAGAAGGAGAAAGGGCAGGACGGCGAGCAGGGTCCAGTTGGTGATCCCCCGAAGTACGCGCACGGGCTAGCATTCTGCCGAAAAGGGGAGACATATGAGTCTCCTGTTACAGAAGTCGCCCGCAGCACACGTTCGCTCGCGGGCCACAGCGCCAGGCAGCCCACCGCCGCCTCCCGCGCCACTCGGGTCCAAGGGACGAACCACAACAAAGCCACAAAGACAGCCCAGAGGTCGTGCCGCTGCACGCCGACCAGGCCTTCGTCGACCGTCATCGCGTACCCGCACAGCCGCCAGCCGGAGAGCACCACCGCGATGGGCGGCAGCGACAGCCACTCCTGGACCGCCGCTCCCACATCCTCGAGACCCATCGCCACTCCTCCCGGAAACCGTGATCACTACGGTCCCGTGGAGGCAGGGGTGTCGTCGGTAACCCCTATGGCCGACTTGGGGTGGTACTAGGTTCACCCCTGCCGACGATGAGGCGGTTGACGATCCACAGCAGCACGCCGATCCCGATCAGGATCGCGGCCCGCAGATAGACCTCGCCCTCCCGCCCGGTGATCGGCAGCGTCAAGAACAGGCAGCTCACCGCGCCCAGCGCGGGCATCCAGGTCGGCGCGCGGAAATGGTCATGCTCGACCGGTTCCCTGCGCAGCACCAGCACGCACACGTTCACCAGCGCGAAGACGAACAGCAACAACAACACCGTCGTGTCGGCCAGCCCGCCGACGTCCCCGGTGCTCACCAGGATCACCGCCAGCGCCACGGTGAACACGATGGACACCCACGGCGTCGCCCGCGTCGGGTGCGTCACGGCGAACACCTGCGGCACGATCCGTTCCCGCGCCATCCCGTACACCAGCCGCGACGCCATGATCATGTTGATCAGCGCGGTGTTGCCGACCGCCAGCAGCGCGATCAGCGCGAACAACTTCGGCGGGAAGCTCAGTCCCGCGACCTCCACGACCTCCAGCAGCGGTCCCGTCGAGGACTGCAGCGTCTCCGTGTCGACCAGCATCGTCGCCGTGAACGCGACCGCGACGTAGATGACGACGGTGATGGCGAGCCCGCCGAAGAGGGCCCGCGGGAAGTCTTTGGCCGGTTCCTTGGCCTCCTCGGCCAGGTTGACGGAGTCCTCGAAGCCCAGCAGCGCGTAGAACGCCAGCGCGGTGCCGCCGAGCACGCCGAGGAACGCCCCGTTCGCCGGATGGAACTCCAGCGCCCGGCTGGGCTCGCCGTCCCCGCTGATCAGCGCGAACACCCCGATCACCATGATCACGAGCAGCCCGAACGCCTCGATCAGCGTCAGCACCACATTGACCTTGATCGATTCGGAGATCCCGGCGAAGTTGACCAGCGTCACCAGCCCCAGGAAGATCAGCGCCCCCACCAGCGTCGGCAGCGAGACGAACTCCGCCAGGTACTTCCCGCCGAACGCCCGTGCCGCCGCGCTCGCCGAGGTGATCCCGCTCATCATCACCGCGAACGCCACGATGAACGTCACGAACGGGATGCCGAACGCCTTGTTGGTGTAGAGAGCGGCCCCGGCGGCCTGGGGATACTTGCCGACCAGCTCCGCGTACGCGGTCGCGGTCAGCGCCGCCAGCACGAAGGCCACCAGGAACGGCACCCACACCGCTCCGCCGACCTCGCCCGCGACCTGCCCGACCAGCGCGTAGATGCCGGCGCCGAGGATGTCCCCGACCACGAACACCATGAGCATCCTGCGCCCGATGACCCGCTTGAGCCCGCCCTTGATCTCCCGCGGATCGACCGCCGTCTCCGACATTCACGCCTCCCTCGCCCGGCCCTGGATCACCACCTACCCAGCAAACGATCACTTATCGTCGAGAACCGGCGACGGACGGGAATCACCGGACGTCGTCACCATGGCGAGCCGTCACACGCGAGCCGTCACCATGCGAGCCGTCACCACTCAGAGAGGACCAGGGACTGCACCAGCAGGGCGGTGACGGCCTGAGCCGCGAGCCAGCCGCGCGACGGAGGTGTGTGGCGGGCGGCGGCGACCATGATCCAGGCGGCGTACGGCACCCAGATGCGTTCGACCTCGCCCCTGGTCACCCCCGACACGGCCAGGGCGATGGTCCCCAGCAGCGCCGCGCCCACCAGCAAGGTCGGGAGGGGCGGAAGCACCCGATCGCGGGCGGCGCGGCCGATCGGCGCCAGTGCGGCAGGGAGCGCGTGGGCGACGGCCGGGCCGACGAGCAGCCCCAGGACGGCGAAGTCGGCGACCAGGAAGTACCAGTAGGAGCGCATCGCCGAGCCCCGGCTGACCCGGTAGGTCTCGAACGTGGCCGCCACGCCGTCCGGCCACCAGAACCCGCCCATCGTGAACGCCACAGGGACGATCGCGCAGCCGCACAGCAACACCACGGCGACTCGCGCGGACGGGCGGGCGGCGATCAGCACGGCCGCCGGGACAGCGAACAACGGCAGGAGCCCGTAACTCAGATAGGGCAGCGAGCCGAGCAGCAGTCCACCGCCGAGCGCGGCCAGGGCACGGTTCCGTTTGGCGGCGAATGCCACGAGGACCGTCCCCCACGCCCCGACTCCGAGGAAGAACGCGTCCATGGCGGTCGCGATCCAGAGCACCAGCGGGGCCATGACGAGGAACGGCAGCGTACGCCGGGCGAGCTCCTCCCCGGCGAGCAGGCGCACGGTCATCGCGACGGCGACGATCGCGGAGGTGCCGACCACAATGATCACGACCGCGGCCCAGGTCGTCCCGCGCAGGCCGACGGCGTCGAGGGCCCAGAAGACCAGCGTCGGGAGGGGTGGATGGCCGCGGATGTGGGTCGGGTAGCCGTTCAGCCGGTCGGTGAACGTGTGAAGCCACCCGGCCGGGTCGGCCCGTACGGCGTCGAGCCCGGCGGGGTACTCGGTCGGGGCGTCGAGCGGCTTGGCGATGTGGTCGAACCCGTCGCTCAGCGCGAGCACGACCGTCCAGGCCAGCGTCGCGAGCCAGGCCGCCAGGAGCAGCGGTCGCCAGGTGAGGCGCCGGACGAGCACGGGCAGCGCCGCCACGTACAACACGGCGACGGCGATCGCCGGGTAGAGCTGCCAGGTGTGCGGCTCACCCCGGGCCTCCGCGTGCAGCGGCGGCAGTTTGTCCTCGGTGGCCAGTCCGGCGCGCCGCATGAAATACCCGGCGACGAAGGTCGCCGCGATGAGGAGTGCCCATACCACCACGGCCACACGGCCGCTGCGGTACACCGGCTCGGCGGGCCGGATCAGGGTGGACGGCGCCTCGCGAGTGATCATTTCTGTGTCCGCTTCCGGAGGAGCCAGATGACCGTGACGGCCACGACGAGGGTCAGCAGGATGACGAGAGAACGCCCGTACGAGAGCGGGAGGATCGACGGGTTGTCCGGGCGCCGGCCGGTGCTGAGCAACATCGGCGACGCCACCAGGGTGAATGCTCCTGCGACGATCAACCCGGCCCGAGCCGGAGTGCGGTAGGCGACGGGCAACCACGCGGTGAGCGCGCCGATCACGAGGACGGCGGGCACGAACACGAAATCGTGGACGAGTACCGCCCCCGCGAACCACACCACCCAGGAGCGCGGCTCCGACTCGGTCAGGATCCCGCGCAGACCGAGCAGGATCAGCGAGCCGCCCACGGCGTACAGGGCGATTCTGGTCTTCATGCGACCACCCCGTTCATGCCGCCACCCCGTTTCATGCGACCACCACGGTGTGCAACCACTTGGTCTGGAGCACGCCCGGCCGGTTGGGTGCGATCAGCCTGCAGGGGCTGCCGTGGTCGAGGTCGAGCGGTGCGCCGTTCAGGTCCAGGGCCAGCAGGGTCAGCGGATCCCGCCAGTGCGGCGGATCGACCCATGACTTGCGGTACGGGCCGCCGCGCTGCAGGGACTCGACCCGTACCTGCGCGTCGGCGGCGACCCCCGCCATCCGCAGGAGATCCCGCAGCCGCACGCCGGTCCAGTCGCCCGAGGCGCTCCAGCCTTCGACGCACGAGATCGGCAGGCGTTCGGTGTGCTGCGGCAGGGCGCGCAGCTCCGCCATCGTGAAGGTGAGCTCCTTCTCGACCCGCCCGGTGACGGTCAGCGTCCAGCCCGGCTTGCGCGCCGTCGTGGTGACGCCCGCGGCGACCGCCGACGTGTTGACCGGCAGCCGTGCGGGGCCGACGCCCGGACGGCGAGGGGCGAGCACCGCGAGCCGGGCCAGCGGCGAGAACGTCTCCCCGACCGTGGTGAGCATCACCGCTCCCGACGCGGCGGCCACCGTGAACAGGAAGGCACGCCGGTTCACCCCGTCCTCGGGCCGCTTCATCACCGTGCGCTGGACCTTGGACCACTCGTTCACCACATGGATGATCAGGGCCCCGATCAGGATGTAGCCCGTCCAGTAGTGGGCGACGGTGAAGAAGAAGGGGAACGCGTACCAGTAGGCGATGTTGAGCAGCCCGGTGAGCATCTGGAAGAGAGCGGCCGCGACGAGCAGGAAGATCAGTCCCCGCTCCACCGCGTGCCGGACCGACCGGAGCGACGGCCACTGGAACAGCTTGGGATAGACGGTCCACATCTTGGCCAGCAGCAACGGGATCGTGGCCAGGCCCCCGATGACGTGCAGGCCCTGCGTCACCCGGTAGAGGTTCACCGGGCGGGACGGCCAGCGCAGCCAGTCAGGCGGCTGCTGCATGAAGTGGCTGATCAGACCGGTCAGGAACGCGACGCCGAAGCTCACGCCGAGCCAGATGCCAAGCCATGAGGCCGTGCGCTCATCGTGCAAGCGGCTGCTGAAGCGGCCTAGAACCGAAGGCTGACGAACCATCGGCCTGCCTCCTCCCACATCTCATCCACTGCGGCCCCGCAGCCTGCCGCGAACACACCGATGTCATCGGCCGACACCCTGGCCCAGGCGAACCACTCCCCGACGGTGTGCGCCATGCGGAGCCGGACCTGTTCTGTGTGCGAACGTGTGCCGGGACCGGCCACCTCAGCGAGGATCCGGCCACCCCGGCCGAGCAGCTCGCCCGCCCGGCGCAACAGCGCGACCGGATCGCCGCCGATGCCGATGTTGCCGTCGGCCAGCAGGATCGTCTGCCACAGACCGGCCCCCGGCACCTGGTCGAACACGTCCCGGCAGAGCGCAGGCCCGCCCGACGCCACGGTCAGCGCGACCGCGTGGGGGGCGATGTCGATGCCGAGCGCGAGCAGGCCGCGTTCGGTCAGCGCCACGGTGAGCCGCCCGGGACCCGACCCGACGTCCAGCGTCGGCCCGGCGCACCGATCAAGGAGCGCGGCGTCCCCGGGTCGCAGCGCCAGCCAGTCGCCGATCGGCAGCGGGCGCCGCCTGCCCGCTGCGTCCTCGATCTCGACCCGGTGCGCGCCCTCCAGCGCGCGTTCGTACAGCTCTCCGATCATGTCCGGACGGCCCGCCCTTCCCGCATTCGCCGGACCGCGGCGGCGAACCGGCCGTCCGGCGTGGCGGTCGCCACCGCCTCGGCGTCGGCGGCGGTGTCGACATCGGTCAGCACCGGCAGTGATGCCACCGACAGGTCGGCCGCGCGGAGCCGATCGAGCTGGACCCGGCCGGTGTTGGAACGCGACATCGGCACGCCATGGAGCAGTCCGGCGTCGGGCCGGGAGAGGCCCAGCAGCCAGAATCCTCCGTCGGCGGCCGGGCCGAAGACCGCGTCGTGCGTGCGCAGCAGCTGCGCAGCCTGCTTGAGCAGGGTGGGGCTGACCTGCGGGGTGTCCATGCCGATCAGGACGAGCGGGTGCCCGGTCCAGGCGTCGTCGAAGGCGGCCGCGAGACGTTCGTCCAGCCCGCCCCCGCGCTGCGGGATCACCCGGAATCCCGGCGGCAGCCATTCGCCCGGTTTCCCGGCAAGGGCCAGCACCCGGTCTGCGGCGGGTACAGCCGCGACGGTCGTGAGGGTGTCGGCGAGTGAGGCCTCGGCCAGCTCAGCCGCCTCCTCAGAGGTGTAGGCGGGCGTGAGGCGCGTCTTCACGCGTCCAGGGACGGGTTCCTTGGCGATGACCAGAAAGGTGACCTGGGCGGCGTTCATGAGGCGACCTCGGCCAGCACACGGCGCATGTCCCGGACGGCCCGTACCGTGCCGCCGACCGTTCCGGTGACCTTCGACCGGCCAACGCGCGGCAGGTAGGGCACGTCCAGCTCGACCACCCGCCAGCCCTCTTCGGCGGCCCGCAACACCATCTCCAACGGGTAGCCGAACCGCCGGTCGTGCAGGTCCAGAGCCAGCAGGTCGGCGCGCCGGGCGGCCCGCATCGGCCCCAGGTCGTGCAGCCGGGTGCCCGCGCGCCGGTTGAGTGATCGAGACAGCACGGCGTTGCCGAGCCGCGCGTGCGGCGGCCACGCCCGATGCCCCGCAGGGCGCCGCCGCCCCATCACGAGCATCGGCCGGGTGGCCACGTCCAGGCGAGCGCCCGGCTCCAGGCGGCGGGTGCCCGCGTCCAGCTCCGCCACGAACCGGGGGAGCTCACCGGGATCGAGCGAGGCGTCGGCGTCCATGACGCACACCACGTCGGCCGTCGCCGCCACCAGCCCGGCATGGCACGCCGCGCCGAAGCCGCGTTGCGGGGCGTCCACGACCTCCGCGCCGTGGTCACGTGCGACGCGGGCGGAGTCGTCGGTGGAGGCGTTGTCGACCACGATCGGCCGGAACCCCGCCGGCATCCGGGACAACACCCACGGCAGCGCCTCGGCCTCGTTGAGACAGGGCAGGATCACGTCGATCATGCCGTCACCCCGCACGCGGCGAACTCGGCCATCCCGTCCTCGAACGACACTTCCGGCGCGAACCCGAGCTCGCGGCGGGCGCGGCCGGAGGAGGCCACGATGTGCCGCACGTCCCCGACCCGGTACCCGCCGGTCACCTGCGGTGCCGGGCCGCCGTAGGCCGCGGCCAGCGCCTCGGCCATGTCGGCGATCGTGCGCGGTTCGCCGCTGGCGATGTTGTACGCGCGGAACGCCTCGGCGTCACCCGCGACCACACGTTCGAGGGCCAGCACGTTGGCACGGGCGACATCGCGCACATGGACGAAGTCGCGCCGCTGCCCTCCGTCCTCGAAGACCAGAGGCGCCTCGCCGCGTTCCAAGCGTGACCGGAAGAGCGCGGCGACCCCGGCGTACGGGGTGTCGAGCGGCATCCTCGGCCCGTAGACGTTGTGGTAGCGCAGCGCCGCCACCGAGCCGCTGGTCATCCGGGCCCAGGACGTGGACAGATGTTCCTGCGCGACCTTGGTGTCGGCGTAGACGTTGCGCGGGTCGAGCTCGGTGTCCTCGCCGACCGTGCCGGGCTCCAGCGGATTGCCGCAGCGGGGGCAGCCGGGCTCGAAACTGCCCGCGCGAAGCGCCTCCTCACCGCGCGGCCCGGGACGGACGGCCCCGTGCCGTGCGCAGGAGTAGGCGCCCTCGCCGTACACCACCATCGAGGAGGCCACCACGAGCGCGCCCACACCCGCCCGCGCCATCTCAGCCAGCAGAACGGCGGTGCCGTGCGCGTTGACGGAGACGTAGGCGGGGAGATCGAAGACGTCGACGCCGAGGCCGACCATCGCCGCCTGGTGGCAGACCGCGTCCACCCCCCGGAGCGCGCGGGCCACCGCCGGGGCATCGCGCACGTCGGCGACCTCGCCGTCCGCCCGCAGATCCAGGCCGCGGACGGTGTGCCCGGCGGCGGTCAGCGCGTCGGCGATGTGGGAGCCGATGAACCCGGCGGAGCCGGTGAGCAGCACGTTCATGCTCCGACGTTAAGTCGCCGAAGGGCCCCGGGACCGGATAGGCGGCCTGCCGTACGAACCTCGTAAGATTTGCCGCCGCGTCAGCGAACGCCAAAGTGATCGATCAGGTGCCGAGATGATCGATCAGGTGCCGAGATGATCGATCAGTGCCGAAACGTCGATCAGGTGTCGATGCGTTCGATGTCGAGTTCGGCTGCTCCGGCGGTGATGAACTCGCGGCGGGGTGCCACCTCGCTGCCCATCAGGAGGTCGAAGATCTTCGCTGCCTCTTCGGCGTCCTCGATGCGGATGCGGCGCAGGATGCGGTGCTGCGGGTCCATCGTGGTCTCGGCCAGCTGGTCGGCGTCCATCTCACCGAGGCCCTTGTAACGCTGGACCGGCTCCTTCCAGCGCTGGCCCTTGCGCTCGAACTCCACCAGCTTTTTGCGGAGCTCGGCGTCGGAGTAGCAGTAGACGTACTTTTCCTGCCCCTTCTTGGGCTTGACCAGCTCGATCCGGTGCAGCGGCGGCACGGCGGCGAAGACCCGGCCCGCCTCCAGCATCGGGTGCATGTAGCGGTAGAGCAGAGTCAGCAGGAGGCAGCGGATGTGGCTGCCGTCGACGTCGGCGTCGGCCATGAGGATGATGCGGCCGTAGCGCGCGGCGTCGATGTCGAAGGTGCGGCCGGAGCCGGCTCCGATGACCTGGATGATCGCGGCACACTCGGTGTTCTTGAGCATGTCGGCGACGGACGCCTTCTGCACGTTCAGGATCTTGCCGCGGATGGGCAGCAGGGCCTGGAACTCGGAGTTGCGGGCCAGCTTGGCGGTGCCCAGGGCGGAGTCACCCTCGACGATGAAGAGCTCGCTGCGGTCGTCGGCGGTGCGGCAGTCGACCAGCTTGGCCGGGAGGGCGGAGTTTTCCAGGGCGTTCTTGCGGCGCTGGTTGTCGCGCTGGGTGCGCGCCGCGATGCGGGTCTTGGCGGCGCCGACGACCTTCTCGAGAACGGCGCGGAGAGGCTGCTTCTGGCCGCGCGGGGGGTTGTCGAAGATCGTCTTGAGCTCGCGGCCGACGACCTGCTGGACGATGCGGGTGGCGGCGGAGGTGCCGAGGATCTCCTTGGTCTGGCCCTCGAACTGCGGCTCGGGCAGGCGGACGGTGACGACGGCCGTGAGGCCCTCGAGGATGTCCTCCTTGATGACGTTCTCGTCGCCGTTCTTGAGCAGCTTGGTGGCGCGCAGCTGCTCGTTGAGAACGCGGACGAGGGCGCGGTCGAAGCCCTGCACGTGGGTGCCGCCCTTGGGGGTGGCGATCACGTTGACGAACGACTTGGTGACGGTGTCGTAGCCGGTGCCCCAGCGGAGCGCCACATCGACCTCGAGATCACGTTCGACGTCGGTGGGGGTGAGGTGGCCCTGGTCGTCGAGCACGGGCACGGTCTCGGTGAAGTGGCCGCGGCCCTGGAGCCGGAGGACGTCGACGACCTCGGCGTCCTTGGCCAGGTAGGAGCAGAACTCGCTGATCCCGCCGTCGAAGCGGAACGTCTCCTCGACGACCTCCTCGCCGCGTTCGTCGCGGACGTCGATGGTCAGGCCGGGGATGAGGAACGCGGTCTGCCGCATCCGGTCCATGACCAGGGGCTGCTCGACCGTGGCGTCCTTGATGAAGATCTGCAGGTCCGGCCAGAAGCGCACGCGGGTGCCGGTGGTCTTCTTGGCCACCTTGCGGATCGTGCGCATGCCGGACTTCTTCTTGAACCGGCCCTCGGGACCGGGGGTCGCGAACTCGCCCGGCAGGCCGCGCTTGAAGCTGATCGCGTGGGTGGCGCCGTCACGGTCCACTTCGACGTCGACGCGGGCGGAGAGCGCGTTGACGACGGACGCGCCGACGCCGTGCAGGCCGCCGGACGCGGTGTAGGACACCCCGCCGAACTTGCCGCCGGCGTGCAGCCGGGTCATGACGACCTCGACGCCGGCCAGGCCGGTCTTGGGCTCGATGTCGACCGGGATGCCGCGGCCGTTGTCGACGACCTCGAACGAGCCGTCCTTGTGCATCGTCACGCCGATATGGCTGCAGTAACCGGCCAGCGCCTCGTCGACGCAGTTGTCGACGATCTCCCAGAGACAGTGGGCCAGTCCCCGGCTGTCGGTCGACCCGATGTACATGCCGGGTCGCTTGCGCACGGCCTCCAGCCCCTCCAGCACCGAGAGGTGCCGGGCGGAGTAGCCGTGCGGATCGTCAGTGGCCTTTTCAGCGGTCGCGGCGGTCAACTGCGTGTGCTCCTAGAGACGCAAGCGAAGCTTGTCTGCGCAACGGTCGGGGGTTGCGGTTGGCCAAGCAAGGCTTGTCCTTCGAAAGAGTGGCTGGGTGGGGGCTACGAGTAGGTGGACGTCGGCAGCAGAGTACCCCCGGGCGCCGACGGTCCTCCGCCAGGCTCGCCGAAACCGGCGAGCGGATGTTCGAACATACCATCGAATCTGTCATCGGTGGGGGTCCTCCAGGGGGCACGGCGGGGCGGAGAAGCCCAACTCCACCCGTGGACCGGTGTCCCCCGACCTGGCCATCCGTAACTTCCTGATCATGACACACACCCTCAAGGTTGACTGTCTCCACAAACGGTACGGGCCTCGGACCCTTGCCCCTTGCGCAGATCGGAATCCTTCTGGAAATCGCGTTGGTGGCCGCGGTGGTCGTAGCAGACTGTTCCGCTGGCGCGCCACATGACGCTCATAAAACCCTTGCCGGAACGTGTGACGTCGGTCACTTAATGCCCCATTCTGCTCTGGGCGTACTTCAGGGCAGGTTGGGAACGCCAGCGTCGGGTTAGATGTTCTCCTAAGTACCGACCCCGAGCATGAGGAAGGTGCCGTGACTGGAGCCCTTGCCCCAACCAAGCCGCTGTCCGTCGCAGACCGTTGCGACCGCTGTGGCGCCCAGGCCTACGTCCGTGCAGTCCTTGTAGGCGGCGGCGACCTTCTGTTCTGCGCCCACCACGGGCGTAAGTACGCAGAGGCTCTCCGCGCGAACGGGGCCGACATTCAGGACGAGAGCGACAGGCTGAACGAAACCCCGGCTTCTGCCCCTGCCGAAGAGCGGTAAGCCCCTACATAAAAGAATCCCGCGACGGCGGTCACCGGTATGGGTGGCCGCCGTTGGCATTTCGGGAAGGCCTAGTTTCACACAGTTATCACTTCAATACTCTCCGTATTGAAAAATCACTTCACGCGGTAGTGATAGCCCCCGGCCACCTCGAATCCCTCCGACGCGTACAGCACCCGGGCGGCCGCGTTCTCCTCGACGACCAGCAAATAGGCACGCGTACACCCCAGTTCGCCACCCCACCGCAGCAAAGCGCGGAGCACACGCCGGGCGAGGCCGCGCCGCCGTGCCTCAGGCGCCACCGCCATCGAGTAGATCCCAAGCCACTCTCCCTGGACCACCCCACGCCCTACGGCCACGCCGTCGAGCATCGCGTACCCGGCCGGAACACCCGTGAGGATCTTCTCCGCCATGGGCAGCTGCTCCGGATACCGGCCGTCCACCGACCACCACAGATCCAGCCATTCCCGCGACGGCGTGTCGTCGATCGCCACCCCGCCGCCACCCTCGCCGATCTCTTTGATCATCGCCAGCGTGGGATCGACCCGGGCATAGCCGCGCTCGGCGAGCGTCCCGTCCAGCCCTTCCGGACGTGCCTGATCGCTCACCGAGAAGACGGCGGGAAGGCCGAGCTCGGCATAGAAACGTTCGGCCCGTTCGATCGCCACGTCCACCCGCCCCGGATCCCCCAGGGGGAGCACGGAGTTGGCGCGCTTGGTCACCCCGTCGGCGTGTCGCAGTCGCCAGCCGCCCATATCCTGGGAGAACGGGGCGGGCCATGCCTCGGCCACAAGGTCGTAGATGCCGTCCATCGCAGAACCTTATGGGATGTTTTCGGGGGGAATGTGTGCTCATCCTGCTGCCGCCGTCGGAACGGAAGGCGACCGACGGGGAGGGCCCGCCGCTCGACCTGACCAGGCTCAGCTTCCCGGAGCTCAACCCCACCCGTGAACGTGTGCTCGGCGCTCTGGCCGAGGTGTGCATGCGCGCCGACGCGCCGGAGGTCCTGTGCCTGCCCGCAGGGCAGATCGTCGAGGCGCTCGGCCGCAACCGGGCCCTGTACGAGGCGCCGACGCTGCCCGTCTCCCGCCTCTACACCGGGGTGCTGTACGACAACCTGGCCCTGCCCGGCCTGGAGCCGGACCGCGCCGCCGACCAGATCATCGTCTTCTCGGGGCTGTGGGGCGCGCTGCGGCTCACCGACCGCATCCCGCCGTACCGGCTGGCCATGGGTGTGACCCTGCCCACTGAAGGGCGCCTGGCGGCCACCTGGCGGCCCGCTCTCAAGGAGGCCCTGCGCCCGGACGGCAGGCTGGTGGTGGACATGCGTTCCGGCCCGTACATGGCGGCCTGGAAGGCCCCGCAGCCGGCCGTGACGGTCAGGGTGTTCCGTGAGCGCATGCTCGGCGGCGTGCCGAAGCGCACGGTCGTCAGCCACATGGCCAAGGCCACCCGCGGCAAGGTCGCCCACGACCTCATCAAGGCAGGCGCGACCCCGCGTACACCCGAAGCCCTCCTCAAGGCCGTCGCCGACCTCGGCTACACGGTCGAGCTGAACGGCGCCCACCTGGACGTGATCCTCCACGCCTGACCAAGCCGCAGCCTGACCAAGCCGCAGCCTGACCAAACCCCAGAGATGTCGGCTTCCAGTTTTGGGTGCTTGCTACGAGAAACGCCGGTCTTGCCCCACTGGGGCCAGACCGGCGTTTCTCGTGATGGGTGATCAGTCCAGGTAGTCGCGGAGGACCTGGCTGCGGCTCGGGTGACGCAGCTTGGACATCGTCTTGGACTCGATCTGGCGGATGCGCTCGCGGGTCACCCCGTACACCTTGCCGATCTCGTCGAGCGTCTTGGGCTGGCCGTCGGTGAGGCCGAACCGCATCGACACCACGCCTGCCTCGCGCTCGCTCAGCGTGTCGAGCACCGAGTGCAGCTGCTCCTGCAGCAGCGTGAAGCTGACCGCGTCGGCCGGGACGATCGCCTCGGAGTCCTCGATGAGGTCACCGAACTCGCTGTCGCCGTCCTCGCCCAGCGGGGTGTGCAGGGAGATCGGCTCGCGGCCGTACTTCTGGACCTCGACGACCTTCTCCGGGGTCATGTCGAGCTCCTTGGCCAGCTCCTCCGGGGTGGGCTCGCGGCCCAGGTCCTGGAGCATCTGGCGCTGCACGCGGGCGAGCTTGTTGATGACCTCGACCATGTGCACCGGGATGCGGATGGTGCGGGCTTGGTCGGCCATCGCGCGGGTGATCGCCTGCCGGATCCACCAGGTGGCGTACGTGGAGAACTTGTAGCCCTTGGTGTAGTCGAACTTCTCGACCGCGCGGATCAGGCCGAGGTTGCCCTCCTGGATCAGGTCCAGGAAGAGCATGCCGCGGCCGGTATAGCGCTTGGCCAGCGAGACCACCAGCCGGAGGTTGGCCTCCAGCAGGTGGTTCTTGGCGCGGCGGCCGTCCTCGGCGATCCACTCGAAGTCCTCGAGGTCCTCTTCGGACATCGACGGACCGTCGGACGCCAGGCGCTCCTCGGCGAACAGGCCGGCCTCGATGCGCTTGGCGAGCTCGACCTCCTGCTCGGCGTTGAGCAGCGGGACCTTGCCGATCTGCTTGAGGTAGTCCTTGACCGGGTCGGCGGTGGCGCCCGCGGCGGCGATCTGCTGCGCCGGAGCGTCGTCCTCGTCGTCACTGAGCGTGAACGACTCTTCCTCGGACGTGGTGGTGCCGCCCTCGGGCGCCTTGCCGGCGGCGGCCGCCTTGGCGGCGACCGGCTTGGCGGCGCCGTCCTCGGTCTCGCCGTCGGTCGCGTCGTCGGTCTCGGCGACCACTACCAGGTCCGCCTCAAGATCGGCGAGGTCGGCTTCCTCGAGGTCGGCGACGTCGACGTCCTCGTCCTCGAGCTCAGGGTCGTCGCCGGCCTTGCCGGTCGCCTTCACCGGGCCCTTGGCGGCGTCGGCGGCGGCGACCTTCTTGGCGGCTCCGGCCTTCTTCGGCTTCGCCGGGCCCTTCTTGGGCTCGGCCTTCTTCGCCGCGGGCGCCGGCTTGGGCGCGGCGGCGGTCTCGTCAGCGTCGTCACTCACGACCGCGGTCACCGTGTCGGGCTGCTCTTGTGCAGCAGCGGCTGTTTTGGGCCTGCGCGCCGTCGGCGTCGCGCGCTTGCGCGGACGCTTGGGCGCTGCGGAGTCGGCAGCGCTCACCATGACGGTTACACCCTCCTTGCTGAGGCTCCGCAGAATGCTGGAGGCCTTCGACACGGGGATGTCGGCCTCCTCGAACGTACGTCGTACGTCGTCGGCGTCGAGGTAACCCTGGGACCGTCCACGCTCGATCAGTTGCGCGATGACGTGCTCGTGCAGATCTGACGCTTTCGAGGTCGAGCTAGCAGGCGACACAAATACCTCTCGAACGAACGTGTGGCTTGGTTGACCCAAGTGCCCTGACGGGCCCGGCCTCACACTGGGTGGGGCCACACACTGGGCGGGCGCTCCGGTGCGGGACCGCAGCGTACCCGCTCTTACTAGGGTCAAGCATTCTGGCACGGCTGCGCATTCCGCATCGATGTCCTGCCCGGTAACACACCCACCTTAGAGGGCGCCGAGCGGTCCTTCGTACGTACTGCGCCGTCTTGCGCGGGTCTTCGGTGGTGATCAGGCGGACTTCGGTGGGACGTGCAGGGCAAGTACGGTCACATCGTCCACTTGCTCATACCCGGCAAGCATGCGATCGACCAGAAAGTCGACAAGTCTCTCTGGGTCTCCTACCACTTCAGGTGGGGCGTCCATGGCCACAGAGACGAGCTCCTCGAGGCCGGCGTCCACTCCACGCCTACGGTTCTCCACCAGTCCATCGGAATAGAACACCACAGTGTTGCCGGTCTCGATGGAAAAACTTGTCTGTTGCCTCTGGCTCGGCCATCCGAGGGGCGTGCCGGGCTCCCGGGTGCTCACGCGCGCGGGCGTGTCGGGCGAGATCAACAGGGGTGGCGGGTGGCCCGCGTTGCTGAACGCGCCGCGGCCCGTCTCGGGATCGATCACTGCGTACGCGACCGTGGTGAACTGTTCCTCGTCCTCGGTCGCGCTGAACAGCCGGTCGAGGCCCGCCAGCACCGCGGCAGGCCGCGGATCGTTCAGCGCGAGGGCGCGCAGGGCGTTGCGGACGCGGCCCATTCCGGCCGCGGCGAGCACGCCCTTGCCCATGACGTCGCCGACGGCCACGGCGAGCCGGTCGTCCGGCAGCCGGAACACGTCGTACCAGTCGCCGCCGACCTGCACATGGCGTGTCGCGGGGTTGTAGCGGGCCGCCAGCTGCATGCCGGGCAGCTGGGGAAGATCGCTGGGCAGCAGGCTGCGCTGCAGCTCCTCGGCGGTCTTGTGTTCGCGTTCGAACAGCAGCGCGCGCTCGACGGCCAGGGCGCACTGGCCCGCCAGCGCCTCCAGGAAGACCCGCTCCTCCTCAGTGATCTCCCGGGGGCGCGTGAACGAGAACCGCAGGGCGCCGATCGGGGCGCCGGCCGCGAGCAACGGCAGGCCGACCCACGCGCGCTCCTCGGTGTGCTGCAGGAACAGGCCCGCCTCGTCACGGCCCAGCTGCAGGCGGAGGCTGTCGGGATGCTCGGCGAGGAACGGCCGGCTCTCGCGCACGGCGACCGACATAACAGTTTGGTCACTTACTTTGAAGTCGTCGCGGGAGGAGGGCCTGCTCTCGCCGCCGCGGCCGTCCAGTTCGGCGCCCGGCTGGGACGGCGCGACGATGCTCAGCCGCAGCTTGTCGTCGTCCAGCAGCGCCACCGCGGAGTAGTCGGCGCCGATCGCCGACCGGCCCACCTCGGTGATCACCTGGACGACCTGGCTGACGGTGAGGGCCTCGGCCAGCATCGAGGTGGCCTGCTGGAGCCGCGCGGTGCGCAGCGCAGCGGCCGACAGCTGCTCGGTGAGCCGGCCGCGCATCTCCTCGGCCTCGCGCTGGCCGGTCACGTCGGTGTTGGCACCGACCCACTCGATCACCGTCTCGCCCTGCCGGATCGGCACGGCGCGGACGTCGAAGTGGCGGTACGTGCCGCTCTTGGTGCGGATCCGGTAGTTGGTCTCGAAGACGCGGTCGTCCTCGACGCACTCGCGCCAGGTCGCCTCGATGCGGGGGCGGTCTTCGGGGTGGACGACCGCCAGCCAGCCGTCGCGGGCGTAGTCGTCGGGCGTCTGGCCGGTGATCGACCGCCACTCGGGCGCGTCGTCGATCACGTCGCCCTCGGGCGCCGCCACCCAGACCACCTGGGAGCTGGCCTCCACGAGCGAGCGGTAACGCTGCTCCTTGCGGCGGATGACCTCCTCGGCGCGGCGGCGATCGGTCACGTCCAGCACGGTGAGCACGACGCCGAGCTGCTTGCCGTCGCGGCCGTGCGAGGGCAGCCACGAGCAGCTCAGAATCCGTTCGTCACCGAACGGACGCCCGGGCGTGTCGCCGCCGGCGATGTCACTGGCGATGTCACCTGCGCGGTCGCCGCCGCCGGCCCCGGTGCCCGCGTCCGCGGCGGACTCCGGGAAGTGCGCGGTGGACGGGCCGTTGGAGCTGGGCGGGCCGTTCGTCTCGTTGGGCGGCTCGCCTGCCGGGGCCTGGGTCGGCGCGGACGCCGCTGCTCCCCGTACGACCAGGTCGATGTCCGTCAGCGGCCGGTCCTCGGCCAGGACCTTGCGCAGCGCCGCCTCGAAGGCGGTCGCCAGCTCCTCGGGGAGCACCTCGGCGGGGAGGCGGTCCTGCAGGTCGCCGGCGGCCAGGCCGAGCATGCGGGCGAGCGCGTCGTTGACCCGGCGACAGCCGTGCCCGGTGTCGAAGAACGCGAAGCCGGCTGGAGCCTCCTTCATCAACGTCACGTACAGCGCGGAATCGGACGCATCCATGGGCTTGCCCTCCACCCCAGAGATCCGGGGACGCGGAACGGACGTGTCGGTGCTCATGGACAACACCTCCGTCCCAGGGGGTCCCGTACCGCGAGGCAAGTCTTCATCACAATGAGTGAATGGGAGCAGGCTAACGCTCCCGCCTCCATCACAACACCGGTCGGAGTCAGGTACTCATCATCCCGATGGTTCGCCGTGGACGGAAGCCCTGACAGGCATCCATGTCGGACGACTCCTCCGGAATTCGGACGCCGCCCGGCCGGTTTCCCCCGAAATTCTTCCGGGGGATGCCCGTTCGGACGGCGAGTAGCAGATGTTACGACGCCAAGGCGCTCTCCGGGGAGGGAGTTCGATGAAGATCAGGTTTAGGGGCACACCGAATAGGGGCCTAGCTGGGTCGCTTCCTTTTGGCAAAAATAAGGTAAAGCCTTACGGAAGGTCAGCCTGCCGGGTCAGTATGGCCCTTTCTGGGCGTTCTTTTGGGACAGCCCGCTTGGTCCATCGCGCGCGGTGGGCCTGAGGATCAGTTCGGTGCACCTGAGGATCAGTCCTTCGCCTTGGCGGCGGCCTTCATCTCCTTCTTGAAGGCGCGGACCTTGTCCAGCGACTCGGGCCCTGTGATATCGGCCACCGAACGGTACGAGCCTTCCTCGCCGTAGGCACCGGCCGCCTCGCGCCAGCCCTCCGGCGTCACCCCGTACTGCTTGCCGAGCAGCGCCGTGAAGATCTGGGCCTTCTGCTTGCCGTATCCGGGCAGGGCGTTGAGCCGCTTGAACAGCTCGCGCCCGTTCGGCGCGTCCCGCCAGATCGCCTCGGCGTCGCCCTCGTAGTGCTCGACCAGGTACTGGCACAGCTGCTGCACCCGCTTGCCCATCGACTTCGGGTAGCGGTGCACCACGGGCGGCTCCGCCATCAGCGCCTCGAACTGTTCCGGGTCGTAGGCGGCGATCTCATGCGCGTCGAAGTCGTCCCAGCCCGCGCGCTGCATGATCACGTGCGGCCCGGCGAAGGCGCGTTCCATGGGAAATTGCTGATCGAGCAGCATGCCGACCAGGGCGGCGAGCGCGCTGCGTCCGAGCAGCTCGTCCGCCTCCGGCTGCTGAGCGAGGTGAACCTTGGTGGCCATGCCCCCGAGCTTAGAACTGACACGGCTTAGATCTGACAGATCCCTTACGTCCGGCGTCCGCCCCTGGCGCCGCCGACCTCGCGGTGCTCGAATGGGACGGTGAAAGAAGACGACGAGGCCACCGGCGCCCCCATAGGGCGGCGGGTGATCCTCGGCATGCTCGGCCTCGGCGCCGCGGGGATCGTCGTGGGCGCGAACGCTCAGCAGAAGGTCAACCGCGCACTGGCGCCGCTCGGCCCGGTCGGCCAGGTGCTGCCCGCGGCAGGCGGCTTCCGCTACTACTCGGTGGTCGCGGGCGTGAAGGCGCGCAAGCCGGAGAACTACCGGCTGACGGTGAACGGCCTGGTGAAGAAGGCGCGTACGTTCTCGTTCGCCGACCTGCAGAGTCTCCCCCAGACCCAGATGACCAAGGACTTCCAGTGCGTGACGGGCTGGCGGGTGGAGAACGTCGCCTGGGTGGGTGTAGCGCTCCCTGATCTGCTGGACGCCGTCGGTGTGTCGCCGCAGGCCCAGGCGGTGCGGTTCCACTCGTTCGACGGCGTCTACACCGAGTCGCTCACGCTCGAGCAGGCACGGCGGCGGGACGTCCTGGTCGCGACGGGGATGCTGGGCGGGCCGGTTGAGCACGACCACGGCGGCCCCGTGCGCCTGTACGTGGCGCCGATGTACGCCTACAAGTCCCTCAAGTGGCTCGGCCGGATCGAGCTGACCACCGACGTCATCCCGGGTTACTGGGAGGAACAGGGCTACGACGTCGACGCCTGGGTGGGCAGATCGAACGGACGTGACGATGAACCAACCTGACGGGCCCACGGACACAAACCCCGCAGACACGAGCCCCGCAGACACAAGCCCCGCGGTTACTTGGTTGGCGCGGTTCAGCGTCACCGAGCGGGCCGTTCACCATGTCACCGGGCTGCTGATGCTGATCTGCCTGGTCACGGCGGCGTGCTTGTACGTGCCGGATCTCTCCACGCTGGTGGGGCGGCGGAACATCATCAAGCCGATCCATGTGTGGGCGGGTTTCCTGCTGCCGGTGCCCGTGCTGCTCGGCGTGCTGTCGCGGGCGTTCCGGCAGGATCTGCGGCGCCTCAACCGGTTCGGGCCGCAGGACACGGAGTGGCTGCGGCGGCGTGATCGTCGTGCCGTGCTGAACGGGCGCGGTGTGATCGAGGTCGGCAAGTTCAACGCGGGCCAGAAGCTGAACGCCGCGTTCGTCGCCGGGTCGATCTTGGTCATGCTCGCGACCGGCGCGATGCTCACCTTCCCCGATCCGTGGCCGGACTCGTGGCGGGGCGGCGCCACGTTCGTGCACGACTGGCTGACGCTGGCGATCGTGGTCATGACGTTCGGCCACCTCTGGTACGCGCTGCGCGACCAGGAGGCGCTGACCGGGATGCTCACCGGCCGCGTGGACCGGTCCTGGGCGGCTCGCCATCACGCCGGATGGCTGGCGGCGATGGATCGTTCCAGCGAAAACGGGGTAGGACACCGTGGGGGTTCTCAAACCGTTCTCCAGGGGGACGCCGGCGTGCCCCGAAAACGTGGCCCGGAGAGCCCTTGACAGGCCCCGTAAACACGTTGGAATAGGACATCGAGGAGAGGTTGGTCGGAACCCCGTCCGCAGGGACCTCTCGGGCTCGGAGGGTGTGCGCAGATGCCTGCTCTTGCCGATCACCGGAGCGAGACCCGCGACGTTCTCGCGCGGCGGCTCGCCGTGGAGTTCGCGGCCGTCAGCACCGGCGCGGTGGAACGCTGTGTGGCCGATGTCCGCGCCTGCATGACCCATCTGGGACTCGACGCCACGCCGGATCACGTGGAGCGGCTGGCGCGCGAGCGCCTCGTCGGAATGATCAAGTCCGAACCGCCGTCCGGGCGCGGTCCGCTCCATCCGGGACACGGCGACGGCTTCTGAAGCCGCACGGCGCACAATCTCTGAAGCCGCACGGCGCACAATGTCCTTGACACCGTGCGGGTCCTTGACGCCGTCCGGCACGGGATCTGAGAAGCTAGGACCGTGAGTTCCCGCAGCCGCCGCCATCCCCCCGGGGACCCCGCGGGGGACGGCAGGCCGCCCTCGGACGAGGTCTCCTCGATCTTCGACGACATGTTGCGGCATGCCCGGGAACTGCTGGCGGTGCGCAGCCCGCTGGACGCCGAGTTGATCGTGAGCGAGATCCTCGGCTCCTGGTGGGGGCACCGCATCGGCGAAGGAGAGGTCGAAGAGGTCATCGGCGAGGCCCTGGTCGACCACGCCGGGCAGGCGGGCACCCCGGCCGCGCTGGCGCTGCTGACCGGCATCTCCTACCTCGGGACCACCCGGCAGCAGGCCAAGGCCGAACGCGCCGCGCTCGCGCTCATGGACCGCGGCGTGGCCCGGCCTGGCTGGGCCGACCGGGTCGGCGCGGTCGCTCACGAGGAGTGCTACGTCTCCCGCGACGTCTACGGCGACCAGGATTCGATCATCTGCACGTACACCTACGGCGGCGAGGAACGGCACGCGCTCGTGGTCCTGGTGGACCGCAACAAGGCCGCCCCCACCGGTAACGGCAACCCGCCCGCCTGCGGAATGGTCCGCGACGCATGGGTGTCGTCCCAGGTCGGCAAGCTCCTCGACCACTGCCGCCGGGAGGGGCGCACCAACCCGCTGATGCGGTTCGAGCAACTCGACCCGCGCGACACCAGGGCGGTGCTGCAACGCGCCCTGGAGTTCACCAACGAGACCATCGGGCCGCCGGTCAACGAGAACTTCGGCTCGTACCACGCGTTCCTGCGGGCCCGCGTGCGCGCGTTGCCGCCGGGCGGCCGGCCGCCGCGGCCCGAGGCGTACGGCAAGGACCGCCGCGCGAAGATCGCTGTGAGCTTCCTGGCCTCCGACGAGGCCGAGGATCTCTCCGACCGGTCCGCCGCCAGCCGCTGCGTCGACCGGATCATCGACTACGGGTGCGCGCACGACTTCGGCCGGCCGCTGCGGGTCAGCCCGATCAAGAGCGAGATGTTCCTGCTGGACTGGCTGCCCCGCAAGGTGCTGCTGTCACCGACCGAGCAGGAGGCCGTGCCGCACGTCCTGGCGGCGTGGGTGCGCTGGGCGGGCAAGCAGACCGGGCTGCCCGAGGAGGGGGTCCGCGCCACGCTCGACGCGATCTGGGACGCCACGACCAAGTTCGCCGAGGCGTACCGCGACCCGTCGGCGTTCGGCCTGGAGCGCGAGCTCGTCGACCGGCTGCTGCCCGACGGCGATCTGGAGGCGCTCCCCCGCCGGGCGTTCGCGCTGCCGTTCCTGTCCGGCAAGCACCGGCTCTCCGGGCGGCACGGCTCGATTGACCTGTCCACCCTCGACCCGTCGGATCCGGACGACCGGCGCATCATGCTCGAGTTCGAGCACCCCGGCGCCGACGCCGAACACCTCGACTCGCACGAACGGCTGACCGAACGGCTGTGGAACGGCGATCCGCCGCAACTGTGGGAGACCGCGCAGGCACTGCTGGACGTCGGCTACGAACGGCACGAGATCCTGCACAAGTTGATCGACGTTCTCGACGGGTGCGGCGACGATGATGCTGAGCTGGTGGAATCCTTGCGTGTGTTGCGTCACGAACCCCCACCTGAGTGAACTTCCGGTTTGCCAGAGGCGTCCGGGACGACAATCATCGAGATCTCGGGCAACGGCGCCGCGGCGGTTTTCGCCGGCGCGCCGGGGACGGCTCGGCGGTAGGGAGTGATCTTGTTGGAGTGGTCCGAGTTCGCCCGGCATCTTGGACGCGAGCTGGCGGTCCTCGAGAGGGACACCATCCTCATCGTGCGAGAGCGTGATGAGAGCCGCCATTACGTCCAGGCGATGCGGGAGCCGGACCGGCTGTACGCCGAGGCCGTCAGCAACAACTTCCTCGACGGGCCGCTGCTGCTCACGCTGGCCGACGAAGAGGTGATGAGCGAGGCCGGGTGGCGCCCGCCCGCCGAGCCGTCACCGCGCAACTGGTGGACCGAGCTGCCCGAGTCGGGCTCCGGGATCCACACGGTGGCCCCGGGCGACTACGCGCGCCTCGCGGACGTGATGGTGACCGCGCTGCGCGACGTCCAGGGCGTGCGGCGCCCGTCCGACCTGGTGTACGAGTCGTTCCACCGGCACGGCAGCGGCCTGATCGAACTGCTGGACTTCGGCATCGAGGCCGCCGACCCGAGCCGGATCAGCATGCGGCGGCGGTCGGTCATCGAGAACGTGACCGCCCCGGCCATGGATCCCGAAGAGCTGGAGACCCTGCTCACCGAGGCCAAGCAGCGCGCCGACCACGCCACGTACTTCCAGCTGCTGCTCGCGGCGGACCTCGTCCTGCCCGCCACCGGCGCCGCCGTCGAAGACCCGGAGTACGCCGAGTTCCCGACGACGACCATCGGCTCCGGCACGTACCTCATGGTCTTCACCTCGCCGCAGGCCCTCGCCCGCTCGGTCGGCGACCGGGCCGCCGGGCTCTACCGCCGCTCGTCCTTCGGCCAGCTCGCCGCCGCGTGGCCGGACCCGGCCTGGCAACTCGCCATCAACGCGGGCCTGCCGAGCGAAGTCCATCTCGACGCCACGGCCGTCACCCGCCTTGCCTCCCAGCGACCGACCGCTCTCCCCCCGGCCGCCGCTCCGCCCGGGCAGGCGCCCGCTGCGCCGGCCATGCTCTCAGCCCCCATCGCCCCTGAACCCAAGCCGGGCTCAATCCCGCCCAATCCCGCCCAACCGGGTCAGGCGCTGCCGGGAGCCCCTCAGCCGGGCGCCGCGTTCCCTGAGGCTCCTCAGCCGGGCTCGACCTTCCCGGGAGCTCCTCAGCCCGGCTCAGGGTTTCCAGAAGCTCCTCAGCCTCGCTCGGCGTTCCCGGAATCTCCTCAGCCCGGCTCGGGATTTCCAGAAGCCCCTCAGCCTGGCTCGGGGTTTCCAGAAGCTCCTCAGCCAGGGTCAGCGTTCCCGGAGGCCGCCAAGCCCGGCTCGGCGTTCCCGCAAGCCACCCATCCTGGCTCGCCATTCCCGGAACCCGCCTCGCCCGGGTCGCCTGGGGCGCCCGGATCACCGTTCCCAGACTCGACCCAGGCGGCGGGTCCAGCGTCACACGGCCCCACCCAGCCCGGGCAGACGTCCCGTGGGCCGCTGTCCCCGAGCGCACCGTCCCCCGGGCCGGTTACTCCCGAACCGGTACCACCTGGTGCGGTGTTGTCGGGTCCTGTGGTCCCTGTTCGCGCTCCTCAAGGCACGCGGCTCTGGCGTTGGAACGGTGAGGGAGACGAGAACGAGAAGGCCGTCCCCGTAGCGGTCTACGACGCCATCGGCGGATCGTGGACCCCGGTGCGTACCGACGCCGTGCCTTCCCCTTGGACCGAGTGACGTTCCGGGTACGGTCGAAAAGTGGACTGGGACGACTTCGCCAAACGGCTGGCCATCGAACTGATGAGGTTGCCGGCCCAGTCGTTCCTGATCCTGCAGAAACCCGGTGGCCTGCCCTACGTACAGGTGATGCGGGCACAGGACGCCCTCGACGCCGAGGCCGTCAGCAGCGCCTTCCTGTCCAATCCCCTGAACGCGCGCCAGGAGAGCCTGCTCACTGACCTGGGCTGGCGGCCGCCGAACGATCGCAACCGGCACAACTGGTGGCACCGTGCCTCCGTCGCCGACCGCGCCGGACGACCCCTCGACGACCTCTCTGCCACCTGCGAGCAGATGGCGGGCCGGATGACGGCGGCGTTCCGGGATGTGCACGGGGTGGGCTCCCCGCTGGAGCTGGTCTACCAGGCGAGTCGCAGCGGCCCTGACGGAGGGCCCCTCGCGCTCCCCGGCCTGGGCATCCCGCTGGCCATCCCCGAGGAACCGGTCCCCGAGGAGCAGGACGAGGAAGCCTCCGACGCCGACCTGGAGGCCGCGCTCGCCGAGGCACGCGATCGCGGTGACCAGCGAGGTTATCTGGATCTGCTCGCCGGGGCGGTCCTCCATCTCCCGGTCCCCGGTGACCCGTCGCGCGCCGGACATCACTACGCGACCGCTCAATTCGGCGACGGCACGTTCGTCCTGGCCTTCACATCGCCGGACGCGATGGATCGTTCGCTACGCGGGCAGGCGGTCCATCACCGGCCCGCCACCCTCACGGACCTCGCCCGCAACTGGCCTCGCCCCGAGTGGCAGCTCGCCATCAACCCTGGACTCCCCAGCGCCGCCTACCTGGACGCGGACCTCCTTAAGTCCGCTCCGCATGAGGCTCCTGCTCCCGCGCCCCAAGCGGCACCGGAGCCCGCGCCCGCCGTACGAGAAACCGCGCCGCCCGGGCCCACGCCCACGCCCACGCCCACGCCAGAGCCTGCGGCTACGCCAGAGCCAGCGGCACAAGTGGTCGCGACGCCACCTGTACGAGACCTCACGCCGCGGCCCCTTCAAGAGGCCGCGCCACCGCCCGTGCGGGAAACCGCGCCGCCCACTCGGGAGACGACGCCACCACTCGTCCAGGAGAACGCGCCGTCCTCACAGGGAAACGCGCTGCCGCCCCTGCAAGAGGCCGCAGCATCGTCCGCGCAAGAGAGCGCGCCATCGCCTGTGCGAGAGCGAGAGCAAGCGCTGCGGCCCCTGCAGGAGGGCGCTGTACCGCCTGTGCAAGAGAGCGCGCCGCCGCCTGTAGATGCGGATTTTGTCGTGATGCAGAAGGTGGTGCGGCCAGAGCATGTGGCGCACTATCTGGACGGCGGCTACGAGTGGGTTGCCGGGTATGTGCACCGGCTGCAGGACGTGGCGGAGCTCAACACTCCGCAGCGGCTCGTACGCGCGCTCGGCCTCGTTTACGAAGGGTCGCCGTTCTCCGCCAGGGACGAGGACATCTACGTGATCCGGTGGCCGGCCGTGAAGCCGTCGTTGTTCCGGCGGCCACTGGGCGGGATCGATGAGTGGAGCATGGGGATCATTCCGGGTGGCTGGGTCATCGAGAAAGCGCCGTTCCCAGGGTCGGGGTACGCGCCGGGTGAAGGGCCCGCGATTCCGGAGTTCAAGGTCGACAGCCAGCGGCTGCCGCACGGGGCGGAGATGTACCGGATCAACCGGTCCGGGGTGGAGGCGTTGATCGCCGGGTACGACGCGGACCGCCGTCGTTGGGTGCGAGTAGGGGGAGGCGTATGAGCTTCCGGCACGGCTACTACGCGGGCTGGCGCGGTGCGGAGTACGAGGCGAGCCCGGATGGGGACCAGATGCGGCTTTACTCGGCGGCCCCGACGGACGGTTTCGCCGAGGTGGTCCCGGGTCGCTTCGTGCGGGTGGTACCGGCCGCGGAGCTGGAGCATCTCTCGTACGTCAACACGTTCTGCACGTGGCAGGGCGAGCCGTTCGTGGTGCTGGGCGAGCACCAGACCTGGCTCCGGGTGGAGTACACGGGAGGCAAGGCGCCAGTGGCCGAACGACTCGGCCTCGAAACGTTCGACCGCGGTGTCTATCAGGCGTGGGCGCCGCGTAGCGACGTGGCGGATCTGCGCGAGGAAACCGTCTAAACAGGTGGCAATCGGGCATGACGCTTGAATGAGCCAGGCCCTCGACCAACCGTCGGTCCTGACGCCGACGCAGGCCCGCGCCCTGTTCCGTACGGGCGCCACGACGCCGACGACGAGTGGCTGGTGCCGCGGATACGCGCAGGCGAATCTGCTCGCCGTGCCACGTGAGCTCGCGTTCGACGCGCTGCTGTTCGCGCATCGCAACCCTGGTCCGTGCCCGCTGCTCGACGTGACCGACCCAGGCGACCCGCATCCCCGCAGCGTCGCGCCGGCCGCGGATCTGCGTACTGACCTGCCTGCCTACCGGATCTACGAGAACGGCACGCTGCTGGCGGAGGTGGCCGACGCCACCGAGTACTGGCGACCCGACCTGGTCGGCTTCCTGTTCGGGTGCAGCTTCAGCTTCGAGGCGGCGCTGTCGGCGGCGGGCGTGCCGGTGCGGCACATCGGACAGGGCCGGAACGTGTCGATGTACGTGACCAACCGGCCCTGCGTTCCGGCCGGACGGCTCGCCGGGCCCCTCGTGGTGTCGATGCGTCCGATCCCGCCCGCGCTCGTCTCCACCGCGGTCGACGTGAGCGCACGCCATCCGGAGATGCACGGCCCGCCGATCCACGTCGGCGACCCCGCGGAGCTGGGAATCGCCGATCTCAACCGGCCCGACTTCGGTGACGCGGTCGAGTTCGCGCCGGACGATGTGCCGGTCTTCTGGGCGTGCGGCGTCACGCCGCTGGCAGTCGTGATGACGAGCAAGCCGGCCTTCGCCGTCACCCATTCGCCCGGCCGGATGTTCATCACCGACCACTCGGACGCCGCCCCACTGTGACCGCACCGAACGCTCGCACGCCGCCCGCCATGACCGCACTGAACGCTCGCACGCCGCCCACTGTGACCGCACCGAACGCTCGCACGCCGCCCGCCGTGATCGCACCGGCCACTCGGGCGCGGCGCCGCTGCGGCTGAGTGATAGATCTGGGACATGCCCGTCATCGACATCAACGCCGACCTGGGTGAGGGATTCGGCATCTGGAAGCTCGGCGACGACCTTGCCCTGATCGACGTGATCACCAGCGCGAACGTGGCGTGCGGCTTCCACGCCGGCGATCCGCTCATCATGCGGCGGGTGTGCGCGGGCGCGGTCGCACGCGGGGTGACGATCGGCGCGCAGGTGTCCTACCGGGATCTGGCAGGGTTCGGCCGCCGTGAAATGGACGTCGCGGCGCCGGAGCTGACGGCCGAGGTCCTCTACCAGCTCGCGGCGCTCGACGGGATCGCCCGTGCCGAAGGCGGCCGCGTCGCCTACGTCAAGCCGCACGGCGCGCTCTACAACCGCATCGTGCGTGATCCGGTACAGGCTCGCGCGGTGGCCGACGCCGTCCGCGCGTACGACCCGTCGCTGCCGCTGCTCACCTTGCCGGGCTCGGCGGTCCACGAGGTCGCCGACGGCCTCACGGTCGTCGCCGAATGCTTCGCCGACCGCGCCTACACGCCGGAGGGCAGGCTGGTGTCGCGGCGCGAGCCGGGTGCGGTCATCCATGAACCCGCCGTCGTCGTCGAACGGGCCGTCCGGATGGCGGTCGATGGGGTGGTCGTCTCGGTCGACGGCGCTGAGGTTCCGCTGCTGGCCCGCTCGATCTGCGTTCACGGCGACACCCCCGGCGCCGTCGAGCTCGCCAGATCCGTCCGGTCCGCGCTGACGGAGGCGGGCGTCACGCTGGAGTCTTTCGCGTGAGGGTCCGGAGGGCGGGCGACACCGCGCTCTTGGTCGAGACCGGCGACTTGGAGACCGCGCACCGCCTCCACGCCGCCGTGCGCAAGGCCGCCGCGGACCGGGACGCGACCGTGGACGGCGTGCTCGACGTCATTCCCGGCGAACGCACGGTCCTGGTGGTCATCGACCCGGCCCGCTGCGATCTCAGCCGGCTCGCCTCCAGGCTGCCGGAGTTGCCCCTTCCGGAGTCGGCCGCCGGTGACGCGCCCGCCGTGGAGATCCCGGTGGTGTACGACGGCGCGGACGTGGACGAGGTCGCCGAGCTCACGGGGCTCTCAAGTGACGAGGTGATCGAACGCCACGCGTCCGCCGCGTACATCGTGGCGTATCTCGGGTTCTCGCCGGGCTTCGGATATCTCACCGGTCTCGACCCCGTCCTGCATGTCCCGCGCCGCGAGTCGCCGCGTACCTCCGTACCCGCCGGATCGGTCGCGATCGCCGGACCGTACGCCGCCGTGTACCCGTCCGCGTCACCGGGCGGCTGGCGGCTCCTCGGCCGCACGGACCTGCGGCTGTGGGACGTGACGCGCGACCCGCCGTCCCTCCTCCAGCCCGGCACCCGCGTGCGCTTCGTCCGCTCGCCGGAGGGTGCGCGGTGATCGAGGTCGTACGGCCCGGGCCGCTGGCGACCGTGCAGGACCTCGGCCGCCCCGGCCACGCACACCTGGGCGTGCCATCCTCCGGAGCCGCCGACGGTCAGGCGCTGCGGCTTGCCAACCGCCTCGTCGGCAATGCCGAGAGTGAGGCGGGCATCGAACTCACCCTCGGCGGCGCGGCCTTCCACTTCCACCGGGCCGCGTGGATCGCCGGCTCCGGCGCCCCGGCCCCGCTCCTGGTCAACGGACGCGCGTACGGCATGAACGCACCCTGCCCGGTCCCGCCGGACGGTCTCGTCGAGGTGGGTCTTCCTACCTGCGGCCTGCGTACCTACCTGGCCGTACGCGGCGGGCTCGACGTCGAGCCGGTGCTCGGCAGCCGATCCACGGATCTCCTCTCAGGACTCGGCCCCGCCCCGCTCTCGGTCGGCGACCGCTTGCCGATCGGTGAGACGTCCGGATTGCACGACATCAACGTGGACGTCGCCCCCGTGGCGCAGCCACCCGATGTCCCCGTACTGCGGATCCTGCCGGGTCCCCGCGACGACTGGTTCGTGCCAGACGCGATCTCGGTGCTGTGCGGGCAGCCGTACGAGGTGACGCCGGACAGCAACCGCGTGGGCGTACGTCTCGACGGCCCGAAGCTCCTCCGCGCCCGCGACGGCGAACTGGGCAGCGAGGGCATGGTGACCGGCGCCCTCCAGGTCCCGCCCAGCGGCCTGCCGATCATCTTCCTGACCGACCACCCCACCACCGGCGGTTACCCCGTGGTGGCGGTCATCCGCGCGTCCGACGTCCCCCTGGCCGCCCAGCTGAGACCCGGCCAGCAACTCCGCTTCGCCCCGGCGACCTGATCACTGTGAGGCGGCCGTCCCCGATCAGCTCAGCGGTGTGAAGCCGGCGTCCAGGTCCGACTCGAAATGGGCGATGTCGTTGAATCGCCGAACGGACCACAGGCCGCCGAGCACCACCAGCTGCGAGATCGACCCGTTGTCAGCGCCGAGGAAGGCGAACGGCCGCGCCCCGCTGGCCATCGCCAGCGCCTGGGCGATCACGCCGCCATGCGTGAACACCGCAACCCGCCCGTCCGGATGCGCCGCCGCGATGCGATCCACCGCGCCGCGCACCCGGGCGGCGAACGCCTCGGTCGGTTCCCCGCCCGGGATGACGTCCCACCGTTCCTCGGCCCAGAACCGCTGCGCGATCGGTCCGTTCTCCTGGATCATCTTGCGGAAGAGGCCGCCCTCCCACTCCCCCAGACGCACCTCACGCAGGTCCTTCTCGACCCGCGGCTCGATCCCGCTCATCCTCACCAGCGGCTCGGCGGTCTGTGCGGTCCGCCGCAGCGACGTCACGTAAACGGCGTCGAGCCGGATCTTGCTCAGGCGATCTCCCAGCCGTTCCGCCTGCTCACGTCCTTCGGGTGCCAGCTCAGGATCTCCATGCCCGTCCACCAGCGGGAAGGGGCGGTCAGGTCGTGCGGGTTCCGATGCCCCGTGCCGTACGAGCAGGAGCTCGGTCGCCCCAGGCGGCGGTGCATAGGGGGTCTGGCGGTACTCGGTCTGATCATCGTTCGGCGCCACACCGAGACCCTAACCGCTACGACCCTGACCGCCGCCCGGGCGCGACTCAGGCGAGGGCCCCGCCGTCAATGGTCAGAACGCTCCCCGTCACGAACGACGCGCCCGGACTCGCCAGGAAGACGATCCCGGCAGCGATCTCCTCAGGCCGCCCGAACCGTCCCAAGGCGTTGCCCGCCCGCTGGGCGTCGGCCATCGGCCCGTCCTCCGGGTTCATGTCCGTCCCCACCGACCCTGACTGCACCACGTTGACCGTCACGCCCCGCGGCGCGAGGTCGCGCGCGGCGCCCTGCGCGTATCCGACGATCGCGGCCTTGGTCGCCGCGTAGTCGGCCACTCCCGGGAAGCTCGTACGAGCCGCGAGGTTGGACCCCAGCGTGATGATCCGTCCACCGTCCCTGATGACCTTCGCCGCGGCCCGCGTGCCCGCGACGACACCCCTGATGTTGACCGCGTACATGTTGTCGAACGCCGCCTCATCGATCTCGTCGCCCACGCCACCGTTCGTGAGCACCCCGGCGTTGTTGACCAGCACGTCCAGCGCGCCGAAGTCCGCCACCACGCCCTCCACCAGCCCGGCGACCTGCTCCGGGTCGGCCTGGTCGGCCTTGTAGGCCTCCGCCCGTACACCCCGGCCCGCCAAGTCCCGGACCACGTCCGCCGCCTTGTCCGCCGAGGCGGCATAGCTGATCGCCACGTCCGCACCCGCGTCCGCCAGCGCCCGCGCCGTCGCCGCACCGATCCCCCGTGACCCGCCGGTCACCAGCGCGACCTTGCCCTCCAGCACCTTGCCCATGTCCAGCCTCCACTTATGTACCGAGCGGTATGGAATGACGCGGAGTACTATACCGATCGGTACGGATTGTGCAACGGAGGGGACGATGACGGGACGGCCACGCGAGTTCGACGTCGACGAACGCCTGGACCGCGCCCTGGAGGTCTTCTGGCGCCAGGGCTACGAGGGCACCGCGCTCTCCGACCTGACCAAGGCGATGGGCATCAACAAGCCGAGCCTGTACGCGGCGTACGGCAACAAAGAGGCCCTCTTCATCAAGGTCCTCGACCGCTACAGCACCGGCCCGGCCAACTACGTCACCAAGGCCATGGCCGAGCCCACCGCCCGCGCCACCGCCGAGGCCCTCATGCGCGGTGCCGTAGAACTCACAACCTCGGCCCCAGGCGGCTGCCTCTTCGTCCAAGGCGCCCTGGCCACCGGCGAACAGGGTGCCGGCGCCTGCAAAGAACTGAACGCCCGCCGCCAAGAAGGCCACGCCGACCTCCGCGCCCGCTTCGAACGAGCCCAAGCCGAAGGCGACCTCCCGCCCGACGCAGACCCCAACGCCCTGTCCCGCCTCATCTGGGCGATGGCCTCCGGCCTCTCAGTCCAAGCCACCAGCGGAGCCACCGCCAAAGAACTCCACCAAGCCGTAGATCTACTCCTCACCACCTGGCCCCCGCCCGCCGCCAGCAATCCTCCGCAACCCCACCGAGGCACATCTCCACAGGCAGGGACCTAAACAGACCACGCCGAGATCGCGCTGGCCCGACGAAGCCTCATGTTTGATAGTTGGATTCAATCCAGCATCATGTCCGTTAGTATCGGACATGAGATCTGATTGTTTCGGAGTTACAAACATGTTGTTTTCCACACCGCATCTCAATGAACACGAACTGCATGTCCTTCAAGAGGTCGAGCAGCTCAAGCACACTTTGCGCTACCGGCTTCATGAGCCGCGACGGTGGGCGGGCCAGCTTCGACGGCAAACCTTCGCTCGGGCGCTCCAGGGCTCCAACTCCATCGAGGGCTACGTCGCCGAGCTTGATGACGCTGCCGCTATCGCCGCTGGCGCGGAACCCCTGGATGCCAGTGAGGAAACGCGCCTGGCAATCAAGGGCTACAGCGACGCGATGACGTATGTGATCCAGCTTGCCGATGACGATGACTTCACCCACAGCGTCCAGCTGCTCAAGAGCCTCCACTTCATGATGACGGGCTACAGCCTGGACAACCGCCCTGGTCGGTGGCGGGCAGGAGCGATCTATGTCCGCGATGAACAATCTGGGGTCAGCGTCTACGAAGGCCCCGATGTTGACAGAGTTCCGGCGCTCATGAACGAACTGGGTCAGCAACTCAACACAGAATGCGCAGACAACGAGCATCCGGCACTGGTCCGCGCGGCGATGGCGCACCTCAATCTCGTCATGATTCACCCATTTCGAGATGGCAACGGGCGTATGGCTCGCTGTCTGCAGAGCCTCATCCTCGCTCGCGAACGGGTTCTGTCACCCGTCTTCATGAGCGTGGAGGAATACCTCGGCCGTAATACCCCGGCCTACTACGCGGTCCTTGCCCAGGTTGGGCAAGGCTCCTGGCATCCCGAGAACGACGCCAGACCTTGGATGCGCTTCATGCTGACCGCTCACCTGCGGCAAGCCCGCACGTTGCTGGTCAGGGTTCGCGAGAGTGAGCAGCTTTGGATCGAACTGGATCGGCGGGCCAAGAAGCATGGATTGCCTGAGCGGACCCTGACCGCGCTCTTCGACGCTGCGATGGGTTACCGAGTCCGAAACCAGACTTACCGGGCAGACGTGGGAAGCCTTGCCGATGAGGAGATCACCGACGCCACCGCGAGAAGAGATCTGACTCGGCTCACGGACCTGGGTCTCATGGAATCTCGTGGTGAAAAACGTGGTCGGTACTACGTCGCAGGCCGAGAGCTTCGGGAAATACGTGAGGCGATCGTCAAGTCGCGGAACAAGCGCGACGACTCTGATCCGTTCGAGGACGCGTGAGTCCATGCAGGTCGGCTTAGTACTTGACCTCCGCGGAGGGGGCGGGGGTGTGGGGGCGGAGCCCCCACCTTGGGTTTGGGGCGGGAGCCCCAATGAGGCTGTCCCGAGCGGAGCGAGGGGCGATGCCTTTGAGGGAGCGGATTGATGCCTTGGCGGGTTGGGTGTTCAGGGTTGGGCGGTGGCGCGGGAGTGGAGGTAGCGCTGCTCCGGGATGCTGAGGGTTAGGCGCGCGGCTCGTTCGTAGTGGGTGCGGGCGGCGGCGTGGTCGCCGGCTAGGTCGAGCAGATGGGCTCGTACGGCGTGGACTCGGTGGCTGTTGGCCAGCGCGGGGGCTGACTCTGCGACGGCCAGGCGTTCTAGGCCTGCCCGGGGACCGTGGACCATGGCGTACGCGACTATGCGGTTGAGCGTGACCATGGGGCCCGGGGCAATGGTCTCCAGGAGTTCGTAGAGGCCGAGGATCTGGCGCCAGTCAGTGTCTTCGGCGCGGGCAGCCTCATCGTGGAGGGCGGCTATCGCGGCTTGAAGCTGGTAGGGGCCGATCGGGGCGGTGGCAAGGGCGCGGGTTACGAGGGCAGTGCCTTCGGCTATGGCGGTGCGGTCCCAGCGGGTGCGGTCCTGTTCGTTCAGCGGGACGAGAGCGCCGTCTGAACGGGTCCGGGCGGGGCGGCGGGCGTCTGTGAGCAGCATGAGGGCCAGGAGGCCGGATACTTCGCCGTCTTCGGGGAGCAGGGTGTGGAGCTGGCGGGTCAGGCGGATCGCTTCGCTGGAAAGCTCGACGCGGTGGAGTACGGGCCCGGAGCTGGCCGTGTAGCCCTCGTTGAAGATCAGGTAGAGGACGTGCAGGACTGCGGCGACGCGTTCGGGGAGCTGGCCGGGGGGCGGCATCCGGAACTCGGCGCCGTCCGCCTTGATGCGCGCCTTGGCCCGGCTGATCCGCTGGGCGACAGTGCTCTCTGGCACCAGGAGCGCGCGGGCGATCTCGGCGGTGGTCAGACCCCCGACCGCGCGCAGGGTCAGGGCGATCTGGGAGACCGTCGTCAGGGACGGATGGCAGCAGAGCAGGAGGAGCGTGAGGGTGTCGTCGGTGGCGGGCATGGGCTCGGGGGCCGTCGGTGCCAGGGCTGCCACGGTCTCCTCGCGGCGTTTGCGAGCCGATTCGCTGCGCCACAGTTCGATCCGGCGGCGGGACGCGACCGTGATCAGCCAGCCCTTGGGGTTGCCCGGTACGCCCTCGTCCGGCCATTGGACGGCGGCGGCCAGCAGCGCCTCTTGCACGGCGTCCTCACAGGCGTCGAAATCGCCGTGATGCCGTACGAGGGCCGTGAGCACCTGCGGGGCGAGCTCGCGCAGGAGGTCCTCGGTGCTCTTCACATCTCCGGACCGCCGCGCAGGCCCATGACGGGCCGTACTTCGATCATGCCGAGAAAGGCCTCCGGGATCTGCCCCGCGATCTCGGTGGCACGTTCGGCGTCCTGGCATTCGATCAGGTAGAAGCCGGCCAGCTGCTCCTTGACCTCGGCGAACGGACCGTCCGTGGAGATCGTCTTGCCGTCGCGGACGCCTACTCGGCGGGCGGTCTCGGGGTCGGCCAGCCGTTCGGAGACGATGAGCTCCCCGGACTCGGTGAGCGCCGCGTCGAGGGCCTCGTAGGCGTCCAGCCCCAGGTTCTGGTCTTCCGGGGACATCTCCGCCCAGATCTTCCGGCTCTCCGGGTTGTGGTAGATCATGATCAGAAACTTCATGGACGCCTCCAGAGATTCTTTGGAAATTCTCCCCCACAGGATGTCGAGAACGTCGAGGCGGCCTCTACGTCCCCGGTGAAAGGCGCCCACCGAGGGCGCCCCGAGCAGGGGAGCACGACCATGCGTTCACTCGACACCCTCGTCACCGGCGGCGCGTTCTTCGAGGGCCCGCGCTGGCACGACGGTCGCCTGTGGGTCTCCGACTTCTGGCGCCACCATGTTCTGGCGGTCTCTCTCAACGGTACGGCCGAGACGGTGGCCGAGGTCCCCGGGTCGCCATCAGGCCTCGGCTGGCTGCCCGACGGCACGCAGCTCATCGTCTCCATGATGGACAACCAGGTGCTCCGCCTGGAGAACGGGAAGCCCGCCGTCCACGCCGATCTTTCCTCGTACTCGGGCGGTGGAACGGCCAACGACATGGTCGTGGACGCCGAAGGCCGCGCGTACATCGGCTGCGTCGACTACATGGCCTGGGACGAGCAGCCGACGACCGTCTTGCTCCGCGTTGACCCTGACGGCGGCGTCGCCGTGGTCTCGGACGGGATGTCGTTCCCGAACGGCCCGGTCATCACTCCGGACGGCTCGACCCTGATCATCGCCGAGTCCTGGGCCGAACGCCTCACCGCGTTCGACATCCAGCCGGACGGATCACTGGCCGGCCGGAGGGTCTGGGCGGACATCCCCGGTAGCCCTCCGGACGGCATCACCCTCGACGCCGAAGGGGCCGTCTGGATGGCCGACGCGGGCGGCAACCGTGCCCTCCGCGTCCGTGAGGGCGGCGAGATCCTGGAGGAGATCAGCGCCGGTGACCTGGGGGTCTTCGCCTGCGCCCTGGGCGGTGAGGACGGCCGCACCCTCTTCCTGTGCGCGGCCCCCACGTACGACCCGTAGGAGGCTGCCAAGATCCGCCAGGCCCGCGTCCTCACCTGCCAGGTGGACGTCCCCCACGCCGGCCGCCCCTGACGCTCCGGGAGGCCCGGAGCCCGGAGCCCGTCAGGGCCTTCGACATCGAAAGAGCAGGTCAACGCCATGACGACGGCACAACTGGGGAAGGAACTGATCATGAGTCAGAAGCCGTCCAAGCCCACAGGCCCGGTATCCAAGCCCACAGGCCGCGATACCGGGGCCCCCAAGGCGCTCAAGTCCAAGATCACCGATGCCTCCGTTCACGAGAACACGGCGCGCACCTGGGACGACTGGTTCGCATTGCTCGACACCTGGGGCGCACAGAGTCACAAACACGGCGACATCGTGCGCTGGCTCGTCGAGGAGCAGGGGATCGACCACTGGTGGGCGCAGACACTCACCGTGGGGTACGAGCAGGAACGCGGCATGCGGGCGCCGGGGCAGGATGCCTCCGGCTACTTCTCGGCAAGCGTCAGCAAGACCGTGGACGCCTCGGCGGAACGGCTGTTCGAGGCCTTCACCGATGCCAAGCTCCGCAAGCGCTGGCTTCCGGACGAAATCAAGATCCGTACAGTCACCCAGCCCAAGTCTCTGCGGGCCGACTGGCAGGACGGCTCGACGCGCATCGCTGTCGGCTTCGTCGCCAAGGGCGAGAGCAGAGCCCAGGTCTCTCTGCTGCACGAGAAGGTGCCCGATGCCGAGACGGCAACTGAACTGAAGGCCCTCTGGCGCGACCGCCTCGCCGCACTCAAGAACCTCCTCGAATCTTGAGCCCGCAACGCGGAAGGCCGGAGACGGCATGCGGGGATTCGCGACGGCCGGGACGCGTGGCGCGCGCATCCAGATTCAGATTCAGGAGGCCTTGGCCGTACGGGACAAGAGCGGAGCGATCCTGGCGATCTCGGTGGCCAGCGGCTTGGCCGGGATGTCCTCGAAGGGCGTCACGGTGATGTCGCCGTCCTTGCCCTCCCAGACTCCGGCCACGCGGCCTTCGTGGAGCACCACAGGCGAGATCCAGCCTGCTGCCCGGCTGACCGCGGCGCGGCGCTCGGCTGGAACGAGGTAGGTGGCGCCCGTTCCGGCGCCGAGGACGTACTGGTCGAACCCACCCAGGAGCCGCACGGAACGCGTCGGCTCGGTGTCGATGAGCTCGTCCAGATGCTCCGGCAGAACGAACATCTCGGCGCCCTCGACGTCGACGGCGGCGAGCTCACCCGCCGCCGCGAACCACGCCTTGACGTCCTTCTTCCTGGAGGTCTTGCGCATCAGCCAGTTGTCGAACATCTCCGGCGTCGCGGGTCCATGCGCCCCAAGAAAGGCTCGCACGACCGTACGAGCCGCGTCCTCGACCTCAGGCAGCCCCTTCCAGCCGGGCACGAACCGCTCAGGCGACGCGAACGTGACGCGCTGGCCCTGCGAGGGGCCGTAGCAGAGCACGCCCCACCAGGCGAGCGGCTTGAGCAGCGGCCCCCAGCCCGACCCCAAGACCTCGGCGAGGTGCGCCGAGTTCGTCTTCTCCACGATCGCCGCGTTCAGCTCCTCGCGGGTGAGCGCCGCGCCCCCGGCGAGCGCTTCACCGGCGGCTTCGGCGATCGCCTCCAGGTCGGGTGGGCTGGCCCCAAAGGCCTTGGCCCACGAAGGCTTCTCCCAGTGGCGGATCGTGGCGCACAGCGCAAGGTAGGCCCCGGCCTCGTCAGCAGGCAGCAGATGGAGTGTCCCGCGCATGGCCCACGTCTTGATGAGTGAACGTTCGTCCCAGAGCGCCTTCGGCACTTCCCCAGGCGCGGGTGTCGCTTGCCGGACCGCGACCGCCAGCTCGGCGGACGACGCGACCTGAGCCTGGACGCCGGCCAACCGCCGCGCCACCTCCACGGCCGGCAAATCTCCGGCCGGTTCGAGGAGCTGCCGCCGCATACGCCAGGCCAGCACCTGACCCCAAGTCACCGATCCCATAGCCCGATTAGACCGCATCCGTCCGACAGACCGCCCGAGCGACCGCCCGACAGACCGCGACAGACCTCCGACAGGCCGCCGTGGCTCGCTCGGTGCGTTCAGCCAAGGCGGTGGGTCACCTCGGCGAATGCGGCGCGGACGTCGTCCGTTGTCAGGATGGTCAGGTCGGCGGCGGTGGCGGCCGGACCCAGCTGGGCCGCTCGTACGGCACGTGAGGCGCAGGCCTTCTCGTAGAGGGAACGCGCGAAGCGGCCGTTGCCCAGTTCGTCGATGCGTCCCGTACCGCAGGCACGCTGGAAGACGAGGGCCAGGTCGTCGAGGGCCTGTTCCTCCCAGTGGTCGCCTTCCTGCTCGGCGATCAGTTGGGCGATCTGGAGGAGCTCGTCCGGGCCGTACGAAGGGAAGTCGACCCGCACGTCGAAGCGCGAACTCAGGCCGGGATTGGAGGCCAGGAAGCGTTCCATGTCCTGGTCGTATCCCGCCAGCACGACGACGAGGCGGTCGCGGTCGTCCTCGGCTCGTTTGAGGAGCGTCTGGACGGCTTCGGCGCCGAACGCGTCGCCGCCGCTGTAGCCGGGATTGCTCAGCGCGTACGCCTCGTCGACGAAGAGCACGCCGCCGAGCGCCGAATCGATGACCTTGTTGGTCTTGAGGGCGGTCGCGCCGAGGTGATCGCCGACGAGGTCGGCGCGCTGGGCCTCGACCACGGACGGCCGCGTCAGGAGGCCGAGCGCCGCGAAGATACGGCCGAGGACGCGGGCGACGGTGGTCTTGCCGGTGCCGGGCGGCCCGGTGAAGACGAAGTGGCGGGTCGGCGTGCGGGTGACCAGGCCCTGTTCGGCGCGCATCTGGGCGACCTGGAGCTGCGCGGCGATCTCGCGTACCTGGCGTTTGACGGCGGACAGCCCGATCATCGCGTCGAGTGAGCCGAGGGCCTCGTCGAGGGTCGGCGTCTCGGCGTACCCGCGGTACCGCTCGGTGAGCTCGGCGAACGCGGTCTCGACGTCCTCGGTGCGCAGCGTGACCAGGTCGTCCGCGGTGGGACGGTCGGCGGCCTCGACCACGCGGACGTCACGCGCGCGGGCGGCGGCCTCGGTGAGCGAACGCACGAACCGCCCGTTGCCGAGTTCGTCGATGATGCCGCGCCGTTCGATCTCCTCGAAACGAGTGCCCAGGCGGCGCCGGGCCTCGCCGTCGAGCCGGTCATCGCGCAGGCCGGTGTGGTAGTCGGCGATGCAGAGGAGCTCAGCCGTGCGGTACGAGGGGAAGTGCACGCGCGTGCCGAACCGCGAGGCCAGCCCTGGGTTGGAGTCGAGGAACTCGGTCATCTGCGCCTCGTACCCGGCGAGGATGATGACCAGGTTGTCGCGGTCGTCCTCGGCGCGCTTGAGGAGGGTCTGCACGGCCTCGTTGCCGAACCGGTCCGGCTGCCCTTCGCCGGAGTTCACCAGCGCGTACGCCTCGTCGATGAACAGCACGCCCCCGAGCGCCGAGTCGACGAGCTGGTTGGTCTTGATCGCGGTGGCGCCGAGGAACTCCCCGACGAGGTCGGCCCGGTGCGCCTCCACCAGGTTGGGCGTCGGCAGCAGCCCGAACGCGTAGAAGATCTTGGCCAGAACGCGGGCCACGCTGGTCTTGCCGGTGCCCGAGGGGCCGACGAAGACGAAGTGCCGCATGGGCTTCTCGGTCGGCACACCGGCGGCGGCGCGCAGGTGTGCGGCTTCGATGGACGCGGCGATGGAACGCACCTGGCGCTTCACCGGTGCCAGCCCGATCATCTCGGTCAGCTCGGCGAGCGCCTCGGCGACCGAGATCTCCGGCTGGTCCTCCGCACGTCCGTCCTGCGTGCCGTCGTCCCGCGACCCCTCACCGCCGCCGTATTCCTGGGACTGCGCCGCCGCGCGCGCCTCGTACGCCGCCTGCGTGGCCGCAGGCACCCCGGCGGAGTCCAGCGTTCCGCCGCTCCCACCCGGACCGGACCCGCTCCCAGAGTTTCCCCCGGACGCGTTCTCCGAGCCGCTGCCGCCCGCTCCAGAGCCAGAGCCGCTTCCCTTTCCAGAGCCGCCGCCCTTGCCTGAGCCGCCGCCCGAACGCGGACCAGTGCCAAACTTCGGTCCGTTGCGCGATCCCGCGCCGGTCCCCGGCCATGAGCCGGTCCCGGCCCCCGCCCCATTCCCCGCAGCCGGACCGTTCCCAGCACCTGACCCATTACCTGGGCCCGACCCCGCCCCAGATTCACTGCCCGAACCGGGGCCGGTGCGGCGGTCGGGCCGAGGTTTGCCGGGCGTCGTCATGCCGTCGCCTCCCGGGTTGGACTGCTCCTGGACCCACCCCGTCTCGTATGCCTCGGCAGGTACCGAACGGCGCGCCTGGTCCCACCGGTAGGCCAGGAAGCCGAGCGCCGCCAGCCAGCCGGGTAGTACCTGCAGGTCCGGCAGCGGATGGGCCGCCGCAGCCGTGACGATCCCGGCCGCGGCGAGGGCGAGCAGGGCCGTACGCCACGGCGCATACCCCCGCAAGCGCAGCGCCACGAACGCGACAGGCAGGGCGAGGAGCGCGAGCAACAGCGACGGGCTGAGATAGGGCTGCTGGTCCTCGTGCCCTGGGTACAGATGGCCGAGCGGAACCGACACCACCAGCCAGCCCACGATCACCGAGACCACGGCCATGCCCGCCGGCGACCGCAGGGTCAGGTGCACCACGATCAGCAGGATGAGGGCGAACGCGGCGGCGCTCAGCACGGGCCCGTTCAGCACCACCGCCCCCGCCACCACCAGGGCGAGCAGCAGCAGCCCGCCCAGGAAGCGCAGCCCCGCCTGGACCTGGAAATAACGCCATCGCAGGCGCTCGAAGAGATCCCGCGCCGCGGTGCCCGCCGGGCGGGAGCGGGATCTGCCGAACAATGCCATCACAGGCGAGTAAAGCGCAGGACAGGCTCGAACGGGACTCCTCGCACGCGGTTCGTTGACTCCTGACGAGACAGGACGGCGAAGGTTTCTGTCGACCGAGGCCGACAACAAGCCCGGCGAACAGGACATTTGTACTGGGCAACGGTGGATTGCCAACCCTGCCCGACTTGCCGGACACACCCGTAGCGTCCTTGCCGGACACACCCGTAGCGTCAGTGATGTGACAAACAAGATCGGCAAATCCGCCGTGCACTCGGGCCGGGCCTAGGGCGTGTCTCAAAGTCGGCGCCCGTAGCGAGCGGCGTCCAGGTGCGTGCATCGTGGGGGCGGAGGAGGGAGTCGGCCCGGGTTTGGCCGTCGACTGACGACAACTCCGCGAGGTGCGTGCCTGGGCGTCGCGCAGTAGGGCAACTGACTTTGAGACGCGCCCTAGTCCTCGCGAACGTGGGTGTTGGCTCTGGGAGCCACGCAGAACAGGTGACCTACCGGGTCGACGTAAACGCGGAAGTGGTCGTCATCGGGCTGGTGTGCGGGCACCGTGGCCCCGAGCTCACGAAGCCTGCGTTCCATCTCATCCGGGTCCTCGTCGATGGCGAACTCGAGATGATGACGCAGCGGCGCCGTCGGGTCGGGCCACCCTGGCGGCGCCGGATTGTCCGCCCGCTGGAAGTCGAGCCGCACTTCGCCCTCGATGACCAGCACTGCGAAGTGGCCATCGTCGGCGACATGTACCTGCCCACCGAGAAAACCTTCGTAGAACCGCGCAAGCTTCCCGGGATCGGGACAGTCGAGTGTGACGGCGAACAAAGACACAGCCATGTCGGCAGCGTAGGCCGGATGATCGCTGGCACGCGAGCCGACATTGGTATGGACGTGCGCGAGCCGATAGTGGATGGACGTGCATGCGTCACTGGGATCATGGGCGTCATGCATGATGGGCATCATGCGAACCTTGCGCACGCCCGACGAGCGATTCGGCGCGCTGCCCGGCTTCCCATACGAGCCGCGCTATGCCGACGTCCCTGACCAGGACGGCGGAACGCTGCGAATGGCGTATGTCGAAGCGGGCCCGGCGGACGGGCCTGTGGTGCTGTGTTTGCACGGTGAGCCGAGCTGGTCGTTCCTCTACCGGCGCATGATGCCTGTGCTCGAGGACGCGGGTCTCCACGTAGTAGCCCCCGACTTGGTCGGCTTCGGGCGTTCCGACAAACCCACCGAGATCAGCGACCACTCGTACGCCCGCCACATCGAATGGACCCGTTCGCTCGCGTTCGACGTACTCGACCTGCGCGACGTCACCCTCGTCGGGCAGGACTGGGGCGGCCTGATCGGGCTGCGCCTGGCCGTGGCCCATCCTGAACGTTTCGCCCGGATCGTCGCGGCCAATACCGGCTTGCCGACGGGTGACTTTCCGATGCCGGAGACGTGGCTGCGGTTCCGGGAGTCCGTTCGTACGGCGCCGGAGTTCGATGTGGCACGCGGCATCCAGTCTGGTTGCCGCACGTCGCTCACGGACGACGTCCGCGCCGCATACGACGCACCCTTCCCGGACGAGTCGTACAAGGCAGGCCCACGCGCCATGCCCGGCCTGGTTCCCGCCGAGCCCGACGACCCTGAGGCCCAGCCCAACCGCGATGCCTGGGACGTTCTCCGGAAGTGGGAGAAGCCGTTCCTGGTGGCCTTCAGCGACAAGGACCCCATCACCGGCCCCATGGCACCTCTCTTCAGCCAACTCGTCCCCGGCGCCGCGTCGTTGCCACAGGCAGGCGTCAGCCACCCTACGATCGAAGGAGCGGGGCACTTCCTCCAGGAGGACGACGGAGAACGTCTCGCCCACGAGATCGTCGCCTTCGTACAGGCGACCTCGTGACCATCCGGCAAACACCCACACCGCGACCGGAGCCCTCTTGACCGCCAACGGGGAATTGCTGCCCGGCCTTGAAGCGGCAGGTGAGGGCTCAGTGCCACCTCCGCTGCCGCGGGTGGCGGGGTACGAGATCGAGAACCAGCTCCGGGAAGGCGGCGCCTTGCGGATCGCGGGCGTGGACGAGGTCGGGCGCGGCGCGTGGGCGGGGCCCGTGGTGGTGTGCGCGGCGGTCACCGACTTCAGCCCGCCGCCAGAACTTCCCGGACGCGGCAAGCGCAAGATCAGGCTCACCGACTCCAAGCTTCTCACCGAGGCGCATCGGGAGGCGTTCGCCGAGGTGTTGCCCGGCTGGCTCGCCACGTACGCCATCGGCTCCTCCTCGCCCGAGGAGATTGACGAGCTCGGTATGACAGAGGCCCTCCGCCGCGCCGCCCTGCGCGCGCTGGAGGCCCTTCCGGAGCCGCCCGACATGGTCATCCTCGACGGCAACAACGACTTCCTGAAGCGGCCCTGGCGCGTGCGCTGCGAAGTCAAAGCCGACCAACGGTCGGTCACGGTCGCGGCGGCGTCCGTCCTGGCCAAGGTGCATCGCGATCGCCTGATGGCCGAGCTCGATCCGGAGTTCCCCGCGTACGGCTTCGGTGCGTGCGCCGGATACCCCTCGCCCGTTCACCAGAAGGCGCTGGAGGCACACGGACCAACGCCACATCACCGGATGTCGTGGTCATACCTGGACGACCTCCCGCAATGGCGTCACCTTAAGAAGCACCGCGATCCGCTCGCGGGGGAAGGACAGCTCAGCCTGATCTGACATCGTCTTTGACTTCGGGCGGAGTTGTTCCCCACAGCCTGGGTAAGCCGCTCGATGACGGGAGGACGATGCCATGGACGCTGTCGTACGAAAGCTGATGCGAGAGGCGAGCAAGACCTACGCGGAGGAGGCCGGCATCCCGCTGAAGGACCAGCCTGCCGCTCTCTTCAAGTTGCTGGTCTTGGCCAACCTGATGAGCACCCGCATCTCCTCGGACATCGCGATGGCGGCTGCCCAAGAGCTGTTCGAGGCGGGCGGCGGCACACCACGCGGCATGAACAGGCTGAGCTGGCAAGACCGCGTCGACGCGCTGGGACGGGGACACTACGTGCGGTACGACGAGAGCACCGCGACACGGCTCGGCGATATGGCGGAGATGGTTCAGGACAAGTACCAGGGCGACCTGCGGCGGCTCGCGATCGAGTCAGGGCGCGACCGAGAACGCGCGGGCAAGCTGCTGCGGGAGTTCCCGGGGATCGGCCCTACGGGCGTCGACATCTTCTGCCGCGAGGCCCAGGCCATGTGGCCGTGGCTGCGCCCCTACTTCGACAGCCATACCCTCAAGGGCGCCGAACGCCTGGGCCTGCCCGGCGACCCCAAGCGCCTCGCCGACGTAGTCCCTGAGAAGGACCTGGCCCGCTTCGCCGCCGCGCTCGTACGAGTAAGCAAAGACAAGAAGCTCGCCGAAACCATCAAGTCCTGAGCTCACAAGTCCTGAGCTCAGCCGATGCGACAGCGCAGGGCACACCGGCAAAGTGTGCCCTGCGCTGATACGAACGTGTCTCAGAGCCGAACGAAGAGGAGGAAATCCGCAGAGCTCGGCTCGGAGTCAGCGGAGCCTGGTCAGTCCTTGCCGCGGGAGGCGACCCATTCGAGGTTCCAGTTGTACGCCTGGTCGACCGACATCTTGCCCCAGCGCGGGCGGCCGGGCGGTGGCAGGACGAACCGGCCCTGGCGGTGGACCACGAGCTCACCGTTCACGTTCTCGATGAGGGCGAGGACGGCGTCTCGCGAGGCGTCGTGGCAGTCGTCCATGCGCATCTCGATCGGTGGGGAGCCCACCGGGAAGAGCGTGGCGATCGCGTCCAGGCCGCGGAAGTCATCGGCGCCCTCGTAGATCTCCGCGAACACCAGGATGCGCTTGAACTGCGCGGTGTGGTCGAGGTTGATCGTGAGGTTCTCGCCGGTCTCGACCGAGCCCGTGCGGTCGTCCTTGTCGAGCTGGATGAACGGCGGGCGGTCGAGCGCGCCGAAGTCACCGACGGCGTGAATGATCCCCTTGCGGCCGTCCATCAGTTCCCAGAGGCAGCACAGGTCCAGGTCGAGGTCGTAGCCGCGGCGCCGCTTGCCGAACCGCCCGGTCGCGACGCCTTCACGTGCGGTCCAGTTGAGGTTGACCCGCATGTTGCCCGAGGTGGCGCCCTGCTTGGTGAGCGACACCGACGGGGAGCTCTTTGTCAGCGAAATCATCCCGCCTTGCACCGGAGGCTGCGACGGCGCAGCCTGTTGCGGCTGAGGCGGGGCGGGAGGGGGCGGCGGTTGTACTGGTTGCTGCGGTGGGGCAGGAGGAGGCGGTGGCTGTACGGGCTGCTGTGGCGGAGGAGCGCTCTGGCTCGGTTCGTCTACTGAGATGCCGAAGTCAGTGGCCAGACCCGCAAGACCCGAGTCGTACCCCTGGCCAATAGCGCGGAACTTCCAGGCGCCTTGGCGCCGGTAGAGCTCCCCCAGCACGAACGCAGTCTCAGTCGTGGCGCCAGGGTTGTCGAAACGCGCAACCTCAGTCCCGGCTGCCGCGTCCACCACCCGCACATACAGCCCCTGGAACTCGCCGAACGTACCGCCGTCCGCCGAGGCCGCGACCACGATCTTCTCGATGTCCGGCTCGACCGCCGCCAGGTTCACACCCAGGACGTCCCGTACGGTCGGGCCCCGTTGCTTGCCCTCGTGCCGTACCGAACCAGAACCGTGCACCGGCTGGTTGTAGAAGACGAAATCGTCGTCCGAACGTACTTTGCCCGTGCCAGCGATCAACAGCGCGGAAGCGTCGGCATCAGGCACGCCAGGACCACCCTGCCATCCCAGCTCCACCCGGACCGAGGCCACAGGCACCGCCGTGTTGGCGCCCTTCTGCATCGACATCTACGCACCCCTTCTCATCCGACGTCACCCAACCTATGACCAGGAACCGCCTACGGGCGACAACACCCGCCGCATATGCCGCTGCCCCTGGCCAGGAAGGCTCGCGGATTTGCCCTGCTACGGGTCATACTCACGAGCGGCGCTGCCCATACGGAAGGAGCGACGTCAATGCGTCCATCGCTGTTCTACGACGTCGTGGCCCTGCTCGCACGAATCGCCGTCGGAGTCGTCTTCATCGCCCACGGCTGGCAGAAGATCGAAGCAGGCATCACCGCGACCGGCCAGAGCTTCGACGACCTCGGCGTGCCCCTCCCCACGGCCGCCGCCGCATACGCGGCGTTCGTCGAGCTCCTGGGCGGCGCCGCCCTGATCGCCGGGGTGGGCCTCCCGATCGCGGGCGCCCTTCTCTTCGTGGACATGGCAGGTGCGTTTGTCTTCGTCCATGCCGACCAAGGCCTGATGCTCGTGGAGGGCAACAAGGTCGGGTACGGATACGAACTCGTGCTGGTCCTGGGCCTGATGAGCCTTCTCTTCGCCGCCGGAGCCGGCGGCCGCCTCTCCGTTGACGCGCTGGTGTTCAAGCGCGGCGCGTGGCCTAAGGAGAACCAAGATCCGGATCCGGATGCGGAGGTCACCGAAGCCCTCAAGCACTTCGTAGAGGTCGGCGAATCCGAAGGCACACCTTCTCCCGCCCCGGACGAGCCACGCACAGCCGCCGCCATCATCGAAGGCACCGAAGACGACACCCTGGTAGCCGGCCGCCGCGGCATCCGCCGTCGCCGTTCCTCCCAAACCCAACCCATCGAACGCCCCGAAGAAGGCCCCCCAACCCCGTAACCGCCACCTGCAACCGACGGTCATGCCGATGATCACGCAGTCGAGTCCGGCAAACGGACCGAGCATGCCCGCCTGATCGGTAGCCGCCGCCCTCACGGCTCCGGGGACACCCGCTCAGAAATGTCAGACGCGCGACCTACGGTCGTCACTGTAAGGATTTGCTTAACTCCAGCGAGTGTCGAATCCAGGAGGGATCATGGCCAACAGGAAGAACCGCAGTCCTCGCCACCGCCGGACTCCGTCCGCAGTCCGGCAACCAGGTCCCGAGGTCACCGTTGCCCTGCTCTGCAACGAGGACGACTTCGAGGCCATGCACCAGGCGTGCCCAATGCCGGAGTTCGGCGATTACGCCAAATACCGCGAACGCTCACGCTTACTCCTCCGTGCTCTGCGACGCCACGGCGGCCACGTCTGGGTGCGCCCGTTCGATCCTGAGGGCTACCGCACGTTCTGCGCGCTCGAGAGCCTTCCGGCAGACCACGTCCAGAGCCGCGCGCAATACTCCGCGAGTCTTCGCCTCCTACCGCCGCAACTGTACGGAGGAGAGCCGCTCGACGTGCTGCTCCGTGCGCTCGGCCGTCAACGCGACGACGAACGCACCGCAGCCGCCGCCCTCGAACTCCTCGGCCTCGCCACCGAACCCGGACCCGCCTCCAAGCTCAACGATCCAGCCCAAGAGGCGATAGCGGTCGCAACCGCGATCCTCCTCGCTCTCGTACGAGGCGTAGGCCTTGGAGTCCACCGGCTCGCCTGCGTTATGGACGCAGGCCCGGAGCAGCTCTCGATCCAGACCGAGTTCGAGAAGTCGCCACACCAGGTCTTGTCGTACGGCCCGCAGCTGGACATCTTCACCACGATCCTCGCGGCCGCGTACGCCCTAGGAGAGTCGGCCGCCGTCACCATCCGCACCCAGGACGACAACAGCGAGACCGTCCGTGGCTGGCAGATGAACGGGGACCACCTGGAGCCGTTATCAGCGTTGGAGGTCCGCAGCGCGTACTCCGCCCACGCACCCGACTCACCCACCACGCACTACGAACCCGGCTTCCCCCTACCCAACCGCCCGCCGCCGTGATCAGCCCTGGCCAGTGGTCTGGATTCGTGCGGTCGCGGTTGCCACAGCGACCGTCATGCCATCGGGCCCGATGAGCTCGCCCGCGTTCAAGGACAGCAGCAGGTCGGAGGAGTCGGGATGTTAGGGAACGCGAGCGGTCCAAGACGGGCTGGAGAACTTCTCCATGGCGAGCTTCTCCGCCATCCGGAGCTCGGCTTCGGTCAGCCGATCGTCGGTGAGGCCATATCGAGTGCGGAAGTGAGCGATCATCCGGTCGATGACCTGTTCACGAGGCAAGCCGGTCTGGCTGCGGAGCGGATCGACCCGCTTCTTGGCGCTGGCGATGCCCTTGTCGGAGATCTTCTCGCGGCCGATGCGGAGCACCTGGGTCATCTTGTCGGCATCGATGTCGTACGCCATGGTCACGTGGTGGAGCACCGCGCCCGCCGCCAGCCGTTTCTGGGCAGCTCCGGCGATCTTCCCGTTGGCGGACGCGATGTCGTTCAGCGGCTGGTACCAGGCCTTGATACCGAGGTCACCGAGCGCACCCAGCACCCAGTCGTCCAGGAAGGCGTAGCTCTCCGCAAAGGACATGCCCGCCACGAGCGACTCCGGCGCGTACAGCGAATAGGTGATGGTGTTGCCAGGCTCGACGAACATCGCCCCGCCACCGCTGATCCGGCGGACGACCGTCACACCGTGCCGCTCCGCCTGCTCGGCGTCCACCTCGTTCCGCAACGACTGGAAGCTACCGATGATCACGGAATTGGAGGCCCACTCCCACACCCGCAACGTAGGTGGCCGGCGACCGGCACCGACCTCCCCGGCAAGCACCTGGTCCAGCGCCATATGAAGAGCTGGAGCCTGCGGTTCGGTCTGAATGAGCTGCCAATCATGGTCACGCCAGTCGGACGCGTGCGCCAGAGCGCGCCGGACAGCGATGCCGATGGCCTCGGCCGAGACGCCGAGCATGACGGTGCCCTGAGGCAGACCAGCCTGCACGCGGCCACCGAACTCTCCGGCTTCCAGCCCCGCAGACAACCCCTCCAGGGCCGCATTGATGCTGTCCAGAGCCTCGTCCGGCTCAAGGAAGAAGTCCCCGCTGACCCTGACGTCCCGCAGGCGGCCATCCTCGACCTCCAGGTCGACGGCCACGAGCTTCCCACCAGGCACCTTGTACTCACCGTGTGTCACGTACAAGGTCAACAGCCAGCCCACCGCCGAGATTCCTGCCACCTCGCCACACTCCCCGCCCCAGAGATGCCCTAGGTGCCCGGAGATGCCCTGGGCGTACTGCCCAGGGACATCTAGATCTGGCTGGGAGGTAGTTGGGGCGGGCCGCCCGGGAGGGGGTTTGGGTCGTCGGTGCGGAGGCCGTCCAAAACGATCTGGAGGTTGCGTTCCCACTGGAGGTCACCTGCGCGCAGGCCCAGGGTGCGGTCGCCGGTCGATGTCGAGACCATCAGGAACGCCACATCCTGCCAGGTGACATCCGTACGCATGGCTCCGGCGGCTTGGGCTCGTTCGACCAGGAGGCGGATGCGGTCGCGGAGGACGGTGCGCTCGTGGTCGATGATGCCGCCGAGCGCCTCGTTGACGTCGCAGAGTTCGTTCCGCAGCCGGATGTACGAGCCCGCGAACCGGCACAAGGCCGCCCAGGGGTCGGGATCCGCGAGACCTAGGTCTGCCGCCGCCACGATCTCGTCGAGCAGTTCGCTGAGCACCGCCTGGAGGAGCACCTCAAGAGAGCCCACGCGGCGGTAGAACGTACCGACGCCCACGCCGGCACGCCGCGCGATCTCGTGGGCGGTGATCTCACCCCCGTCGGACGCGGCCTCCCGCGCGGCTATGACCAGGCGTTCAACGTTCCGGCGCGCGTCCGCACGTGGGCGGCGGCCGGAACCGTCCTGGAGCAGCCGCTCCACAGCGGTCGCTGTCCTGCTCATGAGTACAGCCTAGCAATAAGCGGACGCCATCTGTCCGATTTAAGTGGACAGGTCACGTCCGTTTGAAATACCGTTCGAAGCGGACTGCACTCGTCCGTTTACTTCGAAAACGTTAGGTGGGCCATGTCGTCAGACGAGGAACGTTCGGCCATGAAGATCACCGCGCTGGCGGCTGGGTTTGTGATGGCTGGGCTGGACGCGACGGTGATGCAGGTCGCGGGCGCGACCATCCAGGAACGACTCGACGCGTCGTTGACCCAGCTCACCTGGGCCGTCGACGGCTATGTGCTGACGTTCGCCGCCTTGCTCATGCTCGCCGGCGGCCTGGCGGGCCGGATTGGCGCCCGAACGGTCTACATGTGGGGCATGGCGATCTTCGTGGTCGCCTCTCTGGCGAGCGCCCTCGCTCCCACGATCGAGTCGCTGATCGCGGCCCGGCTGCTGCAGGGCGCGGGGGCGGCGCTGTTCATGCCGAGTTCGCTGGCCTTGCTCGTGCATGCGTTCCCGGATCCGCGCGAACGCACCAAGGTCCTCGGTCTCTGGTCCGCGGTCGTGTCATCGTCCTTGGCGCTCGGCCCCACGGTCGGCGGCATCATGGTCAGCACACTCGGATGGCAGAGCATCTTCCTGATCAATCTGCCCGTGGGGCTCATCGGCATGGAGCTGACACGGCGCTTCGTCTCCCGGACCGGCGCGAGCCGCGAGACGCCGCTGGCCATCTCCGGGCACGCCACATTGATCGTCGTGCTCGCCGCGTTGAGCTTCGCGCTCATCGAGGGCCCGCAGCGGGGCTGGACCTCGGCGACCGTGCCGGCGGCAGCCGCCGTCACGGTGATCGGGACCGTGCTTCTCCTGGCCCGCGAACGTCACGCTCGTACGACCGTCATGCCATGGACACTGTTCCGGGAACCGCGCTTCGCGGGGGCCAACGCCGTGGGATTCTTCTTCAACGCGGCGTTCTACGGCGTGCTTTTCCTGGTCGGCCTGTACTTCCAGCACGCTCGCGGCGCGTCACCACTCCGCGCCGGGCTGGAGATCCTTCCGTTGACCGCCTTCCTGCCGCTGAGCAACATCACGTTCGCGCGCATCTCCGCCCGCTTCGCCAACGGCCCACTGCTGATCATCTTCCTCTTCGTGGCCGCCATGGCCTCGCTCGCGATGGCCACGATCTCCCCCGCCACCCCGTACTGGCAGGTGGCCCTGGCCCTGGCCGTGACCGGCATCGCCGGCGGGATCATCTCACCTGCGATGACCGCCACCATGGTCGACGCCGCCGGATCGGAGAACGGCAACGCGGCCGGCGCCGTCCTCAACGCCAACCGCCAGGTCGGCACGCTGGTCGGGATCGCCGTCATCGGCGCCGTTCTCGCCGCGGCCCCTGACTGGACCACCGGCACCGCCACCGCGTTCCTGGCCATCGGCATCGCCTATCTCGCTGCGGCCGTGACCGCCTGGCATCTGATCGCCAGGCCCGAACGCCGCGCCACCCTCGCACAGACGATCCCCGCCACGTCCCAACCCGCCCCGCCCCTGTCCCGCCACTGATCATTCCGGAACGCCGTTCCCCCGCCCACCGATCTCTCCGACCTGCTGATCCCTGCATCGGCTGCAAGCCTCGGAGCGGACGAACTGGGTGAACGCCCAGACCTCAACGCAACAACGGCCGCGTCTTGCAATACGGGACGCGACTTCTGCGCACGAGGAGGCGAAGGACGCACATGGCACCTGACTGCTAGCGTTTCGGAAACCGAAACACCGGGGGCCGAATGACGACGCCTACACCAGGACGGCCCGTAAGGGGCTCCAGCACCGGCCGGCCGCTGATGGCAGCGCTTGACCTGTTCGGTCGGCGGTGGACTCTGCGGATCGTGTGGGAGCTGCACGAGGGGGCACATGGCTTCCGCCCGTTGCAGCAGCGATGCGACAACATGTCGTCGAGCGTGCTGCGGCAACGCCTGGTCGAACTCACCACTGCGGGGCTCGTCGATCAGACGCCCGAGGGGCAGTACGCGCTGACCACCCTCGGCCAGGAGGCGTACGAGGCGCTCCGGCCGCTTGCCGGCTGGTCAGAACGCTGGGCGTCAACCCTCTCCGGAGGGGACTAAAGGACCATCCCCTTGCGCTTCTGTTTTCGAAGCGACATAGTGATTCGGAAACAGAAGCACCCGAAGGGTCACTCATGCCGCGCATCGAACCACTCACTCCCCCGTACGAACCTGAGATCGGCGAGGCTCTCCGCAAGTGGATGCCACCCGGCGTCGCCCACGACCCGCTCCAGCTCTTCCGGGTCCTGCACCGCAATCCCGAACTTGCCTCTCGGATGCGTGTCCTGGGCGCCGGACTACTGGCACACGGCAAGCTCCCCGCTGAAGACCGCGAGATCGTCATCGCTCGAGCCTGCGTACGCAGCGGCTGTGAGTACGAATGGGGTGTGCACGCCGCGACCTTCGCTGAAGCGGTCGGGCTCACGAAGAAGCAGATCGACGCCACCGTGACCGGGGACCCCACCCCGTGGTCACCCAAGCAAGGCGCCCTGATCCGAGCGGTCGACGAGCTACACGACTCGGCGAACCTCTCTCAGAACGCATGGAACGAACTAGCCGCGCACTACGACCAAGCCCAAATGCTGGAGTTCGTCGTCCTAGCAGGCTGGTATCGCACCATTGGCCAACTGGCCAACTCGCTGCAACTCGACAACGAACCCTGGGCCGCCACGTTCCCCTCCACCTGAACGTAGGCGGCGCGTCATCTGCGCAGCTCGGACTACGGAGACGCGCTGACGCGGTAGCCAAGGCTCACTCGACCCCCCGGCCAGGCCGTCGACTCTTAGGAGGCTTCGGCCCGGAAGAATTCGGCGGTGAGATCGTCGGCCGGGAAGAAGGCCTCAACGGCGATCTCTTCAAGGGTGATGTCAAAGGCCGTGCCGAACGTCGTGATCGTGCTGAAGAGACTGAGCTCAACGCCACGATGCCGGATCCGGATCGGCAAGGCGATATCGGCCGGATCAGGCGGAGGCAGGTCCCCCTCAACCCCATACGACACCAGCTCCTCGTGCAACTCACTCAACGCCGGATCGCCGGTCTGCGCGACCTGACGCGCGAGGCGCGGCATCAGGAACGTGCGCACCTGGGCCAAGTTGCTCAGCCGCGGTGCAAAGCCCTTCGGGTGCAGGCCAAGGCGCATCATGTTGATCGGAGGCTCCAGCAACTCCGGGTCAGCGTCCTCGAAGAACACGCCGATCGCCGAGTTGGCCAGGATCACGTTCCAGCGGCGATCCAGCGCGACCGCCGGAAATGGCTCATGCCCGCGCAGCACTCGTTCGACCGCTGCCAGCGCCTTGGCCAGGTCCGGGTCGTCCAGCGGACGCTGCTGGTAGACAGGCGCGTGGCCGGCCGCGACAAGCAGCCGATTGCGCTCGCGCAGTGGAACGCCAAGGTGTTCGGCAAGATGCAGCACCATAGAGCGACTGGGAATCGTGCGACCGGTCTCGACGAAGCTGACATGCCTCGGCGACACATCCGCCTGAATCGCCAGGTCAAGCTGGCTAAGCTTGCGCCGGTGCCGCCAATCCCGCAGCAACTCCCCGACTGGCCGATCGTCCGTCATGCAGCCGTTCTACCGAAGCTGCGGCGCCGGTCACCACTACATGCCATGTAATCGACAGTGGTTACGGGGGGTTGCGATGGTCTGGGGCATGAACGAGACCGCGCAAGCCGCACGCAACAGGGAACTTGTCGAACGCACTTATCGGGAGTTTGCGAACGGGAACATCGAGTATCTGCGGACCGTCCTCACGGAGGACTTCATCGAGCACAGCCCCGGGAATCCCTCGGGGCGGGACGCGTTCATCGAGTTCATCGCCAAGTCACCGATCACCGACGCCAGGCTCGACCTCAAGCGGGTCGTCGTGGACGAGCAGTACGCGGTGGTGCACTACCTGATGACGCCGCCCGGAGACGAACGTGGCATCGCCGTTGTCGATCTCTGGCGGATCGAGGGCGGCTTGATCGTCGAGCATTGGGACGTCGTCCAGCCCGTACCCGACCCCGCGGATGTTCCCAACGGGATGCTCTGACCCGGATGCGGCCTCGCTTCCCCCAAGCGAGGCCGCATCGAGGTGATCATGCGTTCGTGTGGGCGCGGAGGGCGGCGATCAGCCACTCGAAGTTCGGGACGGCAGCCGGGTGTGGTGGACGGCCGTTGATGATCGCCAATAGCTGCCAGTAGCGTTCCACCCGCGCGTCGACGAAGACCTCAAGCTGTTCGAGCAGCCGGGAGCGCTCTCCGGAGGGGAAGTCGGGCGCAACGAGTCGGTCGAGGATGGCCTTTCCCTGGGCCGAGCCGGGCTCGATACCCTCTGCCAGCGCCCGTCCGGCATGTTCTGAGACCGCGTAGTAGTCGAGCTCATAATCGAGTTCGTCCGCTCCCGCCCCGGCCACCGCCATCGCACGTACTCGGTTGCGGAAGTCCTCGTTCGCGACCAGCTCGCCCAGCTCGATCCAGGCGTCCACCTGCTCGGGGGCGGGGTCGTCGGGGAGCTCGACGGGCATCTGCCGCATGCTGTTCGCGACTCCCATGGCGGGCGAGTCCGGATCGATGCCGGTCGCGATGTCCGCCACGAAATCGTCGATGATCTGCTGCCGTTCCTGCGCCGACAGCCGGGCCAGTTTGTGCATCAGGAGTGTCTCCTCGATCGAGCTTCCACGGTTGGCGATGGTGCTGAGCACCGCGCGGCGCAGCCTCAACGTCCGGATCTCCGTGTCGAGTGCGGCAACCTGCGCGGCGGCGACGTCCGTCACGGTGACCGCGCTCGAAAGGATCTGCTGCACCACGTCCAGGCCAAGGCCCAGCTCCCGCAGAGTCCTGACGAGCTCAAGCCGAAGCACCGCCTCGGGACCGTAGAGGCGGTAACCCCCAGCTGACCGTGCAAGAGGCACCAGGCCCGCGTCCGACCAGAACCTGATCGTCCGGGCCGACAGCCCGGTCCGGCGAGCAAGCTGCCCGATGGTGAACGACTCCGCGTCCGTGCTCATAAAGACACCGTGCACCTTCCAGTTACTGGAACCTCAACTCGATATCCGCACGCTCCAGTGAAGACGGGATCCGCACGAGTGAGGACGGGGCCCTCCACATGAACGAGCGGGAAGCCCGGCTCCCTGCCCTCGTGTTATCTCCTACGCCCCTGCGGCGTCGTGCTGCTGGGGCAGAGCACTTATTCGGAGTGTGCAGTATTCCCCGCGGACATCGCCCGAGTGACCGCCACGGTCGTGCTTAACTCGGCCTGTGATCGACTGGGCGCGTTTGCAAGGTGTGTACGGGCCGGCGCACGACGTTCCCGTGCTTCTCCAGGCAGCGGGGAACGGCGCCAAGGACGCCTGGGACGAGCTGTGGATCCAACTCTGGCACCAGGGGAATACCTGCGATGCGGGCATTGCAGCGTTGCCGACCTTGGCCTCCCTCGCACAGCATACGAACCGAGCGGTGAGGCTTCCTGCGATCGAGCTTGCAGGGGAGATCGTGGGGGCTGGTCTCCGCGAAGGTCGGCCCCTGAAGAAGATGAAGGAGCTCCACCAGCCGGTGGCCATGCTCAGCGCCTTGGCCGACGGATGGCTGTCGGAACGGCCAGCCGACTACCGGGTCTGTTTCCGCGCGAAGCTCGCGCTGGACGGCTTCCCTGTACTGAGCTACGTCCTCGACGATTTCCTGGACTTCTGCTGTGACGTCTCCTGCCCCCAGTGCTCCGACAAAGTCAGCATCGTGATCGGAGACTACGGCTGCTACTCGTCGATCCGCGACTGGAATCTCGGTGACGTGCACCCCATCCCGCTGCGCCCGGCCGCCCCAGACGATTTGCAAGACGCCGAGCAGGGACTGCATCACGCAGCGATAAGAGACGAGCAGCCAAAACTCGCCTGGGGCCTCAGGCACGTGTTCGGCGACGCGGAATGCGGCACCTGCGACACGACCTTCTCCGTCATATCGGCCTTGGAGGCCAAGAGAACACCGTCCACCGAATTCCAGGAGAACACCGGCGCCGCGACCGCCCCGGCCGAACACGACGAAGGGGAGAACCGGCACTGGCCGGCTCCCCCCTTCTGACGTTTGAGACTTCAGCCGCTCCTTGGCTCGAACGGAAAAGAGGTAGTCGACCCGGCATCTGCGGATCTCGCCACACCGGCCAGAACGGCTACCACTCGACCGGCAGGGATTCGGGTCCGGCGATGCTGTGCCCCGCCTTCCAGGGAATGTCGCCCGGGGGCACAGCCAGCCGCAGAGTGGGGAGCTCCCGCAACAACGCCTTGAGGGCGACGCGGATCTCCAGACTCCCCAGCGGTGCGCCGATGCAGTAGTGCGCGCCGTGCCCGTAGGACATGTGCGGGTTGGGATCGCGACCGAAGTCCATCTTCGCAGGGTCATCGAATACCCGGGGGTCACGGTTGGCGGCGTCGTGCGACGGGATGACGATGTCGCCCTCCTGCAAGGGGGTGCCGCTCGGCAACACCACGTCTGCCGTCACCCGGCGAGGCATGTCGTCTCCGTTGGTCGTCGAGTAGAGCCGCTCTAGCTCGGTGACCGCTGTGTCGATCTCAGTGGGGTGCGCGAGCAGATGGGCCCAAGCGGTCCGGTGGCCGGCGTACTCGCGGGTGAGCAGGACGTAGACGAAGCGGGCGATCGAGCTGGCGGCGGTGTCCCAACCGCCCACGACCAGTGCCAGCGCGAGTTTGATCTGAACGTCGGGCGCCAGGTCGGCGCCGGTCACGGCGATGCGGGTGAGTAGATCGTCCGCCGGACGGGCGCGGCGCAGTTCGATCTGTTCCCAGAGGTAGCCGCCCATCTCCAGCTCCGACTGGGCCGCGTCGTCCCGGGTGAGGTCGGCCGTGCCGAGGAACATGTCGCCCCAGGCGCGAAACCGTAGCCGGTCATCGCCCGGCAGGCCGAGAAGATCGCAGATGGTGTCGAGCGCGAAAGGCAGCGCAAAATCGGCCAGCAGGTCGGCGTGCCGGCCGTCGGCCGTGATGGCGGCCAGGCGCTCCGCGGCCGTCTTCTCCAGCGGACCGCGTAGTCCGGCGACGGCCGACCTGGTGAACGCCTCCCGGACGATGTCGCGCACCCGCGCGTGCTCCTCACCATCCATGCCGAGCATCGTGCCCGACACGTCGACGTCGTCGGCGTGCGCGGCGGTCGCCCGCGAGAAGGTCGTCTGGCGGCGCAGCACCTCACGCACGTCGGCGTATCGGCAGATCAGCTTGGCCTCAATCCGCCGCCCGTTCACCGTGCGAATGACCCGGACCACGCCAGAGCCGGACGCCGCGAACTCGGCGTAGGACGGATGCTTGTCCGGGCCTGGGGGCCGGTTGACTCCGTCGGCGTCCACATAGAGGGGATGGGCGATTCCAGTGGTGTCGGCGTCCAGACCTGCAGGGGACGTGCTCACGTGAGTCCCTTCCGTGAGGCTAGCCAAGATCGCAGACTAACCCGAGCCTCTGTACCGGGCGTCCTAACGATCTCGCCAGATTTCCTTCACGGCGGGGATCCGGTGAGCACGCCGGGGCGGAACGCGAGCGGGGAGCCGTTGAATCGAGAGACCCAACAAAGGTTGGTCGCTTCGGCACTTACAGACGATGATCTATCCGCCGAGCAGCACGCTCCAATACCCGTCGAACAGGGGGTCTAGCAGCGGGCATCACGCCTGAGGAGGCAAGACAAAGCCGTTGAGGTGGGGTGCTTTGCCTTCACGGGTGTGCCCGCCGAAATGATCAGGCGGCTCTGCCGGAGCACCTCCACTGCCTGGCCGCGACAGATGCCTCGTTGGTCTCGTCCTCGACAGCAGACAGGGAACTCACGCCCAAACGCGCGCCCCCGGAGCCGGACGGACCGCTGAATCCGACAGGGATCAACGTCCTCAAATGAGAGGGGCGCCGACTTTGGTCGGCGCCCCTCTCATTTCGGGCACGTGCCCTTGGGAGGACTCGCTGGACTGGGACAACGCACTTATTCGGGGGCTGCGGTATTCCCCTGCTTGAGGTCGTCTGCTCGGGCGGCCAAGTAGTGGGCCCAGTCTCTGCTGGCATAGCGGACCCAGTCGACGGCGGTGTTGATGTGGACGCCGAGGACCTTGCTGAGGATGGGTGCCGGGAGGTCGCTAGCGAGGGTGAGCACTGCGGTGTTGCGGGCCGCGCGTGTGTCGATGCCGTGGGCAGCGAGCCGTTTGGACAGCCTTTCTGGTCTTATCGGCTTTCCGGCGAGCCGTCCGGGGAACAGCCAGGGTTCCGGTCCGGGGGTGGCCTGCCCAACGATCGATGGTGCCGTGGCCTGGGTCTGTGCGGTGACCAGCCGATCCAGAGCAGGCGGCATGAGGACTGGATGATGGCCGATCGAGATGTAGGTTCCGTCCTGTCTGCGTTCGATGTCTTGGCTGGTCAGGTGGGCAATGCGGGTGACGGTGACGCCATATAGGAGGGTCAGGGCTCCGGCGGTCCGGACGTCGAGTGGAAGTTCGGGATCGTTGACGCAGCGTGTGAGGAGTGCGAGGTACTCATCTTCGTCGAAGAAGTTGACGGGCTCGCTTTCTGGCCGCCAGGGGACGTCGAGACCGGTGGCGAGGCGGCAGCGGTTGGTCCACCGCACGAAGTCGCGGAGGCCAAGGCGGCTGGTGTTTCCCTCGGCCAGCCACAGGTCAAGATCTGCTTGCCCCGCGCTCTGGAGCGAAAGCCCTCGGGAACCGAGCCACCGTAGAAATTCCAGAGCGATCGTGACCCGTGAACGAGCGTACTGAGCACCTTTGAAGGTGACGCCACGGTCCTGGGCGCGTCGCCGGAGTCGTCGCAGAACGACCCAGGTCGCGTAGGGCTGCAGGATCTCACGGTGTTCTCCCGCCTGGTCCATGCAGCGCCTCATCCACTGCTCGGTGCGCGCCATGTTCTCGTCCCGGGCTGGCAAGACACCGACGTGGACCAACAACTGCCGCAGGTGCGTGGCCGCCTGGCTGTGCGGGAAGGTATCGAGAAGCTCGTGGCTGAGCGGATAGCCCGAGGTCAGAAGCTGTTGCAGCAGGCTGGCGCCGCTGGTCTTGTTGCGCAGCCAGTTCAGCACCGACTTCGGGTGCTCGGCTGTCTTCAAGGCTGTGACCAGTGGCGCCAGGGCCGGATCCGCGCCGAATCGAGCGTGGAGTTCGCGGCTTACAACACAGCGGATGCACTCACCGTCGAGATAAAGCTCTCCGCAGGCGCCGCAGGAAACACAGGCATAGATGAGATCGGCACCTGAGCATGGACCGCAGCAACGCTGTCCCTGGGCGTCGGTGCCGATGAGCGGGCGGCGTTCGCCGCATGTTGCGCATGCAGCAGGGTGGAAGCGGATGTGCCGGTAGCAGGTGGAACAGACAGGGCCCATCGGCCAGCGGGTGGTGACGGGACGCGTTCGGTGGCATCTGGAACACTCATCCTGCGTCCGGGGCCTGCAGGATGCACAGATCGGACGGTCGCTCCGCACTCCGATGCAGGGGCGTTCGCGGCCGCAGGTGGAACAGACCATGATTGGCCAGCGGTTACAGCTGTAGCACAGATCTGGGGTCTCGGCGGTCGCGCGGACGGAGATCGGCGCGGACTGTCCGCAGCGGCCACACACACGCGTCTCGCGCACGTAACAGCGGTCACAGACTGGTCCGTCCGGTGTGTTAGCCCTGGCGAGCCGGTCCTGCCCGCAGCGAACACACACGCGCGTCGGCCGGTCGTAGCAGTTGGAGCACAGTGGGCCGCCATCGTCACGGCGAGTCGCAACCGGCCGGAGCTTCCCGCAGATCACACAGTCCTCATGGCGAGCGGGATCATGCTGGTAACACCGCAGGCAGAGATCGCCCTCGACGGCTCGGCGAGCTATCGGCGCAACCTGCTGGCAGCGACAACAACGTCGAGCGGATCGTTGTCGCGAACACATCTGACAGATCCGGGCTCCGTCTGGTCGCGCTCCGCGAAGCTGGCGGCGACTGCCGCAGTTGGCGCAGAGGGGAACCGTCACGCCTTCGACGTCCCGGGCGCGCAGTTCGGTCAAGAACCGGAACCACGACAGCGGCATTCGCGGGTCGCCCGAGGCCAACACGTCTGGATACTCATCGAGGTGGCTTTGAAAGCCGACCAGAGCCCTACTGGGGGCTGCCTGGTCCACCATGTCCCGCAAGTGAACGGGGTCCAGCAATGGCAGTTGCGGCGCGAGAACAGCCATCACATGGTCGAGACGATCGGACCGCGAGGGTCTCATGACAGATCCGGACGGCGGATCTGGGTGCGTCGGGCCTTGGGAACTGGTGGTGTGGTCTCCTCGGCAGTCTTACGGACCTGGGCGTTAACGACCTCGACCTCGATCAGGTCGTTCGGGGTGCAGTCGAGGATGTCGCAGAGTGCGGCGAGGGTATCCATCGACAAGCGCTGCGGCGGCTGGGTGACCAGGCGGAACACCTGTTCTCTGGACAGGTGGATGCCGCGTTCGGCCAGCAACGGCCCCAGGTCGGTGGTCTGGAACATGTCACGGGTCGCCATGAGCTTGCGCAGGTTCCAGCTGATCCCCATCTTCTTGATCATGGACTCTCCCAGAGGTCGGGGTGACGTTGCCGCATAGACCGCTGGACGAGCCGGTTGCGGTACTCGTCTGACACCCCGGTGTAGATCGCCGTCGAACTCGCATAGGCGTGTCCGACCTGCATTGACACAAATCGTTCGGGGTAGTCGAATTCGATCAGGTGCGTGATGTAGCTGTGCCGCAGCGCATGCAGGTCCAGTTCGGGCGGAAGCCCGGCGGCGTCCCGGGCCTGGGCAAACGCGTGGTCCAGCCCTCGCACCGACATGCGGGCGGCGCGTTCGGTAACGAACAGCGCGGCCAGCTTGCCCGGCGACATTAGCGGCCGCACTTCGGTGATCCAGTGGTCCAGCACGTCGACGATCCAGTCCATTTCCGGGACCGTCAGCACGGTGCGGCGTTTGGGTGGGCTGCCCCGTGACGCTTTTCCGTAGCGGACGAACAGCGCGCCATACCTTCCGTACTGGGGGGCCTTTTGGGCTCGCCGCAGATCGGCCAAGTCCAGCATCCGCGCCTCACCACGTCGAAGCCCGAACGCGTAGATGGTCTTGAGCAGGGCTGCGTCTCGAATCGCGGTCAACGCTCCTTTGCGACCGCGGGACTGTACTTCCTCAACACGGCCGTCGACGACGTCGAACAGGGCCTGGATCTCGTCGTAGGTCAGTGGCCGCCGTGCCGGTCGGCCCTCGTAGTCGGCGACATGTGCGACCCGGTTGTCCTCGTGGAACACCTGCTGGGGAACCTGCCCGAATCGCTCCAGGCAGGTCTCCGACCAGCCATAACGCCGATCGGTGAGGTACTGCATGAACAATGCCAGCGTGGTTTCATACGTGCGTCCGGTCGACATGCCGATCGGGCGGTCGCGGTTCGGCGACCGTAGATGAGCAATGAACGCCTCGCCATCAGCCGGCGTCCACTCCCACGGGTAGGCATTGGTGAACCCCACTAGCCGTCGCACCATCAAAACCCGTGGCGCGATCGTGCCCTTCTCGTTCAAGAACCGGGATTGCTGCTGACGCACCCACCCGGCCAGCATCGCCTCCAGCACCGCAGGCTTCGGGTCGAGATGGACAACCCCCTCAACGAGTTCCAGATGCGCAGCACCAGGCACATCGGCGGCATGAGCCACAGACACCTCCGTTGCAAGAGGTGCAACATCGTTGCGTCTGGAGTAGAGGCATGCAATCGCTTTCCCTACTTCGGCATACGAGTCAGCGCATGAACTCCTGCTCAGGTGACGGCGCCCGGACGCACAACCTCGGCGATCTCACGTGCGATCTCTTCGATGGTGAACTGAGCGGTGCTCCTGGCAATCTTGTCGACCAGAGAAGGGCTTTGAGCCATCACCTCGTCCTTGGTGATGTTGTGCCAGATCGGCAGGAGACTCTGCTCGCCTGAGACATGGCGGCTGATCAGCCCGTCGAGTTCGTACTGCGGCCACTCCTTCGCGAAGAACGACTTCGATAGCACGATGACTCCGAAACGACTGCGTGCCAAGCCTCGATCGATCTTCCGACGCAAGCTGTCGCCTATCCGCATCTCGAAGGCGTCGAGCCAAACCTCCAGGCCGGCGGCCTGGAGATACTCGGCCAGGGGCCTGGCCACCGCCGCCTTGTCCTCACTCGCGTGGGAGATGAACACATCCCACACCTGCGGATCATCGACTTCCTCAAGCCGAGGAGGGGCTTCGTGTCGAATATTCCTCAGGGAAACGGCGTCAGTAGTCTCGCGCAGCGGCGGCAGCGGAGGCGGCGGAGGCGGCTCCACGGTTACCGCTGAGCGAACTGAGCCGCTGAGACCGATCAAGTCCACCGTCACATACCAGTGGCCGTTGTTCGGAATGGCAAGTCGGACTGGTGACCCTTTTGCGAGACCGCCCGCATACTTGTGGCGACGTCCCTTTGAGAAAGCTCGATAGTTCTGGGCATCCATGAGTCGCACGTTGGCTGCGCTACCGCGGAGTGACACGACCGCGACCGCACCCTTCGTCTGACGCCCCAGGTCATAGGACTGAAACTTCATGCGCGCCTCTCCCTGGCCAGCGGTGCCATGCAACTGATGAGGCATGGCACCGACGGCCTCAAAGACGGCCCCGTTCACCGGGGCGGTTGCCCGGGGCGTGCCCGGGCAACCTCAGTTCACTTCTTGAGGCGACGTTGAGCCGCCTGCGACAAGGCGCTTGCTGCAGCGGACTTCTCCGCCTTGCTCGCCTTCGAACTCCTAAGCGTCCTGCTAGCAGCCGACGCCGCCTTCGCACTGGTCTGACCGGTGCTCTTAGGCGCCTGCGACAACGCGCTCGCGGCAGCGGATTTCTCCGCCTTGCTCGCCTTCGGGCTTCTCAGCGTCCTGCTAGCAGCCGACGCCGCTTTTGCGCCGGTCTGACGAGGGTTCTTGGCCATGATTCTTCACCTCCTCTCAGGTCGGGATTTGCTTCGCGACCTGAGAGGTGATGTCATGCGGATTCCAACACCGAGCAGGACATCACCTCCTGGTCGCAACGAACGCCCGGCCCTTACGAAGCCGGGCGTTCGTCGCACCTGGGGGCCGCCCTCTGCCGTCACTCGACAGGCCAGAGCAGCCGTCACTATTCAGCTGTAGGCCTTCCACTCGGTGGACCGACCGGTTGTTGCGTCAACTGCAACTTTGCCTGGTTTCAGCTGCAGCCGCTGGTGGAGCCGCAGCCTTCGCAGACGTAGCAGCTGCCGGCCGGGCGCATCTTCGTGCCGCAGGTGAGGCAGAGCGGTGCGTCGGCGGTGCGGCCTTGGCGGCTCTCGATGACCTCCATCGACGAGTGCGCCTCGTGGGCCGGAGCCGCTGCGGGCTTGGGCCTGGTGATCTCGGCGGACTGGGCCAGGGTCTCGTGCTCGAGTTCGGCGTCGGAGTGGAGGGACGCCGGGTCTTCGCCGTTCGCCTGCATCGCGCGTTCGTCGGCGGTGAAGATGCCGAGCTCGGCGCGCTCGTCGTACGGCAGGTGGTCGAGGGCGAGGCGACGGAAGATGTAGTCCATCACCGAGGTCGCCATGCGGATGTCCGGGTCGTCCGTCATGCCGGCAGGCTCGAAGCGCATGTTGGTGAACTTCTCCACCCACGTCTCCAGCGGCACCCCGTACTGGAGGCTGATGGAGATCGCCATGGAGAACGCGTCCATGACTCCGGCGAGGGTGGAACCCTGCTTGCCGAGCTTGAGGAACACCTCGCCGAGACCGTCGTCCGGGTAGGACGAGGCGGTCATGTAGCCCTCGGCGCCGGCGACCGAGAAGCGCGTCACGGTCGCGGGGCGCTGCTTGGGCAGGCGCTTGCGAACGGGGCGTGCCGGGGCTGCGGCCTCGACGACGACGGGCTCCTCCTTGGTCTTGTTGCCCGCGACCGAGAGGGGCTGGCCGACCTTGCAGTTGTCCCGGTAGATCGCCAGAGCCTTGAGGCCGAGCTTCCAGCCCTCGAAGTACACCTTCTCGATGTCCTCGATGGAGGCCTGCTCGGGCATGTTGACGGTCTTGGAGATCGCACCGGAGAGGAACGGCTGGACCGCGGCCATCATGCGCACGTGGCCCATCGGGCTGATCGCGCGCTCGCCCATGGCGCAGTCGAACACCTCGTAGTGCTCGGGACGCAGCCCGGGCGCGTCCACGACGTGGCCGTTCTCGGCGATGTACTCGACGATGGCCTCGATCTGCTCCTGCTGGTAGCCGAGCATCTCGAGCGCCCGCGGCACCGTGTGGTTGACGATCTGCATGGAGCCGCCGCCGACGAGCTTCTTGAACTTCATCAGCGCGAGGTCCGGCTCGATGCCGGTGGTGTCGCAGTCCATCATCAGGCCGATGGTGCCGGTGGGCGCGAGAAGGGAGGCCTGGGCGTTGCGGTAGCCGTGCTTCTCGCCGGCCTTGAGGCACTCCTGCCACTGCTTGGTCGCGGCGGCGTGGACGGCCTTGCCCATCTCGTCGAGCGTACGGACCTCGTCGTTGGCGGCGGCGTGCTTGCGCATGACGCGCTTGTGGGCCTCGGCGTTGCGCGCGTACCCCTCATACGGCCCGACCACGCCGGCGAGCTCGGCGGAACGGCGGTAGGCGACGCCCGTCATCAACGAGGTGATCGTGGCGGCGAGCGAGCGGCCGCCGTCGGAGTCGTACGCGTGGCCGGTCGCCATGAGCAGCGCGCCGAGGTTGGCGTAGCCGATGCCCAGCTGGCGGTAGTCGCGCGTCGTCTCGCCGATCTTCTCGGTCGGGAAGTCGGCGAACGTGATGGACGCGTCCATCGCGGTGATGATCAGCTCGGTCAGCTTGACGAACTTCTCGACGTCGAACGTGCCGTCCGCGCTCAGGAACTTCAGCAGGTTGATGCTGGCGAGGTTGCAGGAGGAGTTGTCGAGCGACATGTACTCCGAGCACGGGTTGGACGCGGTGATACGGCCCGACTCGGGGTTGGTGTGCCAGTCGTTGATCGTGTCGTCGTACTGGATGCCCGGGTCGGCGCACTCCCACGCCGCCTTGGCCATCAGCCGGAAGAGCTCCTTGGCCTGGATCTTCTCAACGACGTCGCCGGTCAGGCGTCCGCGCAGCGCGAATTCGTCGTCGGTCTCCACCGCGCGCATGAACTCGTCGGACACCCGGACCGAGTTGTTGGCGTTCTGGTACTGGACACTCACTATGTCCTTGCCGCCCAGGTCCATGTCGAACCCGGCGTCCCGCAGCGCGCGGATCTTGTCCTCTTCACGCGCCTTGGTCTGGACGAACTCGGCCACGTCCGGGTGGTCGACGTCCAGAACGACCATCTTGGCCGCACGCCGCGTGGCGCCACCCGACTTGATCGTTCCGGCCGAGGCGTCCGCCCCGCGCATGAACGAGACCGGGCCGCTGGCCGTGCCACCGGACGACAACAGTTCCTTGCTGGAACGGATGCGGGAGAGGTTGACCCCGGAGCCGGAGCCGCCCTTGAAGATCGTTCCCTCTTCCTTGTACCACTCCAGGATCGACTCCATGGAGTCGTCAACGGAGAGGATGAAACACGCGCTGACCTGCTGCGGCGACTTGGTGCCGACGTTGAACCACACCGGGGAGTTGAAGCTGAACAACTGGTGGACCAGCGCGTACTTCAGTTCGTGGTCGAAGATTTCCGCGTCCTGGTCGGAGGCGAAGTAGCCGTTCTGCAGACCGGTGTCGACGTACATCTTCACGACGCGGTCGACGAGCTGTTTGAGGCTCCACTCCCGCTGCGGCGTGCCCACCGCGCCACGGAAGTACTTGGACGTCACGATGTTCGCGGCGTTCAACGACCAGAACTCTGGAAACTCCACCCCGCGCTGCTCGAAATTGACCGAGCCGTCGCGCCAGTTGGTCATGACCACGTCACGACGTTCCCAGCGGATCTCGTCGTACGGATGCACGCCGGGCTTGGTGAAAATGCGGTCGACTTTCAGCCCCTTGCGGCCCCCCTTGCCGCGCCGAGCCGAGCCGCTCACCGTCTCCGTCATGACACTCCCCCTCCTCGGGCCTCCGCCGGGCCCTATCCAGGAATAACGTCGCCCTGCCAGCCGCTCATCCCGGCTGTGGGCGTTTTCAACTGTCTGCAGGATCGGCCTCTAGTGAGGCCGGTCGGCTTCCCCCGAGGAATCCGTTCTGCGCAGCGCATCGATCTCTTTGGCGAAGTCGTCGAGCGACTCGAAGCCCCGGTAGACCGAGGCGAATCGCAAGTAGGCGACCTCGTCCAATTCGCCGAGGGGCCCCAGGATCGCGAGGCCGATCTCATGCGAGGGGATTTCCGCAACCCCGGTCGCCCTGATCGACTCTTCGACCCGCTGCCCCAACTTGGCGAGCGCATCCTCGTCCACCGGGCGCCCCTGACAGGCCCTGCGCACCCCGGCGATGATCTTGTCTCTCGAGAACGGCTCGGTGACCCCACTTCGCTTGGCCACCATCTGCAGCACGTTCTCCTGCGTCGTGAATCGTTTGCCGCATTCAGGGCATGACCGCCGCCGCCTAATTGCGGCCCCGTCATCCGTCGAACGACTGTCGATCACTCGGCTGTCAGGGTTACGGCAGAACGGGCAGTGCACCGCGTTCCCTCCTCCCCTGGCAGATCAAAAACAATCGCCACAAGAACACAACTTGTGGTTAATGACATCCATGTAACTACTAGATGTTGTGGTCAACCGTAGGGCGCGCGCCAGGGCTTCGCAACCTCAACGGGCGCCTCTCACGTAGATCCTGATCACACTGAGCGTCCCGCGTCCCACCCCGGCGTGTCGCGCCCTTGACCTGCAGCATCGAACACCTGTCGCATAGCCCGCCACCCCTCGGCGCCCACCAGCAAGATCACCGCCCACACCCCCGCAGCCCCCAAGAACCGGGACCTCCCCACCCCCAGATCACGATCAGGTCACGATCACCTCGGCCGGCGGTGGCGGCGCAGTCACACAGGAAGGCAGCGCAGCCATGCGGGGGCGGCGACTCAGCTACGCAGCGGGGCCGCAGCTCAACTACGCAAGGGCGGCGGCGCGGGAGCGCGGGTGCAGATGGCCGTCAGCGGGCGGGGAGGCGGAGTTGCTGGCCTGGCTGGACCACGGGGCCGGAGAGGCTGTTGACGTCGATGATGCGATCTACGGTGCGGCGGGGGTCGGATTCGGGGGCGTGGCGGGCGGCGATGTCCCAGAGGGTCTCGCCGGGCTCGACGGTGACGGTTTGGCGGTGAGCGGGTGCGTGACTGCCGTCGCCGGCGCGGGCACCGGGGCCCGCGGTCAGCCAGAAGGCCACGAGTAGCGTGCTCGCTGCGAATGCGGTCAATACGGCGCGGCCTCTGCGGGTCAGTCTGATTCCCGGCCGGATGTCCGAGCTGTCCGTCCTCGCGTACGCCACCATCCCCGACCCCCAGTCGCCCGTTGATCTTCGAACGCATTTTCGATCGAACGCGTGTACGATGTTCTACCGCATGACGCCGACAAAACGCGAGTACTTTCTTCGAACAATTGTTTGATCATCCAGCTCTGACGCGATAACGTTCCATGACAAGGAGTGACGGATCGAAGCGCCGGGAGGCGACTAGCGATGAGCAAGGTCCGGGAGTTGCCCGATGGGCCGATGGACGAGAGCGGCCTCACCCAGCGGCAACGCATGGTGCTCGAGGTGATCCGCGATTCGGTCCAGCGTCGCGGTTACCCTCCGTCGATGCGGGAGATCGGCGAAGCGGTGGGGCTCACGAGCACCTCCAGCGTGTCGCACCAGCTTCGTGCGCTCCAGCGCAAGGGCTTCCTCCGGCGCGATCCCAACCGCCCGCGGGCCGTCGAGGTGCGGGTGCCGGGTGCCACGCCGGTGCTGACCGAGGCCGACTCGTACGAGACGGTGGGCGTGCAGGAGACCTCGAGCCGTCCCGCGCCCGCGTACGTCCCGCTGGTCGGGCGGATCGCCGCCGGTGGGCCGATCCTCGCCGAGGAGGCCGTGGAGGACGTGTTCACGCTGCCCAAGCAGCTGGTCGGTGAGGGCACGCACTTCCTGCTGAAGGTCTCCGGTGACTCGATGATCGACGTCGCGATCGCCGACGGCGACTGGGTCGTCGTACGGCAGCAGCCCGTCGCCGAGCAGGGGGACATCGTCGCCGCCATGATCGAGGGCGAGGCGACGGTGAAGACGTTCAAGCGTAAGGACGGCCACATCTGGCTCATGCCGGCCAACCCCGCCTACGAGCCGATCCCCGGAGACGAGGCGTCGGTGCTCGGCCGGGTGGTGGCGGTCCTGCGCAAGATGTGAGTCAGCCGAAGTCGTTGACGCCGTCGGTGGTGTGCGGTCCGGTGGACCGCCACTGCTGCTCGTTCAGCAGCCTGGTCCGTTCGGCGACGCGGCGTAGGGCGGCGACGGCGTCATCGTTCATGCGCGCGCCGCTGTAGCCGACGAAGGCGACCGTTCCGGGCGTGGGCTCCCAGGCCAGCAGGCCGTTGCCTCCCATCGCCGAGGTGACGACGGCGGGTTCGCCGCGTACCGTTCCGGCCGGCCGCGCGTTCGCCGCGAACAGCCGGTCCTCCACCCCGCCGACGGGGGCGACGCCCACGAACGTGAGGCCGCCGCCGAGAGCGGCGCCCTCGGCCAGCTCCTTCGAGCCGTACCGCGCTTCGCGGATCACCAGCGGCCGGTAGTGCCCGTCGGTGATCTGCGGGAAGCCTGCCAGAGTCCGCACCGTGGGCCGCCAATCGACGACCGTGGTCGCGGCGGCGATCCGGACGAGGTCGCGTTCGGGCAGGTCACCCCGGATCCGCGCGTACGATCCGGCGATCTTCCACACGATCAGCCCGTCCGCGGCCCTGCCTTGGACGTCACCGATCCGGACGCGGCGCTGCAACGGGGCTTTCGGCACGGGATAGGTGATCACCGCGCCATGGCTGGCCAGTGATCCGCCTTTCCGCCGTACGACGACGCTCCATGGATTCGCCGTTCCCGCCCGGTCTCGGCGTTCGAGTGTGCTTCCGTTGGCGGCGTTCCCGATCGCGATGCCGGGGATGTCCCCTGGATCCAGGCGCGCGTCCGGTCCGGCGGGCACGACGATCCCGGACGGCGGGGACGTCCTGGCGGGCGCAGACTCCGCCGGGCGCCGCGGAGTCTCCTTGTCATCGGCCGCCAGCAGGCGTACGCCTCCGGCTCCGATCACCAGCAAGATCGCAGCCGCGAGGGCGATGCGGCGTGCCAACGGGCGGCGGGGCTCTTCGGGTCCACTGCTGAGGACGTCGTCCGGCATGCCCGCAGTCTTGGCCATGCCCCTTCCACGCACAACATGCCCCTTCCGCGCACAACCCGAGGGGACCTTCCGCGCACAACCCGAGGGGACTCGGCGGCGTCAGGCTCCGGGGACGATGTTGACGATCTTGGGGGCGCGGACGATGACGCGGCGTGGGGGGGTGCCGCCCAGGGCGTCCTGGACCTTCGAGGAGGCCAGGGCCAGCGCCTCCAGATCCGCGTCGGAGATGTCCGGGGAGATCTCCAGGCGGTCCTTGACCTTGCCCGCGACCTGGACCACGCACGTGACCGTCTCCTGCACCAGCAGGACCGGGTCGGCGGTGGGCCAGCCGGCCGTGGCGACCGGGGCGGAACGGCGCAGCAGCGCCCACGACTCCTCCGCCGTGTACGGGGCGAACAACGACAGCAGGATCGCGATCGTCTCGGCCGCCTCGCGTACGGCGGGGTCGGCGGCGCCGGGGCCGGAGTCGATGGCCTTGCGGGTGGCGTTGACCAGCTCCATGATCCGGGAGATCGCCACGTTGAAGCGGTGCGAGTCGACCAGGGTCGTTGCCTCGGAGATCGTGTGGTGGGTGACGCGGCGCAGGCCCTCGTCGCCGGTCGTCGCGTCGGCGCCGGGGTCGGAGGCGACCTCGGAGGCGATGCGGTGGACGCGGGACAGGAACTTGGCCATGCCGTGCAGCGACACGTCCGCCCAGTCGATGTCGTCCTCGGGCGGCCCGGAGAACAACATCGCCAGGCGCACGACGTCGACCCCGTGTTCGGCGATCTGCTCGCCCAGGTCGACCAGGTTGCCCGTGGTCTTCGACATCGCCTTGGCGTTCAGGATCACCTGGCCCTGGTTCAGCAGGCGCGTGAACGGCTCGGTGAAGTCGATCATGCCCATGTCGTACAGCACCTTGGTGAAGAAGCGGCTGTACAGCAGGTGCAGGATGGCGTGCTCGACGCCGCCCGTGTACTGGTCGATCGGCATCCACTTGCGGACCTGCTCGACGTCGAACGGGCCCTCGGTGTAGCCCGGCGAGCAGTAGCGGAAGTAGTACCAGGACGAGTCGACGAACGTGTCCATGGTGTCGGTGTCGCGCTTGGCTGCGCCACCGCACTTGGGGCATTCCACGTTCACCCAGTCGGCGGCCGCGGCCAGCGGCGACGTGCCCTTGGGCGCCAGGTCGGCGCCGCGCAGGTTGTCGGGCAGGCGGACGGGCAGCTGCTCGTCCGGCACCGGCACCTCGCCGCAGGCCTCGCAGTGAACGATCGGGATCGGGCAGCCCCAGAAGCGCTGCCGTGAGACCAGCCAGTCGCGCAGGCGGAAGTTGACCGAGGCCTTGCCCGTGCCCCGCTCCGCCATGACCTCGGTGATCCGGGTGATGCCGTCGGCCTTGCCCAGGCCGTCGATCGCCGGGGAGTTGACGATGCGGCCGTCGCCCGTGGTCGCCACGCCGGTCTGGGTGGGGTGGGGCTCTCCGGTGTCGACGACGACGCGCACGTCCAGCCCGAACTTCAGCGCGAAGTCCAGGTCACGCTGGTCATGCGCGGGCACGGCCATGATCGCGCCGTGGCCGTACTCGGCCAGCACGTAGTCGGAGGCCCAGACCGGGATGCGCTCGCCGTTGACCGGGTTGATCGCGTACCGGCCCAGGAAGACGCCGGTCTTGTCGCGCTCGGTGGACATCCGCTCGATCTCGCTCTCCCGGGAGACCTCCTCGCGGTATGCCTCGAACGCGGTGCGCTGCTCGGGAGCGACGATCTCCTCAGCCAGGTCGGCGTCGGCGGCCACGACCATGAACGTCGCGCCGTACAGGGTGTCGGGGCGCGTGGTGTAGACGGTGACCGGCTCGTCGCGGCCCTCGATCACGAAGTCCACGTCGGCACCGGTGGAACGGCCGATCCAGTTGCGCTGCATCAGCAGGACGCGCTCGGGCCACTTGCCCTCCAGCTGCTTCATGTCCTCCAGCAGCCGGTCGGCGTACTCGGTGATCTTGAAGTACCACTGGGTCAGCACGCGCTTCTCGACCAGCGCGCCGCAGCGTTCGCAGTGGCCGCCGACGACCTGCTCGTTCGCCAGCACGGTCTGGTCGTTCGGGCACCAGTTGACCTGGCCGCCCTTGCGGTAGGCCAGGCCGCGCTCGTAGAAGCGCAGGAACAGCCACTGTGTCCACTGGTAGTACTCGGGGTCGGACGTGTGCAGCCGCCGCGACCAGTCGAACGCAGGCGCGTAGCGCTTGAACGACGCCGCCTGGGTGTCGATGTTGGCGTACGTCCACTCCGCCGGGTGGGAGTCGCGCTTGATCGCTGCGTTCTCGGCGGGCAGTCCGAAGGAGTCCCAGCCGATCGGGTGCAGGACGTTGTAGCCGCGCTGGAACCAGTAGCGGGCGGGCACGTCGCCGATGGCGAACGCCTCGGCGTGGCCCATGTGCAGGTCACCGGAGGGGTACGGGAACATGTCCAGCGCGTACCGCCGCTCCCGGCCGTCGTCCTCTTCGACGGCCTTGAACGGGTCGAGCTCCGCCCACCGGGCCTGCCATTTGTCTTGAACCGCCCGGGGGTCGTACTGCTCGTCGCTGCTCACGGTCGCTACTCCGGTCCTTCTGTACGGGATTCGTCCGGCTGCCCTGCCCCATATGCCGACGCGTATCCGTGCCGACAGGCCTGCGCATGAAGAGACTGCACATGAAGAGACCCCTCACACAGGAGGGGTCGCCGCGTCAACGCCGGTGCGTCAACGCAGCGGGCTAAGAAGCAGCCTGGGTCGCATACCCCAAGACTAGCGCAGCGGCAAGGCCCGAGGCCGCCTCATTGATCCCCTGGGTAGGGCCCCCTGGATATGACCCCCTGAATATGACAAGGCCCGCCGGTGAGGTCCACCGGCGGGCAGTGTCATGGAACGTCAGTCGGCGTACCACTTGCCCTTGTACTTGAGCTTGGCGTTCTTGACCACGGCCGACTGGGCGTAGCCGTAGGTCTTCAGGCGGATCGGGCCCGCGAAGGACTTGTAGTTGCGCTTGCGGCCGTCCTCCACATAGCCGGTGATCGAGCCGACGTTGTTCATGCGGAACATCTCGACCTGGATGTGGCTGACCTTGCCCTTGTAGGCCTTACGGGGCTTGGCGATCGCACAGGTCCAGTGCCAGTGCTTGGTCTTGTACTTGCCCTTGGCGTACTTGTAGCCGTAGACGTACATGTCTCCGACCACCGTCTTGCCGCGCTTCAGCGGCTTCTTGCTGATCTGCTTGTAGCCGGGCCCGCAGGATGCCGCGGCATCGGCGGGACTGGCGATGGCAAGGCCGCCGCCGAGGGCGACGGCCGCCCCCAGCGTCGTGGCGGCGAGCGCTCGGGTGATGCGCTTCATATGTAGTCGTACCTCCGGTGCGTGATCGGACGGCCGCCCCGCCGACCCGCGCCGTGAATGACGACACAAGATCGACTTTGCGGCCAAATCGGACCGTACCACCCGAAGGAGACACATTTGATCTAGTTCTCCATGTATTCGATCTAGCGTCCCGGGACGTGCCGTTGTGACGGTGCACAAGTTCGCCGGGGTTCGGGCGGCTCTGGTCACAAAGATGCACGTCATCTGGGGCGGAGGGGATGGCGTATCGCGGGGCCGGTACGCGAACATGAGGCGAACCGTTCATAGACTCGCCGGTAATAACCGCCTGGCGACAATGCCCCGTGCGCGAGGAGTGCCATGCTCAACCTCTCCGTCCTGCTCGAAGACGCGGCCCGGGAGACGCCCGATCGCGAAGCACTGGTCTTCGGGGACCTGCGCCTCTCGTACGCCTTCGTCGACGGCATCGCCAACCAGGTCGCGAACCTGCTGGTGTCGCGGGGTGTCAAGCCGGGCGACAAGGTCGCACTCTCCAGCCCGAACCTGCCCTACTTCCCGATGATCTACTTCGGGGCGCTCAAGGCCGGCGCGGTGGTCGTGCCGCTGAACGTGCTGCTCAAGCCGCGCGAGATCGCCTACCACCTCGGTGACTCGGACGCGAAGGCGTTCTTCTGCTTCGAGGGCACCCCGGAGCTGCCACTGGGTGAGGCCGGGCACGCCGGCTTTGAGCAGGCCGACGAGTGCGAGCACTTCTTCCTGCTGCCCGCGAGCCTGGCCACCACCGAGTCGCCGATCGAGGGCGCCGAGCTCTTCTGGGCGGCCCTCGCCGGCCAGCCGGGCACGTTCGAGTCGGTGCAGACCGCCCCGACCGACACCGCCGTGATCATCTACACCAGCGGGACCACCGGCCAGCCCAAGGGCGCCGAGCTGACGCACAGCAACCTGCTGGCCAACACGATGATCGACGACACGCTCTTCAAGAAGACGCTGCACGACACGTCGCTGGTGACGCTGCCGCTGTTCCACATCTTCGGCCAGGTCTGCGTGATGAACGTGGGCATGTACCGGCGCGCCACCCAGGTCCTGCTGCCGAGGTTCGACGCCAAGCAGGCGATCGAGCTGATGGTCAAGGAGAAGATCACCATCTTCGCCGGCGTGCCCACCATGTACTGGGCGCTTCTCACCGACGACACCTCACCCGAGGACGTGGCCTCCATCCGCGAGAACCTGCGCGTGGCGGTCTCCGGCGGCTCCGCGCTGCCGCTCGAAGTCCTCAAGGGCATCAAGGAGAAGTTCGGCGCCGATGTGCTGGAGGGCTACGGCCTGTCCGAGACCTCCCCGGTCGCCTCGTTCAACCGCCCCGACCGGCCCACCAAGCCGGGCTCGGTCGGCCTTCCCATCTGGGGCGTCGAGATGAAGCTCATCGACGACGAGTGGAAGGAGATCGAGGGCGAGGGCCCCGGCGAGATCGCCATCCGCGGCCACAACGTCATGAAGGGCTACTACAAACGGCCCGAGGCCACCGCCGAGGCCATCAAGGACGGCTGGTTCCGCACCGGCGACGTCGCCAAGCGGGACGAGGACGGCTACTACTTCATCATCGACCGCTCCAAGGACATGATCATCCGTGGCGGTTTCAACGTCTACCCGCGGGAGCTCGAAGAGGTCCTGATGACCCACCCGCAGGTCTCCCTGGCCGCCGTCGTCGGCATCCCGCACGAGTCGCACGGCGAAGAGGTCAAGGCGTACATCATCCGTACCCCCGGCGCCACGGTCACCGAGGACGAGCTGATCGCCTGGGGCAAGGAGAACTTCGCCAACTACAAGTACCCGCGCATCATCGAGTTCCGCGACGAACTCCCGATGACCGCCACCGGCAAGATCCTTAAGCGCGAACTCCGCTAGAGGCTCAGAGCGGGAAGCCCGTGAGAGGCCGCAGCGTGCCACCCGGCGCGCCGCGGCTTCTCACGTTGTCGTCAGGGACTGGATTCCCACGACACGCAGCAGTTTGAGCGCCTCGTGCGACGCGGTGCCGGGCGCTGCGGTGTAGAGCACGACCTTCTGGTCCTGCTCTGGTACGAGCAGCACGTCGCAGTGCAGCTCCACCGGGCCGATGACCGGGTGGACCCACCGCTTGGTGTTGCTCCGCCGCACTTCGACCCGGTGCTCGGCCCACACCCTCCGGAAGAGCTCGCTCTTGGCGGTCAGCTCGGCGACCAGGTCCCTGATCCCGGGATCACCCGGATACCGGCCCGCCGCCGCCCGCAGGTCGGCCACGCTGTCGCGGGCGAACGCCAGGTACTCCTCGTCCCGTTCCAGCCGTTCATCGGTGTCCGGGCCGAAGAACCACCGGATCACGTTGCGTTCCTTCGGCGTCATCGTCGAGAAGTCGGCGATCAGCGCCGCGGCCATGGCGTTCCAGGCGAGCACCTCGTATTCGGCGCTCAGCACGTACGCCGGGGTGTCGTCCAGCCGGTCCAGCAGATGCAAGATGCCCGCGGGCACCTCGTGCGGCGGGCCGACCGGCGGCCCCACCGGTTCGCCCGCGACGTTGTAGAGGTAGGCGCGCTCGTCCTCGGTCAGCCGGAGCGCCCGCGCGAGAGACGCGAGGATCTGCCGTGACGGCCGGGGCCCGCGGCCCTGCTCCAGCCGGATGTAGTAGTCGACCGACATGCCTGCCAGCCGCGCGACCTCCTCGCGGCGCAGTCCCGGTGTACGCCGGCGCGTCCCGGCCTCCAACCCCACGTCCTGTGGCTGGATCCCGTTCCGCCGCGACCGCAGGAACCGGGCCATCTCCTCTCTGTCCACGTTCACCAGCATCCCCCATAACGGTGCGTCCTGACCGCGCCCAGGGTGGTATCGCCGATCCCAGCCTCAGGCGGTCTCTCCTCCTCCGCCGCACATCACCGCAGCCTGGATGGCATGACGAACTCCATCGCCCTCATCACCGGCGCCAACAAGGGCATCGGTTTCGAGACCGCCCGCGCCCTGGGCTCCGCCGGCATCACCGTTCTCCTCGGCTCCCGTTCGCCCGAACGCGGCGAGAAGGCCGCGGCCGAGCTCACCGTCGACGGCATCGACGCCCGCTTCGTCCACCTGGACGTCACCGACGAGGACTCCATTCAGCAGGCGGCCGGCGGGCTCGACCAGCTCGACATCCTCGTCAACAACGCCGGAATCTCGCCCGCTGAAGCCTCCGTCCTGCCCAGTGCGATCCCGCTCTCGGCGCTCCGCCACACGTACGAGACGAACGTCTTCGGCGTGGTGGCGGTGACCAACGCGATGCTGCCCCTGCTCCGCCGCTCACCTGCGGGCCGCATCGTCAACGTCTCCAGCGAGCTCGGCTCCCTCATCATGCTCACCGACCCCGAAAGCCCGTTCTTCCCCTTCAACCTCCTGGCCTACAACTCCTCGAAGACCGCGCTCAACGGCATCACCATCGCCTACGCCAAGGAGCTGGCCGACACACCGATCAAGGTGAACGCGGCGAACCCCGGCTATTGCGCGACCGACCTCAACGCCCACTCAGGCTTCCGCTCCGCCGCCCAAGGAGCCGCCGAAATCGTCCGCCTGGCCATGCTCACCCCCGACGGCCCCACAGGCACCTTTACCGGCGGCTCGAACGACCAACTGGGCGCCCCACTCCCCTGGTGACGTCCCAAAGGACCCCAAAAGCATCGCCCTCGCTAACGCTCGGACATCCTCACCGGGACTTCCCCCAAACCCCGGTGGGGACTCCGCGGTTCCGGACGCGGTGTGGTCGCGTTGGTGCGCTGACGCGGCGTTGCCGGGTCAGCGCGGAGGCTTGGGCGAGATGGGGCGGTGTACCCGCGGTGGTTGCCATTCACGACGGGCACGCGCTCAGGTGGGTAATTGAGCGCCTTCGCTTTCACCACTATTGGTGAAGTTTCGGGCACAGCCCGCAATGGAAGATTACCGAGCGCGGCTGAAGGCTTACTCCCTTGGGCCGGATGTGGGTGCAGCAAATGCCATCCCGTGTGAACGGTAGCGCAATCTATCCAATTAGGTCCCCTTTGAGTATTGACCACCCAGTTGCCATTACGTACGTTCCCTGTAGAACGCGTTCTACCTGGCTGACCGGGACCTCATGTCGAAGAGGAAAGTCGGATCCCGTTCGCTGGTCCTTGATTCGCGGTGTCTTCAACGTCCATTCGACAGGGGCGGAAGCGACACCTCGGATTACGGACATCCCACCCCACCCCTTTGGGCGCTGGCGCGACGCCCACCCTTCCTGAAACGAGGACTTCCTTGTCCCGCACCAAGAAGCTGGCTGCGGTCTCCGCAGCCACAATCGCCGCCGCTCTCGCCGTCGCCGTACAAACCGCTCCCGCCCAGGCTGAGGCCGCCGGCCCGATCTCGGCGACACTCTCCGGCAACATGACGATCAACGCAGGCATCAACTGGACCTGCACCAGCTCCACGATGGGCGGCACCATCGCCGACGATGGCACGCTCTCCATCACCTCGGCCACCGTCGGCGGCTGCGGTGTGACCGTCGCTCCCGCCAACCTTCCCTGGAGCGGCAGCCTCAGCGGGGGCGTCGCCACCCTCAGCGGCTTCCAGGTGACCGCGGTCGGCTGTACCTACGGCGGCAGCCTGACCGGCAGCTACGTCGACGGCCCCCTCCCCGTCACCGCCACCTTCACTAACCAGAGCGTCCCCAAGGTCAGCGGCATCTTCTGCCCGGGCTCGGTAAGCCTCACCGCCTCCTACGTTTTCAGCCAGCCGTAATCTGGCGCCTGACTGGAAGCGCAGGCTGAGTCCTGCCCTCACCGCCGTGGCCCCGGTAGTCATTTCCGGGGCCACGGCTCAGGGCAGCGTTACCTGGGGACGGCTTCACTCTCTGGACGCCAACCCTGGTTTTCGTGGCGCCGCCATACTGAAACCCGCGTCACGGTGAGATTCGAGCTGTCTTCAACTTTGGAAATAAAGGATGTGCTCGTGAATTCTCGGCGGGTGCGTCAGCCTTGCCATTTATTAGCCCGCCCTAAAGTCGTGCCCCACAATTCCAGGTTGCCGATTTCTTGGCTTGCTGCCGGACGGTTTGGAGGGGGCGGGGGGTGTGGGGGCGGAGCCCCCACCGGGGTTTGGGGCGGAGCCCCGATGAGGCTGTCCGAGCGTAGCGAGGGCGATGCTTTTGGGGGCGTTGCTCTTGGGGCGCTTAGGACAGCCAGTCGAGGATGCGGCGGTTGACGTCTGCGGGGCGTTCCAGTTGGAGGAAGTGGCCGGCGTCGGGGACGATCTCGGCGCAGGAGCCGGGTGGGAGCTGGGTCAGGACGCTGGACGGATCGCCGCCGGGCATGACCATGTCGGCACCGAGGCAGCCGTCCTGGGCGCCGTGCAGGTAGAGGACGGGACGTTCGCCGGGGGTGGAGGCGGATGCCTGTTCGGCGGCGTAGGCCTTGACCAGGCGTGAGGGGTCGAGCATCGCGCGGTAGTAGCCGATCGCCGCGGCGATGTTGCCGGGAGTGGAGAGGCACTCCATGACATGGCCGATCTCCTCGGCCGCGTCGTAGCCGGGTGACCAGTCGCGCCAGAGCCCCTCGATGAACGAGCGGTCGAGTGCCATCTCGGCGAGCGGTGTCTGGAAGAGGAAGATGTAGAACGAGCGCTTCAGCTGTTCGTAGCTGAAGAACGCCCCCATCATCGCGTTCACGGGCGGGACGGCGAGGGTGACCACTTTGCGCCACCGGTCGGGGGCGAACGCGGCGGCGCCGTAGGTGGCGAACGCGCCCCAGTCATGGCCGATGATCACGGCGTCGGAGCCGCCGCCCAGGGCCTCATGGAGGGCCACGGCGTCCGCCGCGAGGGCACCGGTCTGGTAGGCGCCGTCGGGCGGGAGGCTGGTCGGGGCGTACCCGCGCATGAACGGGGCGACGGCACGGTACCCGGCCGCGGCCAGCTCAGGCATCAGGTGCCGCCAGGTGTACGCCGAATCCGGGAAGCCGTGCAGGCACAGGGCGAGAGGCCCGTCCTCGGGGCCGGCCGACAGATATCCGAACTCCAGCCCGTTCGCCTTGACCGAACCCACGTCCATGCCGCTCCTCCTCGCTCGCCTGCCTGCTCGGCGCGACGTTACTCCCCCGCGACGGAGCGCGATGCAGTGAAGATCACTCTGTTTGCTTCGGATCTCGGTGCTTGAATGCATATTTACAGCTGATTCCGAAGTCATCTAGCATCAATACGACTGGATCGCTCGCGACAGGGAAGTGTGCAATGACGGACCCGACGCAGGAGACCCCGCAGACCGAGCCCCTACAGAGAGCAGCCCGCGACCACCTCTGGATGCACTTCGCCCGCCACTCGGCGTACGAGAACGGCGGCGAGGTTCCCATGATCGTCCGCGGCGACGGCGCCTACATCTACGACGTGCAGGGCCGCCGCTACCTCGACGGGCTCTCCGGCCTCTTCGTGGTCCAGGCCGGGCACGGCCGCGAGGAGCTCGCGCAGGCCGCCGCCAAGCAGGCCGCCGAGCTGGCGTTCTTCCCCCTCTGGTCATACGCCCACCCCAAGGCCGCCGAGCTCGCCGAACGGCTGGCGGAGCTGGCGCCGGGCGACCTCAACCGCACGTTCTTCACCACGGGCGGCGGAGAGGCGGTCGAGAGCGCCTGGAAGCTGGCCAAGCACTACTTCAAGCTCACCGGCAAGCCGGCCAAGCACAAGGTGATCAGCCGGTCGGTGGCCTATCACGGCACGCCGCACGGCGCCCTGTCGCTGACGGGCCTGCCGGGCATCAAGGCGCCGTACGAGCCGCTGGTGCCGAGCGCGTTCCGCGTCCCCAACACCAACATCTACCGGGCCAACGAGCACCGCGACGATCCCGAGGCGTTCGGGCGGTGGGCGGCCGACCGCATCGAGGAGGCCATCCTCTTCGAGGGGCCCGACACGGTGGCGGCGGTCTTCCTGGAGCCGGTGCAGAACGCGGGAGGCTGCTTCCCGCCGCCGCCCGGCTACTTCCAGCGGGTCCGGGAGATCTGCGACCGCCATGACGTGCTGCTGGTCTCCGACGAGGTGATCTGCGCGTACGGGCGGCTCGGCTCGATGTTCGGGGCGGAGAAGTTCGGCTACCAGCCCGACATCATCATTTTCGCCAAGGGCCTGACCTCGGGTTATTCGCCGCTGGGCGGGATGCTCGTGAGCGACCGGCTATTCGAGCCGTTCAAGAGCGGCAAGGAGATGTTCGCGCACGGCTACACGTTCGGCGGTCACCCCGTCTCGTCCGCGGTCGCGCTCGCCAACCTCGACCTGTTCGAACGCGAGGACCTGCTCGGGCACGTACAGCGGAACGAAGGCGCCTTCCGCGCGACGCTGGAGAAGCTGCACGACCTGCCGATCGTCGGCGACGTCCGCGGCGACGGGTTCTTCTACGGGATCGAGCTGGTCAAGGACAAGACCACGCGCGAGACGTTCGACGACGACGAGAGCGAGCGGCTGCTGCGCGGATTCCTCGACAAGGCGCTGTACGAGGCGGGGCTCTACTGCCGCGCCGACGACCGCGGCGATCCCGTCGTCCAGCTCGCGCCGCCCCTGATCTGCGACCAGTCCCATTTCGATGAGATCGAGCAGATCCTGCGGTCCGTCCTCACCGAGGCCTGGTCCCGCATCTGACCGCGCGGAGAGGCGGCCGCGCGGTCAGCTGCGCCCTAGTGGCGCGCAGCTGGGCGTGTCTCAAAGCCAGCTGACCGACTTCGAGACGTCCTAGGGCGCATGGATGAGGGCGGCCGCCTTCTCGCCGATCATGATCGCGGGGGCGTTGGTGTGGCCGCGGGTGATCTGCGGCAGCACGGAGACGTCCGCGACGCGCAGGCCCTCGACGCCGCGGACGCGTAGTTCGGCGTCGACCACGGCGTCGTCGTCGGTGCCCATCCGGCAGGTGCCGGTCGGGTGGTAGAGCGTCTCGGCGTTGGCGCGGATGTGGCGGACGAGCGTCTCGTCGTCGCCCGAGCTGCCCTCGTACGGCTCCATCGGCTCACCCACGTACGCCTTCAGTGGCTCGGTGGCCAGCAGTTCCTCGGCGAGGCGGATGCCGTGGAGCATCACCCGCAGGTCACCGTCGCCGCTCAGATAGCCGGGGTCGATCGACGGCGCGGCGAGAGGGTCAGCCGACGCCAGCGTGATCCGGCCCGCCGACTCGGGCTGGAGCAGGATGACGCCGACGGTGACACCGTGATCGGCCGGCGGGGTGAGGCCGTGCTCGACGTACGGCGCGGGCGCGAAGATCAGTTCGAAGTCGGGTGCCGGGAGGCCCGGATCGCTCTTGGCGAAGACGACCGCCTCCCCCACGTTCGAGGTGAACGGCCCGCGCCGCAGCAGCAGGTAACGCGCGATGTTGGGGACGGATTCGGCGCTCGCCAGCGTGACCGGCTTCGGGCAGTGCCGCATGACCGCGACCGACAGGTGGTCCTGGAGGTGCCGCCCGACCGCCGGCCGTTCGACGACCGGCTCGATGCCGTGCTCGCGGAGGTGCTCCGGGTCGCCGACGCCCGACAGCATCAGCAGGTGCGGGGAGCCGATGGCCCCGGCGGAGAGGATGACCTCGCGGCTCGCTCGCATCGTCCGGCCCGCCGACTCGATGCCGACCGCCCTGCCGTCCTCGATCAGCACCCGTGACACGTGCGCGTTCGGGACGACGGTGAGGTTGGCGCGCTTGCGGGCCGGGCGGAGGTACGCGTCGGCGGCGCTCCACCGCCTGCCGCGCCGCTGGCTCACCGGGGTCTGCGCGTATCCCTCGTTCGACGGCCCGTTCAGCTCGGGGAGCCGGGTCAGGCCGGCCGCCTCGCATGCCTGGAGGAACGCGAGGGTGGCTTCGTTCGGGCTGCGCTGCTCGGAGATCGTCACCGGCCCCCCGGTGCCGTACACCGCCCCGGCGTTGCTGCCGACGCGGCCTTCGAGGCGCTTGTAGTACGGGAGGACGTCGTCGTACGACCAGCCGGGCACGTCCCAGCCGTCGTAGTCGGCGCGGTGTCCACGCACCCACATCATCGCGTTCATCGACGACGAGCCGCCGAGCATCCGGCCGCGCGGCCAGTAGAGCTCGCGGCCGTCCAGCTCCGCCTGCTTGGTGGTGGTGAGGTTCCAGTCGTACTCGGTTTTGAAGAGCTTGGGGAACGCGGCGGGGATGCGGATCTCGCTCTTCTTGTCCGGTCCGCCCGCCTCCAGCAGCGCCACCCGTACCGAGGTGTCCTCGGAGAGCCTGGCGGCGAGGGCGCACCCGGCCGACCCTGCCCCGACGACGATGTAGTCGAACTCCATCTGACGCTCCTGACGATGAGGGGAGGGCGTCCCGCGGGTTCATGCCCAGATTCGGCATACCACCGCTACTCACGCGCGTAAACGGTGTAACTGGATGGGCGACGGCCACATCAGCGGCCAGCCGCGGCCAGCCGTTGGCCGCGGATGTGGCCGTATGCAGGCTTGGGCGACTTTAGGATCACCGTCAACTGGTTCTGACCGTTCACATTCCACGGGGTGAGGGGAAGCGGTGTACCTGTCGACGGCGCGCGCCACGGACGACGCGCAGGGCGTCGAACGTGACCGGATGCGTGACTCGGCGGCCGTACGGGGCGTTCCGGCGAACGTCTTCGCCCTCGGCGCGGTCAGCCTGCTCACCGACGTGTCGGCGGAGATGGTGACCGCGGTCCTGCCGATCTACGTGGTGGTCCAGCTCGGGCTGAGCCCGCTCGCCTTCGGGCTGCTGGACGGTGTGTACGGCGGGGTCACGGCGCTGGTACGGCTCGTCGGCGGGCACGCCGCCGACCGGGGACGCCGCCACAAGCTCGTCGCGGGGCTCGGATACGGGTTGTCGGCCGCCGCCAAGCCGGTACTGCTCCTGGCGTCGACCGTCCCGGCGATCGCGGCCGTTCTCGCGGTGGACCGTACCGGCAAGGGGCTGCGGACCGCCCCGCGTGACGCGCTGATCTCGCTGTCCGCCCGCCCCGGCGACCAGGGCCGCGCGTTCGGCGTGCACCGCACCATGGACACGGCCGGAGCGCTGCTCGGTCCCCTGGTGGCGTTCGGTCTCCTCTGGGCCGCCGCGGACGCGTACGACGCGGTCTTCGTGGTCAGTGGCTGCATCGCCGTGGCAGGCGTGCTGGTGCTCGTGCTCTTCGTTCACCGACCGCCGCCGGATGACGGGTCGGCCGGGGAGGCGCGGACGTCAGGGCGGATGCCAGAGCGGACGTCAATGCGGACGCCAGGGCGGACGTCTATGCGGGCGGCGTTCGGGCTTCTCCGGATCAGCGCCATGCGGCGAATCTGCGGCTGCGCGGCACTGCTCGGGCTTGTGACGATCAGCGACGCGTTCGTCTTCTTGCTCATCCAGAAGAAGCTCGATCTGGCGCCGCAGTGGTTCCCGCTGCTGCCGCTCGGCACGGCCGCTGGCTTCCTCGCGCTGGCGATGCCGCTCGGCCTGCTCGCGGACCGGGTCGGCCGGTGGCCGGTGTTCGTGGGCGGGCACGCCGCGCTGCTGGGGGCGTACGTGCTGCTGCTCAGCCCGGCCGGCGGCACGGGCATGATCGTCGGCGTGCTGGTGCTGCACGGGGTCTTCTACGCGGCGACCGACGGGGTCCTGATGGCGGCTGCCGGGCCGCATCTGCCCGCCGGCCTGCGGGCCAGCGGCCTCGCACTCGTCCAGACCGGGCAGGCCACCACCCGGTTCGTCTCGTCGCTGGCGTTCGGAGCCGCGTGGACGATGTGGGGGATGACTCCAGCGATCACCATCGCGGCCGCCGCCCTGACCGCATCCGCCGTTGTCGCCCTGGTCCTGCGTCCTGGTGCTGGTTCTGATGCTGGTCCTGGTTCTGATGCTGCTGCTGGCCCTGTTTTCGCCGAGGAGTCGTCCGTTTGAGCACCGCCGCGCGTTGGCGCATCCTGGTCGTCGCGTTCACCGCCCTCGCGGCCGTGGCGGTGACCTACACGTTGTACGCGGCGGGCCGTACCGACGCCCGCGACAAGGCTCGTCCCGGCGGGCCGGCCGTGGCCAAGGGCACGTTCGACCTGACCGGCCGCCAGCGGATCCTCTTCCGCAACATGGCGTGGGGCCCGCACCGGGATCACCTCGCCTCCGTCCCGCTGGACGGCACCGGCGGCACCCGCACGGCCATGCCGCTCACGTGCTACAAGTTCCACACCTCGGGCGGCACGGGCGTGTGCGTGCAGGCCAAACGAGGACCGGTCAAAACGTTCTATCTGCTGATCCTCGACTCGCGACTGCGGGAGATACGCCGGTACGCGGCGGGCGGCGGGCCGAGCCGGACGCGGGTCTCCCCCAGCGGCCGCATGGTGGCGTGGACGGTGTTCGTGAGCGGCGACTCGTACGCCGGGGTGAACTTCTCCACGCGCACGGCCATCCTCGACACCCGTACGTGGAAGCTGCACCGCAACATGGAGAAGTTCCAGGTCATCAAGGACGGCAAGCCCTACCGTTCCGTGGACGTCAACTTCTGGGGGGTCACGTTCGCCGACGACGACCTCTTCTACGCGACGCTGGCGACCAAGGGGAAGACGTACCTGGTGCGCGGCAACGTTTCCACCCGGACCGTGCGGACGCTCCGGGAGAACGCCGAATGCCCGTCGCTCTCCCCCGACGGCACGCGCGTCGCGTTCAAGCACCGCGTCAAAGGCGACATGTCGGCCCTGCCCTGGCGGCTGCACGTGCTGGACCTGCGCACGATGAAGGAGACCGCGACGGCCGAGACGAGGCCGCTGGACGACCAGGTCAGCTGGCTGGACGACCGTACGCTCATGTACGCGATCCCCGCCGAGTACGAGTCCGACCAGTACCGCGTGCCCGCCGACGGAACGGGCTCACCGGCACTGATCATGAGGGCCGCCCAGGTTCCCGCCGTTCTCCCCTAGGACGCCGTCCTTCCCCAGGAATTGCCATAAGTTGTGCTCTACCGGCGGAGGAGGCCACGTCACACGCTCCCCGGCCTGAAGGCCGGGGCTTGCCCCGCTGAGCGGGGTGGGCCTTGTTTGACCAGCCCAAGCCAACACGTATGTGGGAGGTGAACTAGTTGGCTACGTTTCACGCAGGTAAGAAGATCCACCAGGCCGTGCCGCCTCAGCGGCCTGCTCTGGAATCGGTGTCAGCAGACAAGCCTGGGAGCAGGCACGAAACGGGACACCGGCCCCCCACCCGTCAGGGTGGGGTGCCGAGCGTGGAACATGGGCGAGAGGAGACCACCACCGCTTCACCTGGCAGTGGTGGCGTCACCCCCGTGTCCCCTTCGGGGGCCGAGGAGAGCCCGCGTGAGCGGCACCCATCAGTCCGGCCGGCATCGGTGTTCGTGCTCGACAAGCACGGCACACCGTTGCAGCCCTGCCACCCGGCCCGTGCGCGGCACCTGCTGCGTACGGGTCGGGCGGTGGTGGCGCGGCACACCCCGTTCGTCATCCGGCTCAAAGACCGCGCCGCCGCCGAGAGCGAGGTGGACGGGGTCGAGGTCGGGATCGATCCGGGCTCCAAGCACACCGGCATCGCCGTCTTCACCGCCCGGGACGGTGAGGAGGGGATCGAGCGGCGCGGCCGGTACGCGGTCCAGCTTGACCACCGCGGCGCGGCCATCGGCAAGCGCATGGAACAGCGCGCCAACTACCGGCGGCGGCGCCGCTCGGCGAACCTGCGCTACCGGGCACCCCGGTTCGACAACCGCACCCGCCCGCAGCGGTGGCTGGCGCCGTCGCTGCGGCACCGGGTGGACACCACGACCTCGTGGGTGGACCGGCTCTCCCGCTGGGCGCCCGTCCAGGCGGTGCACGTGGAGCGGGTCGCGTTCGACACCCATCTGCTGGCGGCCGGGAAGCCGCTGGAGGGCGTCGAATACCAGCACGGCACCCTGATGGGATTCGAGGTCCGCGAATACCTCCTGGCCAAGTGGGGACGGGCCTGCGCCTACTGCGGCGCCACCGGGGTGCCGTTGAACATCGACCACGTCCACCCGCGCAGTAGGGGCGGCTCTGACCGTGTGTCGAACCTGACCCTGGCCTGCGTCCCCTGCAACCAGACCAAGTCCAACCGGCCGGTGGCCGAGTTCCTGGCCGGACGACCTGAGGTCCTGGCCCGGGTTCTGGCGCAGGCGAAGGTTCCGCTCCGGGACGCCGCCGCCGTCAACACCACCCGGTGGGCGCTGTGGCGATCCCTGGACGCCCGCCACCCCACCCGGACCGCCTCGGGTGGGAGGACGAAGTGGAACCGCGCCCGCAACGCCCTTGCCAAGTCGCACACCTTGGATGCCCTCGCCGTCGGCGAGGTCGACACGATCACGCAGGTGGTAGGGAGGGTGCTGGTGGCGGGGTGCGCGGGGCGCGGCACCCATTGCCGGACCCGGACCGGCAAGTACGGGTTCCCGCGCCTGAAACTGCCCCGCACCAAACAGTTCTTCGGCTTCGCCACCGGCGACCGGGTCCGCGCCATCATCCCGGCGGGCAAGTACCCCGGCACCCACACCGGCCGCGTCGCCGTCCGCGCCACCGGCAAGTTCAACATCACCACCCGGGCGGGGACCATCCAGGGCATCCACCACCGCCACGTCCGGCTGCTCCAGCGAGCAGACGGCTACGCCTACACCACCCACCCCGAAACCATCCACGAAAGGGCGACGACCACGTGAACCGCCTGCGCACTGCACCAGGATCCGCCCAGGGGGCGGATCCCCGCCCCCTGGGCTGCTCCGCAGGGACTCCGTTTCTTCCCCGGCCCGAAGGCCGGAGCATCCATGGAGGAATCCGATGACCAGCGGGCAAGACCCTCAGATCGACACCACCAGACCGCACTCGGCGCGGATGTGGAACTACTGGGTCGGCGGCAAGGACAACTATCCGATCGACCGTGAGGTCGGCGACAAGGTGACGGAGATCTTCCCGAACATCATCGAGGTCGCCCGTCACTCCCGGGCCTTCCTCGGCCGCGCCACCCGCTACCTGACGGAGCAGGCGGGGGTCCGCCAGTTCCTCGACATCGGGACGGGCCTCCCCACGCACGACAACACCCACGAGGTGGCGCAGCGGGTCGCGCCCGAGAGCCGCATCGTGTACGTGGACAACGACCCGCTGGTGCTGGTGCACGCCCGTGCGTTGCTGACCAGTACCCCGGGTGGCGCGACCGACTACATCGACGCCGACGTGCGCGACCCGCAGAAGATCCTCGACGGCGCGGCCGAGACCCTGGACTTCGACCGCCCGGTCGCGTTGATGATGCTGGGGATCATGGGCAACGTGATCGACGATGACGAGGCGTACGGCATCGTCCGGCACTTCCTCGACGCCCTGCCCTCGGGCAGCCACATGGCGCTCAACGACGGCACGAGCGTGGTCCACGGCTCGCAGCGCGACGAGTCGATCAAGGTCGCCAAGGAGCGCGGCATGCCCCCGTACGTGTCGCGCACCCCCGAGCAGATCACCCGGTTCTTCGAGGGGCTGGAACTGGTGGAGCCCGGCGTGGTGACGGTGTCGCGGTGGCGGCCCGAGGCGACCCCCTTCGGGGAACCGCCCGAGGTCGACGCGTTCTGCGGCCTCGGGCGGAAACCCTGATCCCCATTCCTCAGGGCTCGATGAACTGCATGTCCAGGGAGATCTTGACGACCTCGCCGAGCATGCCGGGCGCGAACTTCAGGCCGAACTCGCTCCGGCGGATCTCGCCGGTGGCCTCGAAACCGGCATGCCGGCGGCCGTCCACGACGGAGTCGACGACCCCGCCGAACTCGACCGCGAGCGTCACGGGCCGGGTGACGTCGCCGATGGTCAGGTCGCCGGTCATGGTCCAGTCCTCACCCTGACCGCTGATCTCGGTCGACCGGAACACCATCGTCGGCCGGCTCTCGACGTCGAGCAGGTCGGCGGAGCTGACGTGCGCGTCCCGGTCCGCGTTGCCCGTGTCGATCGAGGCGAGCGAGATCGTGGCGGTGACGGCGCATTCGGCCGGTGTCCCGCCGACGACGAGCCCGGCCTCGAACTCGGTGAAGCTGCCGCGGACCTTGGAGATCCCGAGGTGCCGGATGGAGAACCCGACCGCCGAGTGGTACGGGTCGAGCGGCCACTCCCCGGCCACCAGCGGAAGTTCGGTCGTCGTGGTGTTGATCGCGTTGGAAGTCATGCCACCAACCTGCCGACCCCGGCGAGACATAGGGAGACCGTGTCAAGACTGGCCCCGTCAGGGCCAGGCTCGACCTCGCCTACTGATCCGGTGGTGCCGCATCCGGGGCGGGGCGGGTCCAGCCCGTGGAGGCGGTCACCGGGCGGGTGCCGGGCTGGGTCGCCTCAACGGCGCGGCCCTCGTACGGGGTGGAGAGCACGACGTGCGAGTTCATCTCGCCGTGGTCGCCGAGCCGTTCGAGGAGACCTTCGAGGTGCTGCATCGAGGCGACGCGGATCTTGAGCATCGAGCACCAGTTGCCGCTGAGCTTGTGGATCTCGGTGACCTCGGGGAGGTCCTCGGCGGCGGTGGTCTTGAGCAGGCAGCGGCCGTGGGCGCAGCGCATCTGGACGAACGCGGTGAGCGGCAGGCCGACCCGGGCGGGGTCGATCCGGGCCTGGTAACCCGCGATCACGCCGGCCTCCTCCAGCCGCCGGACCCGGTCGGCGACGGCCGGGGCGGAGAGGTTGATCCGCTGGGCGAGCTTGTTGAACGAAAGCCGGCCGTCCCGCTGGAGCTCGGCGATGATCCGCCAGTCGGTCTGATCCAGTGATCTGTCCATGTGGAAGGCCTTCCGCGATAACTCCTTCCAAACTAGAGGCGTTCGCCGCTGAAGACCAGTCATCGCCCATTCCTCGACGAATCTAGGTTTTCTAGCGTAAAAGCATGACCAAAGTGGATGTGCACACCGCACCGGCCGCAGGGCCTGGTGTCCCGCCGGTCGCACGCTCCCGGGCGATGCTGGCGTTGTGCTCGGGCTCGGTGATGATGAACGCGGCGATGGCGGTCTCCAGCGCGACCAGCACCCTCGTGGCCGGTGACAGGCTGGGCGCGGGCTGGGGCGGCGTCCCCAACACGGCGGGGATTGTCGGCACCGGCGTCGGCGCGCTCCTCCTGACCGCGCTCATGAACCGGCGGACCGCCCTTGTCGTCGGCTATGTCGTGGCGGCGCTGGGCGCCTGCCTCGGGGTCATCGCCGTCGCCAACGACGACGTGCTCGGGTTGAGCGTCGGGATGTTGTTGCTCGGCCTCGGCAATGCGGGCGCGCAACTCTCCCGCTATGGCGCGGCCGAGCTGTACCCGCCCGGACGCCGCGGCACCGCCATCAGCATCGTGGTCTGGTCGGCGGCCATCGGCGCGGTCGGCGGCCCGCTTCTCATGGATCCGTCGGGGAACGTGGCGGACGGGCTGGGCCTCGTGCCGTTCGCCGGGCCCTTCCTCCTGGCGGCCGTCACGTGTGTGATCGCCGCCGTGGCGTCGTTCAGGGCACCGGCGGGCGAGATCGCGCCGTCGAGCATGACGTTGCGCTCGCTGTTGCGCACCTCGGCGGCTCGTTCGGCGCTGGTGGTCATGGCGACCGCGCAGGTCGTGATGGTGGCCGTCATGACGGCGGCGCCGCTCCACATGCACATGCACGGCCACGGCCTCGCCTCGGTGGGCTTGGCGCTCTCCACGCACACCCTCGGCATGTTCGCGCTGTCGCCGATCACAGGGCGGCTGCTCGACCGCTTCGGCCCGGCCCCGGTGATCCAGGCGGGTCTCCTCACACTCGCCACCTCGTGTGCCCTGGCCGCGCTGGGTCCGGACGGCACGCAACTGCCCGCGTTGTTCCTGCTGGGGTACGCCTGGAACCTCTGCTTCGTGGGCGGCAGCGCACGCCTGGCCCGTGATGTGCCCGCAGCCGACCGGCCTCACGTCGAGGGCGCAGTGGACGCGGCGGTCTGGACGCTGGCCGCAGCCGCAAGCCTGCTGTCCACGATCGTCCTGTCCGCAGGCGGCTACGACATTCTCGCTGGCGCGGCCGCCGTACTCGCCCTCGTCGTCGCCGTCGTCCTCATCCCCCGCCGAATTGAGCGGACGGCCACGAGCCACGACGGCTGACCCGCCAGCACCGCCAGGCCGCCATGCCGCCGGACCGGCCAAGGCCGCCGGAACACCCGGCGGCCCTGGCAGTTTCGCCGTCCTTTGTCACATTCCTAGCGCTTGTACTTCGCCGGGATCTCGTCGACCACCGTCTGCTTGACGATCGTCCACTGACGCAGCAGGGTGCCCGGCTTCATGCCCGCCATCTCGGCGGACTCCGAAGGGCCGCGACCCTTCGGGTACTTCTTGCCGCCCTTCGGCTGGAACGAACGGTCGTGGTCGACGACCTGGCGCGTGCCCAGCAAGCGGTACGTCTTGGCCTCGAAGATCAGCTCCAGCCGGATGCCGTTCCAGGTCTGCCCGACCGCGATGGCCGTGGGGCTCACCCGGGACACGGTCACGCCGGGGAGCGTTCCGGTCGCCTTGAAGATCGCGGCCTGTGCCGCAGGTGTCAGCCGGACACCGGAAACGGTCTCCTCGACAGTGTGGAAGACCTGCACGTCCGGGGGGTTGCCGCCCTGGCTGTTGCGGTAGAGCCAGGCGCGCATGGCCTTGGGGTCGCCCGGCAGGTCACGGCGGTAGAACGGCGTGTTGCGGCAGTCGCCCGGCACCTTGGACGGGTCGACCTCGGGGAGCTTCTTCGGCTCCTTGCCAGTGCTGTTCTTCCGCAGGGCCGCCTCGCACATCCAGAACCGTTCGTTCCAGTTGCCCGAGTCCATGATCAGGCCAACCCGCTTCCCGCTGACCGACCGCCACGATTTCGACTGGATCGTGTTGGCGACGGGGTGCCGGTCGCGCTGCTCGGTCTCGGTATAGACGTACTGGTCAGGGCGCGGCTCGGCGGTCCTTCCCACTGTCGCCGCAGCGCGGTCGAGGACCTCGACGGCGCTCACCGGCACGATCGCCGGTGTGGATCCGCCACCGCCCTGCCCGCCGTCCGGCCCGGCGTCCGGCACGGCGATCATGGCGGCGGCCATGGCACCGGCGAGACCGGCGGTGGCGAGGCCGCCGATCGCCCAGCGCCGGCCGCCGCCCGGCAGGCGACGTCGGGATCCGGCCATCCCGGCCATCTCGGCCATCTCGGCCATGAGGTGAACGCGGCGCGCGTCCTGGTGCTCGGCGGGCATGTCCTGCCGAGCCGGGGGGAGAGGGGACTGCTGGTCGATCATGATGTTTCCTCCGAGAAGAGCGCGGTGGGTCGATCGCCTCTTCTATGTCCGTCGGCCCGGTGCGGTTCCGTGTCCAACCGCAGCCGCTTGCGGGCCCTGGCCAGGCGTGACCGCACGGTGCCGATGGGGACGCCGAGCGCCGCCGCGGCCTCGGCGTAGCCGAGGCCCTCCCACACGCAGAGCGCGAGGATCTCCTGGTCACCCCGGGACAGTTTCTTGATCGAGTCGAGGACCACCCGCATCTCGCGTTCGGCTTCCAGCCGCACGGCGGCGGCCGTCGCGTCGTTGGGGGCGGCCGGCAGGGCGCGGACCCGGTCCAGCGCGGCCCGGTGGCGGCGCAGGCTGCGGCGATGGTTGTGGAGGACGTTGGTGGCGACGCCGTACAGCCAGGGCAGGAGGGAGTCGGCGCTCAGCCGCACCTGGTCGCGGCGCCGCCAGGTCTCCAGGAAGACGACGGAGGTGAGGTCCTCGGCCGCCGACCAGTCCGCCGTTCGCCGGAAGCAGTAGTTGTAGACGGTGCGTGAATGCCGGTCGAAGAGCTCGCCGAAGGCGCGCTCTTCGCCGTCCCGCGCACGGTCCCACAACTCCGTGTCCGTTGGGGGTTCGAGGGTCATGGCCTGCTTGTGTCCGTTCGGCCCGATCGGTTCCCGGCCAATCGGATCATTTTTGCCGCCGGTTTGTCGGGGCTGATTTGTCGGGGGCGGGGGCGCCCGACACACTATGCAGCCTCAGTGAGCGCGGAAGGGCTGGGTGTGGGCGCGAATCATTCGCACGACAGGGCGGTGCCGAAGTCGCCGAGATCGGTACGGGTGGCCGTGCTGGCCGTCATCGTGCCGGTGGCGGTCGCGACGCTGGCCGCGGTGCTGTTCATGTGGCCGGACCAGCCGAAGATCCCGGGCTCCGAGCCGCTGAAGGAGATCAGCGGGACGGTCGTCGGGATCGACCTCAAGCCGTGCCCGCAAGCCGAGCCCGGGACGGACGGAACGGGCACAGAGGGAGGTGGAGCGGACGGCGCCGTAACGGACGGGCGGCGGGCGACTCCGCCCGACCCGAGTCGTTGCGGCGACGCGAAGGTCAAGCTGACCTCCGGGGACAAGGCGGGCCAGGTGGTGGTCGCGCCGCTGCCCAATGAGCCGAGCTCGCAGCGCTACTCGGTCGGTGACGACGTCCAGGTCGTGCACATGACCGACTCCCCCGACGGCATCGCGTACCAGCTGTCCGACCATCAGCGGTCGGGCCCGCTGTGGCTGATCGGGGCGGCGTTCGCGCTCGCGGTGATCGCGTTCGGCCGCTGGCGGGGGGTGACCGCCCTGGTGGGACTGGCGATCACGTTCGTGCTGCTGCTCCAGTTCCTGATTCCGGCGATCATGGAGGGCCGGCCGCCGTTGCTGGTCGCCATCGTCTGCGCGGCCGCGATCATGCTGGCGGTGTTGTACCTGACGCATGGCTTCTCGATGCCCACCTCGATCGCGGTGATCGGCACCATCGCGAGCCTCAGCCTGACCGGTCTGCTCGCCACCGCCGCGATCAACCTGACGCATCTGGGTGGCCTGAGCGACGACGACGCTCTCAACCTCGACATGGCGTACCAGATCAACGGCCAGGGCCTGCTGCTCGCCAGCATCATCATCGGCTCCCTCGGCGTGCTGGACGACGTCACCGTGACGCAGGCCGTCACCGTGAACGAGCTGGCCCACGCCAACCCGGCCTACCGGTTCGCGCAGCTCTACCGTGCCGCCGCCCGGATCGGCCGGGCCCACATCGCCTCGGTGATCAACACCATCATCCTGGCGTACGCGGGCGCCTCCCTGCCGCTGCTCCTGCTGCTCAGCGTCGCCCAGCAGCCCCTCGGTGAGGTGGTCACCGCGCCCGCCATCGCCCAGGAGATCGTCCGCAGCGTCGCCGGCACCCTCGGCCTGATCGCGGCAGTCCCGATCACCACCGCCCTGGCCGCCCTGGCCCGCACCCGCGCCCATGCCCACGTCGGCGCCCACGCCGAGACCGACACCGAGACCGACGCGGACGCGGACGCGGACACACCCGTGCACGACCCTGACCACGATCCGGTCCCTGGTGATGACCTGAAGACCGTCAAAACGGACGCGGTCTAGTCACAACCCTCGAACTGCGGAACCGCGATGATTGACGGGTCCAGGCCCGTTCCGCCGAACCACTTGCGGACCAGCCGCGTAGCGGTGCCGTCCTGGTACATCTCGGTGATGGCCTTGTTGACGGCCTCGCAGCCGTCCGGGTCCCCCTTGCGCAGGCCGATGCCGGTGCGCTGCTCGGCATACCGGGCGTTGATGAGCCGGACTCCCTTGCCCTCCCGTCTGACGAGCCCCGCGAGGATCACATCGTTGGTGGTGAGGGCGTCGACCCCGCGGTTGCGGAGCAGAGACATGCAGCGGTCATAGTCGTCGGCGTTGACGATCTGGACCGACACGCCGCGCATCGCGGCCACCTTCTGGGCGGCGTCCGTGCCGCGCACCGCGCAGATCTTCCGGCCGCTGAGGTCGCGCACGTTCTTGATGGCGGTGTCGTCCGAACGCGTGAGGATGTCCTGGTACGACACGTAGTACGGCCCGGCGAACGCCACGTCGTTCTTGCGGTCAGGAGTGATGGAGAACGCGGCCACCATCAGGTCCACCTCCCCCGAGACCAGCTTGGGGATGCGGTCCGCCGCCAGCGCCTCGACGAACCTGACGTTCCGCCCCAGCTTCGTGGCCACGTACCGCGCCACGTCCACGTCGAATCCCTCGAACGTGCCGTCGGCCCGTTTCAGCCCCAGTCCCGGCAGGTCCGGCCGGACCCCGACCGCCCACGACCGTTCGTCGAGAATCGAAGCGTCCTCGGACGCGCCGCAGCCCGCGCCCATCAGCCCGCCCAGCAGAAGGGCAACCGCCAGCACACGCATGACTCCCCCAGAACCCCGGCTCGATCCCCACGATCATCCGGTTTCCCAGGCAGGAGTCAAGTCTCTTGCAGCCAGTCGTGCAGTCAGCCGCACAGTCACCGGTCGCGCAGCCAGTCGCACCTGTAGCGCGCCCGGCCACTCGTGCGGCGCCTTACGACGCGTCAGCGCGTGCGTTCGACATCGAGCCGAAGGCCGAACGGGTTGAAGGTGCGCGGCAAGGGCCGGTCCGGGGACAGCGGGTGCCCGCCGCTCTGCCGGTAGGCATGCCCGGCCAGCAGGTGTGCGAGGAACTGCGACGTCGTCAGGAGGACGAGGTTGCGGCCCGGGCACTCTGCTGGACCACCGCTGAACGGGATCGCAGCCCAGTTCCGCTGCGCGGTGCTGTCCAGCCAGACATCGGGCGCGAAGGCGTCCGCGTGGTGCAGCACCTCCTCGTCTCTCTGGACGAAGGCCGTCGGGATGAACAGTGCCGTGCCTGCGGGCAGTCTCCGGCCGTCCCAGTCGGTCTCGGTGGTGGTGTCGCGGAGGATGGCGAGCGTCGTCGGCCAGAGCCGCACCGACTCCTGGACGCAGGCGCGCAGGAACGGCAGGTCCTGGGGCTCTGACAGGTCCCGGCCCTCGATCTCCTCGTACGCCCGCCGGGCCTGGTCGGGATGGGTGGCCAGGAGGGCCAGGGCAGAGTAGGCCGCCATGCCCGCGGGCTCGAAGGCGAACAGCCACTGCGGCATCTGGTCCTGCGGCTTGGTGCGTCCGGTGGTGGGCGTCGTGGCGACGAGTTCGGCGAGGCTGCCGTGCTCCGCCTTGCGCACGTACGCGTCGAGGCGCTGCCGGAACTCCCGGTAGATCTGCGGGCGGCGCGGCACGAAGGCCCAGTTCGCCTCCATGCGGAGCCTGCTCAGCAGGTCGCTTACGCGGTCGTCGTCACGCGCGGTGTCACCGAGCACCACCCTGCGGATCACACGCCACCACGCGACACGGAAATCGTCCCAGGTCAGCGTGTGAGCACCGGCCATCAGTTCGGCCGCCTCCCCCGCTATCTTGCCCGCGATGAGATCCCCATGCCGGTGGATGGGCCTGTGGGTGTTCAGCACGGCTTCGTTGAACCGCCGCCGGTCGGTGCGGTCCGCGCCGGACGCCGTCAGCAGGCCGTGCGGCTGGAAGTGCCAGAGCGCCGCCCGCTTCTCGAGGTTGGCCACGGCGAACGGCTCGGGCGACCCTTCCAGCACCCGTCGTACGTCCTCCTCGGACAGGATGAGCGCGATCGGCCGCAGCGGCGACCACAGACGGATCGGGCCTGGCCCGTACTTGGCCCGCATGCGCTGGAGCAGTCGACCCGCCTTCCGGTCCGCGTCGAATTTCTCGGCGGCAGCCACCACTCTGGGCCGCCTGGCGAGAATGCCCCTCACGAGGATGGGCGCCAGCACCTCCAAGGCGATCCGGAGGCTGTCCCTGGCCGAGGCCTGCGACACCTCCCGCCGGGCATGCCGCGTACGTTCGATCGTCTGCGTCATCAGGTCTCCTTGATCCCTTCACTTCCGAAGGGTCTTCCCGGCCAAGGGCACACAAACGTCCCGGGCCTGCCAAGGGCACGCAAACGTCTCAGCGCCGGCCAAGGACGCGCGCAAACGTTTCAGGCGGACGCCCCGCCGCGTACGCGAACGAGGCCGTCTCCCCTGGGGGAGGCGGCCTCGGCACGGTGTAGCGGGCGTGTCAGACGCCCGATCTGGAGGTTGGTTTCAGACGCCCCAGTCCGGGCGCAGCGGCATGCGCGCGTTCTTGTTGTCGTCCAGCTTCACACCCAGGGTCTGGTGGAGCTGGATCCAGTTCTGCTCGAAGCCAAGGATGCAGCCGGCCATGTAGACCTTCCACACCCGGGCGATGCCCTCGCCGACCTCGGCGACGGCTTCGTCCCAGTGCTCGTCGAGGTTGTCGCACCAGCCCTTGAGCGTACGGGCGTAGTGCTCCCGCAGGTTTTCCTGGTGACGGATCTCGAAGCCCGCGTCGTTCATCTGCATCTGGATGTAGCCGGGACCTTCGAGCTCGCCGTCGGGGAAGACGTAGCGGTTGATGAACCCGTCCTGCTTCATCGAGGGCGCCAGGTTGTCGGGCCGGGTGATGGTGTGGTTGAGCATCCGGCCGCCCGGCTTGAGCTTCCCGTAGAGGAACGAGAAGTAGGCGGGCAGGTTGGCCTTGCCGATGTGCTCGGTCAGGCCGATCGAGCTCACCGCGTCGAAGTCGGTCGCGGTGACGTCGCGGTAGTCCATGTGCCGGACCTCCGCGAGGTCGGAGAGCCCCCGGTCGGCGATGGCCTTCTGTGCCCACTCGGCTTGCTGCTTGGAGAGGGTGACGCCGAGCGCCTTGACCCCGTACTCCTTGGCGGCGTGCATGACCATGCCGCCCCAGCCGCAGCCGACGTCCAGCAGCCGCATGCCCGGCTGGAGGCCGATCTTCTTGGCCACCAGGTCGTGCTTGTGGAACTGGGCCTCCTCGAGGGTGGAGTGCTCCTCGGGGTAACAGGCGCAGGTGTAGGCCATCGACGGGCCCAGCACCCATTCGTAGAAGGTGTTGGAGACGTCGTAGTGGTGTGAGATCGCCTTGGCGTCGCGCTTCTTGGAGTGGCGGAGCCAGTCGGGTACCCGGCTGAACGGCGCCTCCTGCGGCGGCGGGTCGAGCCGCCGGGTGACGGCGGCCCGCAGCAGCGGGTCGCGCGCGACGGCGGCGATGATCCTGAGCTTGTCGCGCGGCGTGATGTCGCCGAGCACCTGTTGCATCGTGGACAGCGCCGTGTACATGTCGCCGCTGACGTCGATCATGCCGCTGACGTACGCGCGGGCGAGCCCCAGCGCGCCCGGTGAGTGCACCACGTAGGACACCGCGTACGGGGAACGGACGTCGAACCGGATGTCGGCGCCGGGTACCCCGGCCCGCGATCCGTCGTACGCGGTGAACTCCACTGGCGCCTCAGCCCCGGCGAGCCGCTCGAAGACCCCGGCCAGCGTCATCTTGTGCCTCCCTCTCTCTTCGCCCCGGAAGGGGCGATGGGATCCACCATCGGCCCCCAGCGGGACCGTCCTCGGCCCCGTTCAAGGGCCTTCCCCCGATACGGCAGGCGCCCTTCAGCGCCCGCCCACGCACTTGTCGTAGAGGTCCAGCAGCCGCTTTGCGGGGTCGTACGACTCTTTGAGCCGTCGGTAGGTCTCCCCGTCGTAGTGGCGCCAGAACTCCTCCCGGCTGTAAAAAGCAGTCGAATAGAGGGACTTGTGGCCGTCAAGGGCTGCGACCTTACGTTCGATCAGACGGTTGTGGTATTCGGGGATCTGACCTGGTGGTAGCCGGACCGTGCCCCAGAAGCCGACGTTGACGTACGGCCTGCCCGGCTCGAGCGGGTAGAGCGGCCAGCGGTCCCTGGCCGAAAGCGGGCACAGCCAAATCGGGCTCATACCCACCTTGTCGTGGAAGAACTCCAGGAACTCAGCCAGTCGCTCGACCGGAACCTCGATGTCCTGGATGACGTCCTCGCGCGGCCGCAGCCCGCGCCAGCGCTCGATGCGCGCGACGACCTGGAAGCGCCGGTCGTACGCGACGAGTTTGCGGTAGACGTCCGACCGCTTGGCCTTGTCCGGCCAGATCCGGCGGACGGTGGGGTTTTGCACGCCGAACGCGCCGGAGCACCAGAACCAGTCGGTGTCCCAGCGCCAGATGTAGTCGCGCACGGTGAGGAAGTCGACCGACCGCTGCTGGATCGAGCGGTAGTAGATCTCCTGGCCGGTGTAGTCGGAGGTGTAGGGGGCCTCGTCGGTGAAGACGCCCAGGGTGATGTACTGCTCGCGGGCGCTGAAGACGGTGCCGTCCATGAAGTCGACCGGCTCGCCGTCGTAGGCCTTGGACTCGGTGATCTCGCCGAGCACCCGCGCACACTCGGCCGCGTCGTCGAACCGCAAGTGCCGGACACGCACATACGGCTTGACCGGAATGAGCTGGATCTTCAGCCGCAGCGAATAGCCGAGGGTGCCGTAGGAGTTGGGGAAGCCGTAGAAGAGGTCCCCGTGCTCGTTGTCGCGCGTCGCGGTGACGATCTGGCCGTCTCCGGTCAGCACGTCCATCTCCAGGACCGCCTCGTGCGGCAGCCCGAGCCGGAACGAGGTGGACTCGATGCCGAGCCCGGTGACCGCGCCGCCGAGTGTGATCGTCTTGAGCTGCGGCACGACGGTCGGCATGAGCCCGTGCGGGAGGGTCGCGTCGACGAGGTCCTCGTAGGTGGTCATGCCCTGGACCTCGGCGGTCCGCGACCCGGGATCGACGTTCAGGACCCGGTTGAACCCGGACACGTCCAGGCCGGGCGCCTCCGAAGGGTCACGCCACCGGAAGAGGTTGGAGGTCTTCTTGGCCAGCCGCACGGGCGTCCCAGGTGGAATCGCCTCGTACGACCTGCGAAGTGCCTCGACCGCCCGCCGGTGATCATCCTTGATCAAGAGCTCCGTCATGTACCCCTCCCGCACTCAGTAAACCGATCGTCCCATGTCTGTTCCACATAAGCGGGACGAGAGGGTGATCACAGGCAGGGAAGGGAATAGGCGCGCAGTGAGAAGCCCATTCGGGACATCAGTCCACCAGCGACGTCAGCGCGCGTTACTTCACCAGGCGCAGGATCCACGGGTAGCGGAACGACTTGCCGGTGAGCGCGATCACGGCCGCGATCCCGGCCACGATCCAGGTGATCGCGTACAACATCCCGCCGACCCCGAACGTGACGATCGTGATCAACAGCACGGTGAGCTGGAAGTTGAGCGCCTCCATCGCGTGCCGGCGGACGTACGCCGACCGTTTGCCGCTCAGCAGCATCAGGATCAGCGGGCCGACGACGAGGGTGGGGACTCCGATCGCGTGCGCGACCGCGGCGAGCATCCGGTCCTCACCGGTGGGCGGCGTCCCGTCCCACGTACTGTCCCCCGGCAGGGCCGGGCCTCTCTTGGGTGAGCCGGGAGGCACGGATGCGGGAGCGAGGTCGTACAAGACTCCCGCAAGCTCGCCCCTGGTCTTGGCCGTCATTGCGAGGTGCATGCGCATGTCGAACTCGGCGTGTTCGAGCCTGCCCTCGGCGTAGGCCTCTTGGAGCCGCTCGATGACGGGCTCCCGTTCGATGTCCGAAACCCGCAGGTCGGTGGGGTGACTGATGTCCATGACCTCATCGTCGGTCCCCGGAGCGCCACCTACCATCGGGGAAGTCCCTGAGGTGCCCCTGACTTCCCCTCGTCCCTGCGGACGTCGGCTCGTCCCCCGGACTTCAGCGCCTGCTGTATTTCTTGCCCGGGGTGAGCGGCCTGCCGTAGAGCTCGGAGACCGTCACGAAGACGTACCCCTTGGCGGCCAGCCTCTTGATGATGTTGGGGACGGCCGCGACGGTGGTCGGGTGGATGTCGTGCATGAGCACGATGTAACCCGGCCGGGTGGCCGCCACCACCCTGCGCTCGACGGTCTTGCTGTTGCGGTCGCGCCAGTCGTTCGGGTCGACGGTCCAGAGGATCTGCGCGAGCTTCATCTTCTTGGTGACCGAGGCGACGGTCCCGTCCGTGGACCCGTACGGCGGCCGCATCAGCTTGGGCGTGACACCGGTGGCTCGCTTGATCGCCGTCTGGGTCTTCACGAGCTCGGACTTCACCCTGCTCGACGAGGCGCGAGCCAGATCGGTGTGGGTGTAGCTGTGGTTGGCGACCTCATGCCCGCTCGACACCTCCCACCGCGCGACCTGCGGCCGCTTCGCCACGTTCTGCCCGATGAGGAAGAACGTCGCGCGCACCTTCCGCTGCTTGAGGATCTTGAGCAGCTTGGTCGTGCTGGACATCGGCCCGTCGTCGAACGTCAGCGCGACGCACTTCCGCTTCCGGCAGTCGATTCTCCGTGGCGGCGCCGCCATGGGCTGGGGTGTCCTCGCGGCCACGAGCTCGGCCTTTGCGTGGGTGGGAGCGGCGGCGGCCAGCGACACGTTCGCGTTGAGCGTGCTCAGCCAACCTGACATCGCCAGCACGGCGGCCACTCCGGCCCATCGCCTGGTCAAGACCGTCTCGCGCAATGCAGGTCCTCTCGGCCGCCACCCCAAAGGTGACCCTTACGGCCCGTCATCTTATGGGCGGGCCCCCTCACAGGAGCCGCAAAACGTGGTCCTGCGGGTGAGATCGTGACCTGCATGGAACCTTGCACGCACGGGCGATCGTTATTGTCGTACTCGCCCCAGTGCTCCGGAATAGTTCCGGGGCCACACCTAAGGACGGACAGGCGATGAGGTTCCGGGACCGGTTCGGGATCCGCAAGCACCGTGGCTCGACCGTCACCAGGCTCGACCGCGAGGCCACCGATTCCGACATCGAGGCACTGATCGCATTCGCGCGCGGCAAGCAGGGTGTCGAGTTCTTCGTCGAGCCGGAGACCTTCGCCACCGACACCACCGCCGTGGCCGTGGCCCACGACGGCGAATGGACACGCCGCCGCGTCGGCGCGCCCAAAGTGATCCACAAGGTCGCCCACGACCTGGGCCTCCCCGTCTACGACGTCCAGATCGTCGGCTACCCACCCCGCATGCGCGCCTGGAACGAGCGCAACCGCGACCGCCGCATCGACCCCGGCTCCCCAGGAGAAGCCGTCTCCTCCTAACCCAAGCGACCTGTCAGTGGCCAGGCTGCAAGTGCGGCACGGGCTGACTCCTCTACCGACAGGTTGCCGGTGTCAATGCGTATGTCGCTGCCCATGCCGCTGCTCTGGGGTGCTGCGGCGTCGCGGATTGCTTGCCGCGCGATCTCACGCAGGGTCGCGGCAGGCTGTCCTCGCAGGTCATCTCCAGGAATCGCGGGCCCGGCTCCGCCTCCCCGCGCCATGATGCGCTCGGTCAGCTGGTCTGGGCCGGCGTGCAGGCGGCACACGGTCACGGCGCATTCCGGGAGGACGGAGGCGTCCGGGTCGTCGACACCGCCCGAGACGATCAGGCACCGCGCACCGGCCTCGCTGAACACAGGCTGCATCGCGGCTAGGTTGGCCTTCCAGATCTCATCGGCGGAGCTCATGAAGCCGATCTGCTTCACGTCGACGTACGCTGCCCTGACGCCGTCGCGGATGACCTGCATGAAGATCTCGAACCCGATGGTCGACTTGCCGACTCCGACCGGCCCGCAGACCCACAGGACCGGCATCCCGTCACTCCGCCGCAAGACCGGCGTCCCGTCACTCCGCTCCAAGACCGGCCTCCTCCCATACGAGCCGGACCACGTCGGGCACTGGCAGGCCGCTGGTGTCGATGCAGAGGTCGGCGAAGTTCGTATGGTCCAGCGCTTCCGCCGCCGCGAGCGCCTCGTCGACCAGTTCCCGGCGCCAGCCACGCCCGACGAACCGCTCCCTGAGCTCGTCCGGGCGCGCCCTCAAGCGGCACAACGTCACTGTGGCGTCCGGCACGGCGTGGACATAGACCAGCGCCTCCTCGGCCGTGTTCACGACTCCGGAGAAGATCAAGCACTCCGCTCCGGCTGCCCGGAAGTTGGCACATGCGGCACGGAGGTTCTGTGCTCGAACGTGGTGGAGAACGTCGGGCGACGCCGGATAGAGCATGCCGATCTGGTCGGCGTCCACGTACGCCGCGTTCACCCCGGCACGAATGAGCCGCGTGTAAATCTCAAACCCCACCGTCGACTTGCCGACGCCCGGAGGGCCGCACAACCACAGAAGGGGAGCTCCGCCAACCATCGCCGTGACCCTAACGGGCCCCCCTTCCGAAGGGCGACTGGATTTCCTCGGGCCCGGGTGTGGCTCTTTCAGGCCTCGGGCCTGGGGTGTGGCTCTTCTCAGGCCTCAGGCCTCAGGTTGCGGAATGCGGCTCTTCTCAGACCTCGGATGCGGGGTGCGGCTCTTCTCGGGACTCGGGGGCGGCGGGCTTCTTGACCGGGATGAACTCGATCAGGCGGTCGGCGGTCTCGCGCGCGGGCGCGTCGTACCGTTCGCGCAGCTCATGCAGCACCCGCTGGGCTCGTACCGCTGGCCAGTCCTCGGGTAGGTGCTGGACGGGCAGCCGCGGATCCACCCGGACCAGCTGCAGCCATTCGGTCATCATCCACAGGTAGCGGGCCAGGTCGTGGGGCGCCTTGGGGATCGGGTCCCGCCGGTCCCAGCGATCGAGGAACTCCTGGTATCCGGCGGCCAGTTCGTCGAGGTCGAACGCGTCGCGCATCATCTGCGGCACGTCCGTGGGCTCCCCGGCGGTCCCGTGGAAGACCCGCAAGTGCCTGCTCAGGTCGAGATGCTCCAGGGAGCCGTTGAGCGAGCTGAGGATCGGCCCGAGGTCGACCTGCGACGGCGAGATCCACGTTCCGTTACCGAGGGGCCCGAACCCGGCCCACATCAGGCGTGAGCGCAGGTCGTGCCGCTGCCGCTGCCACGACTCGGGCATGGAGAACGAGAGCACGGTCCAGCGGCCGTCCCAGTCCCCGTTGACCGCTCCGCGCCGCCAGACCCTGGCTTCGCCGTCGAGCAGTATGCGCTCCGACCGTTTGGTCAGGCCGAAGTACATGCGCCGGCCCTGCCGGTGCCGGGCGAGCAGGCCGCGCCCGGTCATGCGGGTGAGCGTGGACCGGAGGGCGTGCTCGCCCACGCCGAGCCCGGCGAAGACCTCGATGAAGCTGCCCGAGAACACCGCGATGTCGCGCCGCAGCACGTAGTTGCCCAGGAAGGTCAGCAAGAGCGACTGGGGCCGCAGCCGCGGTGACGGGTCCTCGTACATGAGGTCAGAGTAGGGCCATTTCGCGATGTTGTGCACATTCTTGACTGCTGCAAATCGTACGCCTATCTTCGCAGGTAACCCGTCCCGCCTCAGGAGGTCTCCCCATGTCCATAGATCTGACCGGCAAGGTCGCCGTCGTGACCGGTGCCGGGCAGGGCCTTGGCTTGGCCTACGCCATCGCCCTCGCCCGTTCCGGCGCCGCGGTGGTCGTCAACGACGTCGACGAGATCGCTGCCAAGCGGGCCGTCCACACGATCACCGAGGAGGGCGGCAGCGCGGTGGCGGAGGTCGCCGCCGTCGGCTCGGCGGAGACGGCCGAACGGCTGGTCGCACGCGCGGTGGAGTCCTTCGGCAGACTCGACGTGCTCGTGACCAACGCGGGAATCCTGCGCGACCGGGTGCTCTGGAAGATGACCGACGAGGACTTCGACGCCGTCATCGGCGTCCATCTGCGCGGCACGTTCACCTGCGCACGGGCGGCGGCGGCCCACATGCGCGAGCAGGGCGAGGGCGGCACGCTCATCCTGGTCGGCTCCCCGGCCGGGCAGCGCGGCAACTTCGGCCAGACCAACTACGCCGCCGCCAAGGCCGGGATCGCCGCCATGGCACGCACGTGGTCGATGGAACTGGCCAGGGCAGGCATCACCGTCAACGCCATCGTCCCGGTCGCGGCGACCGCGATGACCGAGACGATTCCCGCGTTCGCGCCGTACGTCCAGGCACAGCAGCGCGGCGAGCCGTTCCCCGACTTCCTGCGCAAGCGCGAGGGCTTCGGGACCGCCGACGACTGCGCGGCGCTCGTTCCGTTCCTGGCCTCCGACGCCGCCCGCGAGATCACCGGCCAGTGCGTCGGCATCGGCGGCGACAAGCTCACGCTGTGGTCGCACCCGCAGGAGGTGTCGGTCGCCTACGCCGACGGCGGCTGGACGCCGGACACGATCGCGGCGGCCTGGCCCACCTCGGTCGGACGCGAGCCGCAGACCGTCGGCATCCCCGCACCCGTGTTCCCGGAGCCCGCGTCCCCTGCAGACCCCACGACCCCCGGAGCGTGACCGGGATGAACAGCATGACCGGGATGAACGTGGACGAACTCGTCGCCATCGATGTCCACACCCACGCGGAGGTCTCCTCCCGCGGGGACGCCTCCTCCCTTGCCGAGGATCTGCACGAGGCGTCCAGCGCCTACTTCAAGGTGGACGGCGCTAAGCGCAAGCCGACGTTGGAAGAGATCGCGGCCTTCTACCGCGAACGGAAGATGGCTGCGGTGGTATTCACCGTGGACGCCGAGCATGCCACCGGCGTCCCGCCCGTCCCGAACGAGGAGGTCGCCGAGGCAGCCGCCGCCAATTCGGACGTGCTCATCCCGTTCGCCTCCATCGACCCGTTCAGGGGAAAGGCCGGGATCCGGCAGGCGCGCCGGCTGGTCGAGGAGTACGGGGTCAAGGGCTTCAAGTTCCACCCCAACATCCAGGCGTTCTTCCCCAATGACCGGCTGGCCTACGGGCTGTACGAGGCGATCGAGGAGCTCGGGTGCATCGCGCTCTTCCACACCGGCCAGACCGGGATCGGCGCGGGCGTGCCGGGCGGGGGCGGCATCCGGCTCAAGTACTCCAACCCGATGCACGTGGACGACGTGGCGACCGACTTCCCCCACATGAAGATCATCCTCGCCCATCCCTCGTTCCCCTGGCAGGACGAGGCGCTCAGCGTCGCCACCCACAAGCCGACCGTCCACATCGACCTGTCCGGCTGGTCGCCCAAGTACTTCCCGCCGCAGCTCGTGCAGTACGCCAACAGCCTTCTCCAGGACAAGGTGCTCTTCGGCTCGGACTACCCGGTCATCAGCCCTGACCGCTGGCTGGCCGATTTTGCCAAGCTCCCCTTGAAGGACGAGGTCCGGCCGAAGATTCTCAAGAACAACGCGGCCCGTCTGCTGGGCCTGTGCAAGGACTCCTGATCCAGGACGAGGGAGCACACCATGCGCAACGAGGGAATCGGTTCATGGCCGGCGCGCCGTGCCCGCAAGACCCCGGACCATCCGGCCCTGATCCATGACGACCAGCCGTCCACGTACGCGGCGCTCCATGACCGCGTGACGCGCCTGGCGCACGCCCTGCACGGCCTCGGCGTACGGCGCGGCGACCGGGTCGCCTATCTGGCGCCCAACCACCCGACGTTCCTGGAGACGCTCTTCGCCACTGGCTGCCTGGGCGGGATCTTCGTCCCGCTCAACACCCGCCTGTCCGGTCCGGAGATCGCCTACCAGCTGGCCGACTCGGGCGCCTCGGTGCTGATCTACGGCGATTCCCATACCGACCTGGTCGCCGGAATCCGCCCAGACCTCCACATCAGAACCTACCTACCGCTAGGCCGGGGATACGAAGATCTCCTTCGGGACGCCCCCACCGATCCGATCGACGAGCCGGTCAGTCTCAACGATCCGTGCATGATCATGTACACCTCCGGAACGACAGGCCGGCCCAAGGGCGCCGTGCTCACCCACGGCAACATCACCTGGAACGCGGTCAACGTCCTGGTCGACACCGATCTCATCGCGGACGAGGTGGCGCTGGTGTCGGCTCCGCTGTTCCACACGGCGGGGCTGAACATGCTGACCCTGCCCGTCCTGCTGAAGGGCGGCACGTGCGTCATCGTCGGCGGCTTCGATCCGGCGGACACGTTCGACCTGATCGAAAAGCACCGAGTGACCTTCATGTTCGGCGTGCCGGCGATGTTCCAGCAAGCAGTCCGATCGCCCCGATGGGCCACCGCCGACCTGTCGTCCCTGCGGATCCTCACCTGCGGCGGCTCTCCCGTACCCCCGACCCTGATCGCCGCCTACCAGGAGCGGGGCCTGACGTTCCTCCAGGGCTACGGCATGACCGAGGCGTCGCCCGGCACGCTCTTCCTGGACGCCGCGCACGCCGTCTCAAAAGCAGGCTCTGCGGGCGTCCCGCATTTCTTCAGCGACGTCCGCATCAGCAACGGCGAAGTGCTCGTGCAGGGCCCGCACGTGATGTCCGGTTACTGGGGCCTGCCAGACGAAACAGCACGTGCCTTCACCGATGGCTGGTTCCGCAGCGGCGACGCCGCCCACGTCGACGAGGACGGCTACGTCTACATCGTCGACCGGATCAAGGACCTCATCATCTCAGGCGGCGAGAACATCTACCCCGCCGAGGTAGAACACGCCCTCATGACGGTCCCGGGTGTCCAGGAATGCGCCGTCATCGGAGTGCCGGACGACAAGTGGGGCGAGGTCGGCCGCGCCGTCATCGTAGGCGACCCGTCCCTCACCGAAACTGACGTTCTCACCGCCCTGGCCGGCCGCATCGCCAAATACAAGATCCCCAAATCGGTGGCGTTCACCGACACGCTCCCCCGCAACGCCGCCGGGAAGCTGCTCAAGGCCCGCCTGCGCGAAACGTTCGGAAACTGAAAGGACCTCCATGAACGTGCACATCGACGACCTGCCCAGCCTTGTAGGCAAGGAGTTCGGCCCCGGCGACTGGCTAGAGGTGACCCAGGAGCAAATCAACACCTTCGCCGACGCCACGGACGACCACCAGTGGATCCACGTGGACGTCGAACGGGCCAAGGAAGGCCCCTTCAAGGCGCCCATCGCCCACGGCATGCTGACCCTGTCGCTCTTCATCCCCCTGCACACCGCCCTCTTGGACGTAGAAGGGGTGACGACCAAAGTCAACTACGGCTTCAACAGGGTGCGCTTCCCCGCTCCCGTCCCCGCCGGCGCACGTATCCGCCTCACCACCCGCCTGGCCTCCGTCGAAGAGGTCGCCGGGAACGGCGTCCAGATCACGGTCGAAGGAACCATCGAGATCGAGGGCGGCAGCAAACCCGCGTGCGTCCTGCAAAGCGTCTCCCGCTTCTATCGCTGAAGCTCGCGCCCAGGCAAGCACTTATTTGGCGGTACGCCGCGGCCGGCCTTGAACGACCAGCCGCGGCACACGCCAGAATTTCAGGCGCGGAACATTAGGCCCCGATTCGTTCCTCTTGGAGTCGGGTAGGGCGATCACGGCGTTCTTGTCTTGCGTGACCTGTTAGACGGTGCTGCTGGAGTCGCCCTGAACGGAGGCGTTCTGGACGGCGTAGTTCAACACGACGACGCCCGACTGGCGGGCGTGCGTGCTGACCAGGGTCAGTGGTGTCTTTGGGTTTTCGACGAACGACCCGAGGGGCTGCCCCACGACGATGGGGTGCACCGCGAAGCGGAGCCGGTCGAGCAGGCCGTGCTCCAGCAGGGTGTGCGACAGCATCCCGTGGCCGAAGACGACCAGGTCCCCGCCACCTTCCTCCTTCAGTTTGCGCACCTCGGCGACCACGTCTCCATCCACGACGACTGAGTTGTTCCATTCGGTCCGCTGCAGCTTGGAGGAGAACACGTACTTGCGGATGCCGTTGATCGCGTCGGCGAAGTCGCCCTTCTGGCCCGGCCAGCGCCAGGACAGGTCCTCGTAGGTGCCGCGGCCCATGAGCATTGCGTCGCACCCCTGCAGAAGCTCGTGCGCCTCGGTGAGGAACTCGTCGTTGAAGTAGTCCAGGGCCCAGGACCCGGGATCGTTCATAACTCCGTCCAGGCTGATCAGTGTCGACTCGATGATCTTGCGCATATTGGTTCCTCTCAGGTTGCAGGGATGTACACGGCCCGGGCGGGACACAGGCCGCAGGGGTGGGCTGGGCGTCAGCTCTGCTGGGTGCCGGAGGCTGGCGGCCACAGGTGGACCTGATCCGCGGCGATGCGCACTGCCACCCGATCGGCGCCGGGTTCGGGCGGCGGTTCCCCGCCGTCCATGTACCGGTCGAACATCTCGCGCAGCAGCGCCTTGTCAGGGTCGTCGGTGATCGTCACCGTCCCGCGGATCTCCACGTACGCGAACGTGTGCGCCGACACCAACAGGCTCACGCGAGGATCGCGCTCCATGTTGCGGGTCTTCAGCCGTCCCCTGATCGTGCTGAACACCACCGCGTCGCCCTCGCGTTTGACGAAGATGACCGACGACTGCGGGCTTCCGTCGGCGTTGGTGGTCGCCAGGATCGCAGTGTGCTTCCCGTCGATCAGATTCCGAGCGGTGGCGGCCAGGGGAACGGCCATAAAGGTCTCCTCCACGGTCGAGGTGCAAGGGCGGGCGCGGTAGACGCTCCGCCCCCCGAGTGGACCGGCTCAGGTGGGCCGGGTTCCTTCATGTAGACCCGTCAGGCGGTCAGGAGGGAGCGCTTCGCCCGGTGGGTGTGACCCAGGCCACTTGGCGGGCGCCCGGCGGCTTTGAGGGCGTCGAGTCGGGTGTCCAGTGACTGGAGGACGGTGGAGGCGCAGGCGATCCGCTGGCTTCACCCGCACAGCCTGATCCACCTCGTCGGCGGTCGAGGCCAGGCTTCAGCGGGCGAAAGTGTTTCCTGGTCAGCTTGTCTAGGTACCCCAAGGCCAGATGGCCGGGCTGGCTACCGGGTCGGTTGGCTACCGGGGCCGGGGAGAACGTCGATGTCGCCGGCGTGCATCGGTTCGCCGCAGACCGCGCAACGCGGTTCCGCGTGGCTGATCTGGCCGCAGGAGTGGTGGCGGTAGAGCACGGGTGGTCCCGCCTCTCCCGCGGTCCAGCGGTCTCCCCACCGGACCATGGCCATGAGCACGTCGCACAGTTCCAGGCCCTTGGGGGTGAGGAGGTACTCGTGGCGTGGCGGGCGGCTGGAGTACTCCCGTCGCACCAGGACCTCGTTCTCGACCAGCCACGACAGCCGCTCGGCGAGCACCTTGCGGGAGATGCCCAGGTCGCGCTGGAGCTGCTCGAAGCGGGTGATGCCGACGAAGACGTCCCGCAGGATCAGCGGCGACCATTGTTCGCCGAAGACGTCAAGTGTGCGGGCGATCGAACACGTCATGTCGCCGAACCGGGTGCGCTGCATGGAATCCAGCCTAGACCGACACAGTTTCTTCTGGGAACGGGCTCTGCTACCGTCGGCCTTGTCAGTCTCTTTAGGAAATGCATGGAGGCGAGCTCGTCATGGACGTTCCTCCTGTCGTGTCGGCGCGGGAATGGCAGAACGCGCGCAATGCCCTGCTGGTGAGGGAGAAGGAGGTGAGCCGGGAGTTGGCCGCCGCACGGCGCAGGCTGCCCATGGTCCGGATCGACCGGGACGAGTACGAAACGCCCGCCGCCCACTGAACCACGACCGGCTCCACCACCCGGAGGACTTTCATGAACATCGCCATGCCTACTGCCGAGCTGCTGTTCAGCGAGAAGGACGCAACGCCGATCAGCTCCGACGACACGACGATCAAGTCGTGGAAAGAGGCGCTGGAATGCCTGGAATCAGCACCCAAGGCCTGGCTGTCCACCGCCCGACCCGACGGGCGTCCCCATGCCATGCCCCTCCTGGTGGTTCTCGTGGACGGCGTGCCGAGCTTCGCCAGCCGCCCCGGCTCTCGCAAGAGCACGAATCTCGCGGCCAGCCCCAGCTGCGTCATCACAGTCAGCGGCCAGACGCTCGACCTTGTCATCGAGGGTGACGCGACGCGGGTACACGACGAGGCCGGGCTCCGCCGCATCGCCGACGCCTTCAAGGCCAAGATCAGCTGGGAGTTCGCACTGCGCGACGGCCGGGCCCACCAAGACGACCTGCCCGGTTCTCCCGAGTACGCCTTCTACCGCCTCACGCCCCGGCGCGCCTTCGGCTACGGCTCCGACGGTCTGACCGCGACGCGCTGGCGCTTCGACCACCTGACGCTCTGAACAAGAGCTACAGCCGGGGCCCGTCACCGCCGCGGTGTAGATGCAGGCCGATGCGGTGAGTGGCGCGGGTCTACCGCGGCGGGCATGCGTGCAGGCAGGTTCTGATGTCGATGTAGTCGACGGTCATGGTGGAGGGGAAGTCGGCCGCGTCTGGCGCGCCGGGCCAGTGCCCGCCGACCTCAAAGGCCAGCGCGTGAACGAACGCCGATAACGAGGCAGCACTGCCTAAGCTGCGACGCTCACCCCGTCGCTCCGGACGATCAGGGGACATTCTCGCCTCGCGTCCCCTCGCCACGGCGCGCGCGTTGACGATTGACCCGGAGCCGCTGCTGCTCCTTGTGCAGCCGCCAGATGATCCGCGCGCAGAACACGAGCAGCGCCGCGGCTCCCAGAATGAACACGATGGACCCGAGTGTCTGTCCGATGAATCTGTCGGCATAGACGCCGGTGGGACTGCCGCTGTCCCGAGCGTCCACGCGCTGGCCCGGGTCGTCGACCCGGACATCGTCTCCCCGCAGCCACACGTCCCTCAGAGTTCGTGTGCCGTCATCGGATGCCCAGTCACCCTTCCACCCGCAGGTCCGGGACCGGCCCGTGCCGCCGCAGTACTCCTTCTCGGCGGTGAACGTGCCGCGCTCACCTGGGTGAACCATGGCTGAAACCGAATGCGTCAGCCCCTGGCTGGCAGAGAAGATGACGGCAATGGCCGCCGCTGGCAGGAGAATTCCCCAAAATAAGACCGTCCACCGAGCCCTGGTCGGCCCGTAAACCCTTGAACCCATGTCACCCCCAATGGTGTCTCCGCGGCTGAGACGCACGTGCGACAGATCATGGTTCCGCTCCGGGGTGCCGGGATCCCTCACGGCCGCTGCCTCGGGGCTCTGGTCGCCACGAACAGCGCGGCAAAGGTGACCACCGCGCTCGTGGCTGTTGTCGGCCGGGAGAAGCACACCTCGCGGCGCGATTCCAGAGTGGCCCGTTGCCCCAGAAAGCTGGGGGTCCTGGGGCAACGGGTGAACTGGACCGGGGCGTGGGGCGGCAAAGGGGGCCGTTGTATAACGCCCACGCCTTGGTTTGATTTCGCTGCTTGGTTGACCTCCTTTCTTGGGCGGTTGCCCGGGTGCGGATGAGCAGGCCTCCTTCCTGGGGCGGTCGCCCGATGGGTGTAGAGGCTTCTTTTGGCTATTGGGGGCGGCCTTTGTCTTCGTAGGCGGTGGCCAGGGCTTCGGGACTCATGGTTAGGCGCATTTGGGACGGTGGGATGCCTGCTTCGACCACGGCGCGCAATAGGTGAGCCAGGGAGTAGGTGGGGTCAGCGTCTTGCGCTCGGTCTAGGGCCAGGTTGGCTAGGCCCCCGTCGCCGGCGGCGTAGGCGGCTATGGCCAGCAGGCAGGCAGGGGCTGCGGCGTAGGGCTCTTCGACACGGCGGAGGATGGCGCGCCAGAAGTCGATGTCGCGTTGGGGGTCGTCTGCGTTTACGCGGATCCAGGCTTCGTCTCGTACGCGCATGCTGGTGAGGGCCACACCCAGCCACGCGACCTCGTCGTCGGTCAGGTCCGGGGTCAGTGTGGAAAGGGCGGTCAGGCCGCTGGCCACCAAGCGGGACTGGATCTCGGCGGGGGTGAGGGCCTCGCGGGTCCAGGAGAGAAAGCGTTCCTCGGCTCGGTCGGTGGCCTCGCGCATCGCTTTGCGCGGCTCCCCTTCCAGAGGTGCGAGTGTGCGGGCCAGGTCGGCTCTGTTTTCGAGGGCCACGTGACCGGAGAGGGTGGCCTGGGCCGCGACGACCGTGGTGGAGATGTCGTACGGGTGACCCTCGGGTGGGCAGCAGTCGCCGTCTACGCAGGTCAGGGACCACCAGCGGTCTGGGGTTATACGCAGAGCCTCGGTGATCTGCAGCTTGTGGGCGGTCAGGACTTCCCAGGCTGCAGTTACTACCGGGGCGACGTCGTCGACACTGCCGTAGCCGAGGAGTAAGGCTTGGCGGAATGCGTTCTGGGTGAGGAGCGCGGCTATGCGTTCAGCGGCTGCCTTGGCGTCGGGCTGCGGTAAGTCGAGCCGCATCGCGCATGTGTTGTGCGGACCGTCGTACGCGATCACCACGAGGCTGTCGGTGGGGTGGAAGCCCAGGAGGTACGGCACGGCGGCTATGGCGTCCTGGGGAGAACGGATCACCAGCGGCGTTTTCGTCTTCATGCTGGTGATGGTTGCAGGGCGTGGCACTCAGTGACAGTAGAATCACGTTCTGTGGATAACCGTCGGCTTGGTCGCCGCAGGCGATCGTGGATGCGTCGCGAAGAAGGACCACAACATCTCGCTGCCGTCGACACCGGCGGTCTTGGTGGGCACCGGCCATTCGTGCCCGCCGCCGGTCACCGTGCACAGGGCGACCTCGGTACGGGAGGCACCCCGGCCTGTGGTTTTGCAGCGCGTCGCCGCCTTCTCGAAGTAGGAACGGGTCAGCGCGGGCAACTCGGCCAGCCGCCGCCAGATATCGACGACGGCTTGAACGGGCAGGAACGGCACCTTGACGTTGAAGTCCAGATTGCCGCCGCCGTTGTAGGGAACGGAAAAGTCGTCCGTTCCGTGGAAGGCGAGCAACGACACCTTTGGCCGTGACGGGCACAACGTGGCGAGCGCACCGGAGACCACGCCTATGGCGGCCACACGATCGGGACGTTCACACACGTACTTGTAGGCCAGCCCGCCGCCGTTGGAAAACCCCGTCAAATAGATCCGCCGGGGGTCGGCCAGCTTCTCCTTGATCAGCGTAGTGATGAGCTCGTCGATGAACGCGACGTCGTCCACTCCGGCCAAGCGGGCGAACCAGCAGCAACCACCGGCGTTCCACGTGCGCAGGAAGCCGTCGGGATACGCCACGACGAAGCCGTGACGCTCGGACACGGCGTCCAGGCCGCTCTGCTGCTGGATGTACTTACTGTCGTCGAGACCGCCGTGCAGCGCGATCACGAGTGGGGGCGGCTGGCCGGTTTTGCGTCGCTTCGGCACATGGAGCGTGTACGGCCGGTCCCACTTCTCTTTCACGAGCCAGTTGAACGACGGCATGGTGATCGTGCGCGCATGTGTACCGGGCGCGATCGGTGTCGAGGGCGTGCTCGGCGGCGAGGGCGCGCTTGGTGTCGGCGGCGCGCTTGGTGTCGAGGGCTCGCTCGGTGGCGGGGGCGGCGCGGCGGCCACTGCGGGCGGGGGGTGGGCGCCGGTGGCCAGGCACAGGACCATCGCCATCAGCGCCGCCCGCATGATGATTCTCATGGAGCGATCTTGCGGTGCGAGCCATCCCTTCCGCTACGTGCCGGACGAGTGGAAAACGATCGCTTGTTTGTGTGATCTGGCTAAGGATTCGAGGTCAAAGCGGCGCGCCTGCTTGCTGCAGCCTGGACGTTCCTCAATCACGGGAAGAGTTGGTCGCAATAGCCGGGGGGCGGGACGCCGGCTGCGATCCAGCCGACGGCCAGGAGGAGGACGAAAACGGCGCCGAGCACTGTGATCGAGGCTCCCAGGATCGGGCCGAAGCGTGAGTCGCGGAACGCCGCGTGCGCGGCGCCGGTCAGGGCCCGGTCTTCACCGGACCACTACAGAGTCTCCACATGGCCCATCTATCAGTTGGCTGACAAAGGGTGCCGTTGGACGTAGCGGCGAAGACATCGCCCCGCGCCGGAAGGGCCCCTAGTGTCGGCTCCCGCTCTAGCGTGCGTCGAAGGGAAACGTCGTGAAGCTCGCGTTCGGTGCGGGACTGCTCGTGGTCACCGCCCTGCTGGCCGGTTGTGGCGGGGATGACAAGGACAAAAAGGACGCCGCTCCACCGGCGTCCGCACCGGCCGTTCCGTCGGCCTCGACGCCGGTGACATCCTCCACGGGCTCCCCTCCCACGCCGCCTCCCGCGACCAGACCGTCTCGGCCCGCGCCGCAGGTGAGCGCCTCGTTCGTCGCGTGCATGCGAAGCCATGGGGTGAAGATCCCTGACCAGGGCGAGAAGTGGACTCCCCCGCCGGCCTCCGACCAAGTCAAGATCCAGAAGGCGCTCTCCGACTGCATGCGCAGCCTGTCGTCCCCGCCTCCGCAGTAGGCGCACCGCGGCCGAAGCGGCGGCCACATCGGGACAGAGCCTTATCGAAGTGCCTTGGGGCCGCCTACATTCGCCGGATCGGGGATGTGACTGCGCCATCGGGGGCGCGCAGGGGGGTTCATGATGAGGCATTCGTTCCGGTGGTGCGCGCTGACGGCCGTGGTCACCGGGCTGTCGCTGGCCGGGGTCACCGGGCTCTCGCCTGCCGGGGTTTCCGCGGCGGCCGTGCCCGGCGTTCCGTCGGCCACGTTCGATCCGAACGCGATCGGCTGGCTGTCGCTGCGGGACCAGTCGAGCGCCGGGTTCACCACCTCGTACACCCAGAACCGCAACGCCGGCTATCTGGTCACCGACCTGGACATCGAGGTCAACGGGACCGACTACCGCGTCGGCTCGGTGTGGCAGCGAAACACCGGCAACCGCGACTGGCGGCTGCTGCGCGACCTGACGGGCACCCAGTTCGGCGACGCCTGGACGCAGGCGATGAACGACGGCATGCGGCTGGTCGACCAGGAGACGTACATGCTCAACGGCACCCGCCGGTTCGCGGGTGTCTGGATCAAGAACGTGGAGGGGTACGGCTGGGCGTCCTACCGGGGCATGACCGAGGCCCAGCTCGCGACCCGGCTCGCCGAGCAGCGCGCCGCCGGGCGCATGCCGGTCGACGTCGACCAGTACGTCACGCCGGACGGGGTGCGTTACCTGGCGGCCTGGGTACAGAACGCCGACGGACTCGACTGGCGGTTCGAGTACGACCTCACCTCGGCCGAGTTCGCGACCAAGTTCGACCAGTACAAGGCCGCGTTCCGGATGCTCGGCGTCACCTCGGTGCGGACGGGCGCAGGCCAGCGTTATGCCGGGATCTGGGTCGAGAACCGCAACCGCCGAGACTGGTCGGAGTACCGGGACATGAGCGCGCAGACCTTCGCCAACCGGTGGAACCGCGCTAACGACGAAGGCTTCCGGCTGGTGGCGTTCGACCGGTACGAGACCGCGAGCGGGACGCGGTACGCCGGTGTCTGGCGGCAGAACGGCGACCGCCCGGACTGGGCACCCAAGGGCCAGATCGACACCCGCGTGCAGAGGGAGCTGGACGACACCGCCGTTCCCGGCATCAGCGTCGCGGTGTTCCAGCGTGGCCAGGCCAGGTACCTGCGCGGCTTCGGCATGGCCGACATCGATGGCAACGTGTGGATGGACACCCGCCATGTCGGATCGCTGGCCTCGGTCAGCAAGGCGGTCGCCGGAGTCCTGACCATGCGGATGGTGGAGCAGGGCCAGGTCGGGCTAACCGACACCACGCGCAGCCGGGTCCCGGCGATGCCCGCGCACCACACCCACACCGTGGGGAACCTGCTGAGCAACCGCGGCTGCGTCGGCCACTACGACGAGATCCCCGACGACGCGTTCGACAACATGCCGTACGCCACCGCGCTCGCCGCGTCCCGGCAGTTCTGGAACGAGCCGCTGGCCTGCACGCTCCCGGACTACCACTACAGCACCCACGGCTACACCCTGCTCGGCGCGGCCCTGGAGTCAGCCGGCGGGACGAACGTCGAGAACCTCGTGCGGACCAGGCTGACCAACGCCTTCGGCCTCGGCACCCTCGCCCCGCAGGACCCGAACGACACGACCGTGCGGCGCATGGCGCAATACACCACCGCCGACCGGGAGATCGCGCTCGAGAACAACGACTGGAAGACGCTCGGCGGCGGCATCGACTCCTCCGTCGCCGACCTGGCCCGGTTCGGCGACATGCTCGCTTCGGGCAGGATCCTCACCGCGGCCTCGCGGACCACGATGTGGACGGCGCCCGACACACTGGACTCCTACGCCTACGGCTGGGACACCGGATCGCAGCGGGACTCCCAGGCACGTTCGCATCGGCTCGTCGCCAAGGACGGATCTCAGCCGGGCGCCCTCACCCACATCCGCGTCTACCCGGACGACGGGATCACGATCGCCGTCATGATGAACGACCGCTCCCAAGAGTCCGGCAAGCCCATGCAGAGTCCGAACGCGGTCGCCCGCGACATCGGGCTGATCGTGCTGAACTCACTCCCCTGATCCGGGCGTGACTGCGAGGGCGTGTCTCAAGCTGACTGCGAGGGTGTGTCTCAAAGTCAGCTGCCGACCTCGAGACACGCCCTAGCTGGTCACTCGCTGGCTGCCGACCGCCTGCATGATCGCCGGCCATGAGGTCTTCATCTCGCGGTCCCAGTATTTCCACTGGTGCCAGCCGTCGCCGTACAGGTTCGCGGTGACGGGGATGCCGAGCGACCTGAGCCTGTTCACGAAGGCGGACGAGGTGAGGCCGGTCATCTGCTCGCTGATCCCGCCGACCAGCCGCGCCCTGATGGCCTCGGGGAGGGTCATGTCGGTGGGGTCGAGCGGGCCGCGGTCGCCGGTGGTGCCGGACGAGACGTAGAGCCCGGTCCCGCGCATCTTCTCGGCGAGGTCATAGGGGTTGTTGGCCCGCCAGTTCGCCCGGTGCAGCAACGGGACGCCCCAGATCCGGAAGGCGTCTCCGACGGAGGCGTTGAGCAGCATGAGCTGGGCGTCGATCCCCGGCATGGTGATGTGCAGCAGGCCGCTGTAGGAGGCGGCGTACTTGAACAGGCCGGGGTGCCGGCCCGCCATCGTGATCGCGCCGAGTCCCCCGGAGGAGATGCCGATGGCCGCCCGGCGGTCACCGCCCCGGAAATTGCGCTCGATGAGCTGGCGCAGTTCGACGGTGTGGAACGTCTCCCACGCCGGGGCCCCGAAGGCGCCGTAGTTGTACCAGTCGGTGAAGCCCGCTTGGCCGGGGTCCGGCATCACGACGAGGGCGTCCCACTGCGCGGCCACGTCCTCGATGTCGGTGCTTTCCATCCAGGTGGCCTGGGTGTCCGCACTGTCGCCACCGCCGAGAGCGAACACCACCGGCCACGTCCGCGCGGAGTCACGCTGCCAACCTTGGGGAACGCGCACGCGGACCGTCACCGTCTGCGCCACAGCCGGGGACTGCACGGTCATGTCGACCGTGGAGGGGTCCAGCCATCTCTCGCTGGTGATCTGCGCGCCGTCGTCGGCGGGGACCGACGCGGCCGCCCGCGCGGTCGTGGTCGCGGACACCGAGGGCGTCGCCGGCACGAGGCCGATACCCAGGACGAGCGCGGTGAGGGCGGCCGTCAGGGCCGACGCTCGCGACTTCGATCTACTCATGCCTCGGCCCTTCGTGCCACCCGTTAACGATCAAGACTGGGTGGAGGATACAGAAATCCCGCGAACCGGAACACTCAAGCAAATCAACACTTTGCGCCGAACACCTGGGCCTGCATGACTAACGAAGTGTCAGAACGCCGGACAGTCAGCTCACGGGCGCGGAGAGCATCGGCCGGAACTGGTCATAAAAGGCCTCCTTGAGCCGGAGTGCCCCTTCCTCGACCTCTTTGAATGCCTCGGGTGACTCCTCGCGGACGAGGAGTTCGCTCACACGCAGGCCGAGGCGATCGGAATGCGTGCCCGACAGGAGCGACACGGTCGCCAAGGGATGCGCCTTCGCATCGTGAACGTAATGCGGGTAGTAGAAGCGCGAACGGTTCTCCCCGTTCCGGATCAGGATCGGCGCCATCCGAGGCCAGAGCAGTTCGTACTCGACGGATACCAGCACCTCACCCCAGAACCGCAGGAACGTCAGCAGCCGGAGGTCGGCATTGCCCTGCCGTCCGGCATCGGCCACCAGGGCGAACGTCTCGGTGATCGCGGCCGCCGTCTCCGCCGTGGGCCTGCTCTCGACGATCTCCTTCCTGGGGATGCCGAGCTGGATCAGGTCCTCGGTCGTGTCCTCGCGGTGCGACCGGGTGTGCCCGCTGTCGTCGGGATACTCCTCGCGCAGGATGACGCGCGCCATCCGCAGGCCTGTCTCGTCCTCCAGCAGATCGATCGCCAGGTCATAGACCGGGGTGAACGCGAGCGAGAGGAACCGCCGCTGCAGGAGGATCGCGGCGAAGCCGTCGTCCGCGAGCCGCGCGACGTCCGCCAGCACCGGGTGCCGCTTGAAGCGTCCGATGAGCCCGTCCTCGAACTCGTCCACGTCGTGCATGGTCCCAGCCTCTCCCCCACCCGCGTCACCGCTCAAGGGCTGATGTCACCGCTCAAAGGCTGATGTTCCCGATCGACCGGCGCCAGTCCTGGAGGTCGACGTCGCAGCCGATGCGCCACAACATGTCCAGCTCACGCTGCACCTCCTGCCCCATCGCGGTGTCGCTGCCGTCGACCTCGACCTGGATCGAGTCGATCGCCAGCTGGCCGTGCAGGAAGGAGCTGACGAGATAGCGCTCGCCGGCCTTGTAGACGGCGATGGACGGCAGCGAGTTGTAGACGCGCACCTTGAGCCGTTCGCCGTCCTCGCCAAGGTTGGTGTGGAGCTCGGCCAGCTTGGCCAGGCACTGCCGCACGCTCGCGCCCACGTCGCCCGAGAGCTCGGGATCGCGGAACTGGCTCAGCGCCTCGTCGCGCAGCCGTGCCACGGGGGACGACGGATGCAGGATGAGGACGCGCACCTGCACCTCCCGATCCTTGATGGCGGCCCCCAGCTCGTCCACGAACAACCGCAGGTTCGGTATCCAGGTCTGAAGGATCATGACCTCGGTGGTCGCGGCCTCCAGATATCTGCTGAACACCGCCTCGGGGAAACGATGGTGCACCTGGATGACGCCGCCGTAGTGCCGTTGCTTGCGCTCCAGCGCAATGCCCTCGATATCGAGCTTGGAAAGCTGCGCATTGACGTTGTCGAGCACCTTGAGGCGGTCGACTTCCATCAGGAGAAACAAGGTGACGGTGCTGAGTATCAGCAGCGTCACCTTCGGAAGTGCACCGCCGGGCGCCAGTTTGTCGAGCCACCCGAAAAGATCCGCGAGCAGCACCGCGATGCCCGCCACGGCCATCATGGCCAGCGCTATCCGCTCGACTCTGTAGCGTATGCCGCCTTCCATTCACACCCCTGCCCGCATGGCGGCCACCGGCCACTACCGTCGGTCAAGACCGTACACCGCAAGGTGTTGCCGAGACAGAGGTATCGGCGCGACGAGACAGAGGTATCGGCGCGATGGGAAACGTCATCGAGTGACCCATCAACGGCAATTCCTGCTCGTCAACCGCGGTCGGCCTGGCGGCACGAGGCACCCGCACATGCGCGATAGCGCTTCAGCCAGGCCGACAGCCGCTTGATGTGGGCGCGGACGCGGTTCGCCTTCGGTCCGCCGCCCTTGCTGATGAGAGCAGGGTCCGCGATGAGATTGCGCAGCTGATGAGGGTCTGCCGTGAGATCGAACAGCTGGCGTTCGCCCGTCATGTACTCCACATAGGTGTAGCGGCGGGTGCGCAACGCGGCGTACGTCGGCGGGAGCGGGCAGCCGCGGCTGTGCTTCGGGCGCGTGTCGCAGTCCTGCCCTTCGGGGTTGTGCTTGGCCCTGCCCGCGTAGAACTCGACCAGCATCGCGTGTCGCCAGGCGCGCGGCTTGCGTCCGCGTAGCAGCGGCGTCAACGGCCGCCCTTCAGCGAACGCGGGTACACGAGCCCTAGCGAGGTGGGCGAACGTCGGCGCCAGATCCACGGTCCCGGCCATGGCGGACATCGTGCCGCCCGCAGTGACACCGGGGCCGCGAACGAGCATCGGCACCCGGATGTCCTCCTCGAACGGCGTGGTCTTGCCGGGCGGCAGCCGGTGCTGGCCAAGGTGGAAGCCGTTGTCCGAGGTGAAGAAGAAGTAGGTGTTCCGCAACCGCCCAGTGTCGCGCAGGCTCTTCATCAGAGCACCGACCATGTCGTCGACCGACAACATGGACCGCAGGCGGTCACGGTAGATGCTGTCGATCCTCTGGATGCTCCTGTCGCTGAGCTTCGGCTTGCCGCTGAGCCAGTGCGGCTCCCTGAGACCTGCGGCGTCCTTACCCGGCTTGCCGGTCTCGAGGCTGAGGACCTCCCCGGGGGGATTGACCGCGCGGTTGAACGAGGCGGTGCGCGGGGCCTTGGCGTCTGGAAACGCCCCCGCATGACGGATCGCGTAGGCCGCAGGCAGATGCGGGGCGATCGGTGCCGCATAGAGGAAGAACGGCGTGGCCTTGGACGCGCCGTGCACGAAAGAGACGGCCTTGCGGGTAAGGACGTCGTCCAGGTGGTCCTCCGGCGCCATCCCGTATGAGACGGGAACGCCCTGTTCGATGAGCCGGTAGCCGCTCTGCTGGTACATGCGGCGCGGTGCCGGGACATGCCAGGCGTCCCAGCCCGGCGGGACGTACGTGGGGCCGGCCGTATTGGGATAGCCGTTGAGGAACTTGCCTATGAAGCCCGTCCGGTACCCGGCCTTGCGCAGCCACGTGCCGATCGTCGAACGGTCGTGGCCCCGGGCGTGGAACTCCGGGAAACCGCCGTTCGGCGGGTTGTTGGTCCGTACCCCGTGGCTGTGCACGTACTGCGACCGCAGGATCGTCGAACGCGACGGGCAGCACCACGAGTCGGAGACGATGAAGTTCGTGAGGCTGGTGCCTTCGCGCCGGAGCCGGGCGATGTTGGGGAAGAGATTCAGGTCCATGCTGTTGAGGTCGTCGGCCAGCACCACGACGATGTTGGGCTTGGTCTTGCCGGCGGCCGCCCCCGCGGGCAGCGGCGCGCCGCCTGCCGAACCCCCGTGGAGGAGCACCAGCAGCGGCGCCAGAAGCCCGGCGAGCCAGGTCCGGTGACAACGACGACGGCGACGGCGAACGGCGCGGTGCAACGGCCTCTCCCTGCGCAGGCTACAACTCTCCATCCTCCCCTGAGCTGGACATCATCACGCTAAGTGACACACTGTAACCAGTGACTTTCCTTCCGGCGGGGTCCGGCAACTCACCCGGCCGGACGCGGGAGAGCGCCTGGACCGGTAGCGTTGGCCGACGTGCCCGCCCCAGACCTGCTGAGCCCCAGCGACACCCAGATTCCGGACATGGCGACCCTGCTGGCCGCCGCCGTCGAGGCCATCGGAGGGGCTGAGCGCCCAGGCCAGGTACGCATGGCCGAGGCGGTCGAGCGGTCGATCCAGGCCAAGGAGCATCTCGCCGCGCAGGCGGGCACCGGCACCGGCAAGTCCCTCGCCTACCTCGTCCCGGCGATCCGGCACGCGGTCGACAAGGGCACCACGGTCGTGGTGTCGACGGCGACCATCGCGCTCCAGCGGCAGCTCGTGGACCGCGACCTGCCCCGCCTGGCCGAGACGCTCGGCCCGCTGCTCGGCAAGGAGCTGAAGTTCGCGATCCTCAAGGGCCGCCGCAACTACCTGTGCCTGCATCGTGTGCAGACCGGGGTGCCCGACGATCCGGAATATGGCGGCGAGAGCCTCTTCGACCCGCAGCAGCTGTCCTCCCTGGGCCGCCAGGTCAAGCGGCTGAACGAGTGGGCCGACGAGACCACCACCGGCGACCGTGACGAGCTCGTTCCCGGGGTGGGCGAGCAGGCGTGGCGGCAGGTGGCCGTCAGCGCCAAGGAGTGCCTGGGCGCGACCCGCTGCCCGCAGGGCACCGAGTGCTTCGCCGAGCTGGCACGGGCCGAGGCCGGCGAGGCGCACATCGTGGTCACCAACCACGCGCTGCTCGCGATCGACGCGCTGGAGGAGTTCCAGGTCCTGCCCGAGCACGATGTTGTGATCGTGGACGAGGCGCACGAACTGGTCGACCGCGTCACCTCCGTCGCCACCGGCGACCTGAGCGCCGCCGCGGTCGAGACCGCCGCGCGCCGCTGCGGCCGTCTCATCGAAGAGGGCATCGCCGACCGGCTCAAGGACTCCGCCGAAGGGCTGGGCCTCCTGCTGGAGGAGATGCCCGCGGGCCGGATGGACGCGCTCTCCCACGCGCTCGGCACCACCCTCGTGGCCGTTCGGGACGCCGCGCACGCCTGCCTCAGCGCGCTCGGCCCCGAGAAGAAGGACCAGGAGCCCGGCGACGCCGCCGCGCGCAAGGCCGCCCGGTCCGCGCTCGACGACCTGCACGACACCGCGGTACGGATGCTGGAGTCGTTCCAACCCGAGATCGCCGCGCGCTTCGACGTGGTGTGGCTGGACAAGCCGTTCGTCCAGGACGGCCGCCCCAAGCGCCCGCCGACACTGCACGTCGCACCCATCGGGGTCGGCGGCCTCCTGCGCACGACCCTCTTCGAGAAGCGCACCGCGATCCTCACCTCGGCGACCCTGACGCTCGGCGGGTCCTTCGAGCCGCTCGCCCGCCAGTGGGGCCTGCCGCCGCTGGAGGCGCCGGCCGTGCCCGACGCGCGGACCGCCGCCGAGGGGCTGGCGGCGACGGCCAACAAGCCGGGCAACGGCAAGGAGCCGGAAAAGGACCCGGAAAAGGAAAAAGACAAGCAGGAGGACCAGGAGCTCGTCTGGTCCGGCATCGACGTCGGCTCCCCGTTCGACCATCCCAAGGCCGGGATCCTGTACGTGGCGCGGCACCTTCCCCAGCCCGGCCGGGACGGCCTGGCCGACGCGTACCTCACCGAGATCACCGAGCTGATCGAGGCCGCCGGCGGGCGCACCCTCGGCCTCTTCTCCTCGATGCGGGCCGCGCGCCAGGCCGCCGACGAGCTGAAGGACCACCTGTCCCACCCGCTGCTGTGCCAGGGCGAAGACTCAACGTCCCTGCTGGTCAAGCAGTTCGCTGAGGACGAGCGGACCTGCCTGTTCGGCACGCTGTCGCTCTGGCAGGGCGTCGACGTGCCGGGGCCGTCGCTGCAACTGGTGATCATGGACCGCATCCCGTTCCCCCGGCCCGACGACCCGGTCTCCTCAGCCCGGCAGCGGGCCGTCGCCGCGCGCGGCGGCAACGGCTTCATGGCCGTCGCGGCCACGCACGCCGCGCTCCTTCTGGCCCAGGGCTCCGGGCGCCTGCTGCGTTCGATGGACGATCGCGGCGTCGTCGCGATCCTCGATCCGCGGCTGGCGACGGCCCGCTACGGCGGCTTCCTCAAATCGTCGCTTCCGCCGTTCTGGGCCACCACCGACGCCGGCACCGTCCGTGGCGCGCTCCGTCGTCTCGACGCCGCCGCGGCCACCGTGGATTGACCGGGATTTGACCGGCTGAGGGCACGACACGCACGGACCGCCGCCCGTGGTTCCGGCCGTTCGTGTGGTCGACTACTCCCTGTCCTCCCGGTCGTTAACGATCTTCGGCGGGCCCACGCGATCCCGGAGGTAGGGCGTGACCGGATCCCATCCGTTCCCCCGGCGCCGGTTCCTGGCCGGGACCGGGGCCGTGACGGCAGGCGGGATCATCGGCCCGGTCCTCCTGGACCCGGTGACCGGCGCCCGCGCCGGAGTCCGGACGGCCGCCGGCGGGCCCCTGCCCACCGGCCTTTTCACGCTGGGAGTCGCCTCGGGCGATCCCTCGCCGGACGGCGTCGTGTTGTGGACCCGGCTGGCGCCCAAGCCCACCGAGGGCGGCGGCATGCCCCAGCAGGACGTCATCGTCCGATGGCAGGTGGCCGGGGACGGGCGGTTCGGGCGCGCCGTCCAGGCCGGAACCACGGTGGCGAGGCCGGATCTCGGGCATTCGGTGCATGTCGAGGTGAAGGGGTTGCTCTCCGACCGGGAGTACTTCTACCGCTTTCGTGTCGGCCAGGAGATCTCCCCGGTCGGCCGGACCCGCACTGCTCCGTCGGCGCGGAGCATCCCGCGCCGTCTGCGTTTCGCGTTCGCCTCATGCCAGAGCTGGCAGGACGGCTACTACACGCCGTACGAGCACATGATCCAGGAAGACCTGGCGTTCGTGCTGTTCCTGGGTGACTACATCTACGAGACGCGGGCCTCCAAGAACGGCGTGCGGCCCCATGAGGGCGCGGACGAGCCGTACACCCTCGACCAGTACCGCAACCGCCACGGGCAGTACCGCACTGACAAGTGCCTCCAAGCGGTACACGCTGCCCATCCCTGGATCGTCACGCTCGACGACCACGAGATCGACAACAACTGGGCGGACGAGGTCCCGCAGGACACGGTCGTGCAGACACCCGAGCAGTTCCGCGCACGCCGGACCGCCGCTTTCCAGGCGTACTACGAGCACATGCCGCTCCGCCGCGAGTCACTTCCCGTCGGGCTCGACATGCAGCTGTACCGGCGGCTCGGCTTCGGCCGCCTGGTGTCCTTCCACGTCCTCGACACCAGGCAGTACCGCAGCGACCAGCCCCTCAACGAGCACCAGGCGAACCTCGCCTCTGTCACGATGACGGGTGCCGAGCAGGAGCGCTGGCTCACACGCGGTCTCACCCGCTCGGGCACGCGCTGGAACATCCTCGCCAACCAGGTGATGATCGCCCAGAGCGACGGGGCGCTCGGCGCCGCCCGCTACTTCGGTGACTTCGACCAGTGGGACGGCTACCGCGTCCAGCGTGCGCGGCTCATGCGGCTCTTCGGCTCCGGCCTCGTCCACAACCCGGTCGTGGTGACCGGCGACCGGCACGCCACCTGGGTCTCCGACCTCAAGCTCGACTTCGACGACCCCGCCTCCGCGACCGTCGGCGCCGAGCTCGTGGGCCCGTCGATCTCTTCCGGCGGCGACTCCGACCAGGCGGCGTTCCACCGGCGCTGGGATCCGCTGGAGGTCGAGAACCTGCACTGGAAGTACTGGGACGGCCGCCGCGGCTACTTCGTCTGCGATGTCCGGCCCGACCACATGATCAGCAGCCTCCGCGTGGTGGACACCGTCCGCAAGCCGACCGGCGCCACCATCAAGACCGCCGCCGAATTCCGGGTCCAATCCGGCAAGCCCGGCATCGAGGTGGTCACTCACGACACGCCGCCCACCTCGCAGAGCATGCTGCTCCGCCCGTCGGCACCCGACAACGACCAGCCGCTCTAGCCCTCTCCGGGACCTCCTCGCCTCTCTGGAGCCTTCCTCGCGCTAGCTCGGACACTAAACAACTATCCGGACTAACACTGACATTCTCCGCAAATAGGTCTTGTTAACCACAAGAACGACGTTCACACTCACATCGGCGCCGCAAGAGCGAAGCTTCCGTTCCCCCCGTACGGAGGTGTCCCGTGGGTCAGAGCCCACCCCGTCGTCCGACCCCACGCCAGCGTCCGATCCCCCGCCTCCTGATCCCCCGCCGCCGGCTCACCCCGACCACCGTCGCCACGACCGCACTCACCACGGCCGTACTCACCGCCAGCCTGATCACGATCCCCGCCACCGCCCAAGCCCGGACCGCCGCCGCTCCCCCCGTACCCGCCCGGATGGCCTCGCTCGGCGACTCCATCACCCGCGCGTTCAACGCCTGCGGCTGGTACAGCGACTGCCCCAGCCGGTCCTGGTCGACCGGCTCCACCAGCTCGGTGAACAGCCACTATCTGCGGCTGCGCGCCCAGAACAGCGCGCTCACCGCCTACAACGACGCCCGTTCCGGCGCGAAGATCGCCGACCTCGACGGACAGGCGCAGACGGCCGTGTCCCAGCAGGCCGGCTACGTCACCGTCCTCATGGGCGCCAACGACGCCTGCACGTCGTCGGAGTCCAGCATGACCTCTGTCGCCAACTACGAGACCCGTTTCCGCGCCGCGATGAGCACGCTGCGGTCCGGCCTGCCCAACGCGCTCGTCTTCGTCGCGAGCGTCCCCGACATCAAACGTCTCTGGGACGTCGGCCGCACCAGCGCCGCCGCCCGTACGGCCTGGTCGACGTTCGGCATCTGCCAGTCGATGCTGGCCAACCCCACCTCCACCGCCGCGGCCGACACGGCCAGGCGCGACCGTGTCCGCCAACGCGTCATCGCCTTCAACCAAGTGCAAGCCACCGTCTGCGCTGAGTACGGGCCGAACTGCCGTTTCGACGGCAACGCGGTCTTCTCCTACCCGTTCGCCCTCTCCCAGGTGAGCGGCTGGGATTACTTCCACCCCAACGCCAGCGGCCAGACGGTCCTGGCCCAACAGACCTACGCGCGGAGCTTCTGGGCGTCAGCCCTGATCTCCCGCAAGGCCGCCGCCTGAGCAACGACACGAAGGGCCTGTGCGAGGTAGGGCCGAACGACCCTGCCCGCACGGGCCCTCTCGGGCTCGGCAGGTCTCAGCGGCGATAGGACTGGAGGAAGTCGGCCATGCGGCCGATGGCCTCTTCCAACTCGTCGGCATGCTGGAGGGTGACCACGCGGAGATGGTCGGTGGAAGGCCAGTTGAAGCCGGTGCCCTGGACGACGAGGATCTTCTGCCGCTCCAGGAGGTCGAGCGCGAAACGCATGTCGTCCTCGATCGGGTACATCTCTGGGTCGAGGCGCGGAAAGACGTAGAGGGCACCCTGTGGCTTGACGCAGGAGACGCCGGGGACGTCGTTGAGCAGTTTCCAAGCACGGTCGCGCTGCTCACCCAGGCGGCCGGTGGGGAGCACCAGGTCTTCGATGGTCTGGTGACCGCCGAGGGCCGCCTGGATCGCGTGCTGGCCGGGGACGTTCGGGCAGAGGCGCATGTTGGCGAGGATGTCGAGGCCCTCGATGTACGACTCCGCCTGGTACTTGGGACCGGACAAGATCACCCAGCCGGAGCGGAAGCCCGCGACGCGGTAGTTCTTGGAGAGGCCGCCGAACGTCAGGCACAGCAGATCGGGCGCGAGGGAGGCGATCGAGATGTGCTTCGCGCCGTCGTACAGGATCCGGTCGTAGATCTCGTCCGCGAAGATGATCAGGCTGTGGCGGCGGGCGATCTCGACGAGCTGCTCGAGGACGGGGCGGGGATAGACGGCGCCGGTGGGATTGTTCGGGTTGATCAGGACGAGCGCGCGGGTGCGGTCGGTGATCTTCGACTCGATGTCGGTGACGCTCGGGGCCCAGTCGGCCAGCTCGTCGCACAGGTAGTGGACGGGGGTGCCGCCGCTCAGGCAGGTCGCCGCCGTCCACAGCGGATAGTCGGGGGCCGGGATCAGTACCTCGTCGCCGTTGTCGAGCAACGCCTGGAGGGTCATCACGATCAGCTCGGAGACACCGTTGCCCAGGTAGACGTCCTCGATGTCGAGGCCGGTGAAGCCGTGATCGTTCTCGTACCGCTGCACCACCGCGCGGCGGGCGGGCAGGATCCCCTTGGAGTCGCTGTAGCCGTGCGCCTCCGGCAGGTTGCGGACCATGTCCTGGATGAGCTCGGGCGGGGCCTCGAAGCCGAACGGGGCCGGGTTGCCGATGTGCAGCTTGAGGATCCGCTGCCCCTCGGCCTCCAGCTCCTTGGCGCGCTTGAGCACCGGTCCCCGGATGTCGTAACAGACGTTGGTCAACTTCGACGACTGGTTCACCTGCATAAACCAAATCTAGTCGGGCCCGCCGTGGCGCGGGCGGCGAGCCCTCGCCGGCCCGTGGCGGGTGCCACGAGCCCGGCGATCGATGGAGACGATCGATGGAGACAGTCGGTGAGGACGGTTGGTAAGGACGGTCGATGGAGACGGGTCGATAGGAGACGGTCGGTGGACCGGTCCTCACGGCGCCGCGATGGCGGTGAGGGCGGCCAGCCGTGAGGCGCGGCGGGCCGGCCGGATGGCCGCCAGGATCCCGGCCAGGGCGCCCACCAGGGCGATGATCGACAGGGGCAGGGTCTCGGCGGCGAACGGATTGCCCAGCGCCCGGGTGAGCGCCCAGCCGAGGAAGACCCCCAGGCCGATGCCGCCGGCGGTGCCGAAGAGGGCGACGATCACCGACTCCCAGCGCACCATCGAGCGCACCTGGGCACGGGTCGCGCCGACCGCGCGCAGCAGGCCGAGCTCACGGGTCCGTTCGTGGACCGACAGCGCCAGGGTGTTGGCGATGCCCAGCAGCGCGATGATGATCGCCAGCGCCAGCATCGCGTACACGATGCCGAGGAATGCGTTCATATCCTCGGACTGGCTTGCGACGTAGGCGTCCCGGTCCTGCGCCTTGGGCGTGCCGTACGGCTTGACCAGCGCCTCGATGGCCTTTTGCGCGTCGGCCGCCGAGGCCCCGGGCTTGAGATCGATGAACGTGACACGGTCGAGCGCCTGGCGGTTGTGCGCACTCCATGCCGTGCGCGGCATCAGGTAATCGCCCGCGACGTCGTCGTTCCGGAAGATCGCGCCGATCGTGAACGTCTGCTTGGAGCCGTCGGCGAACGTCACCGGGACAGGCGAGCCGATCCTCCACTGATGATCGTCAGCCTCGTCCTGTGACACCGCGAAGGTGTCGGCGGCCGCGAGACTTCCGGCTGCCACGTCCAGTGCCAGTACCTTGCCGAGGCGTGCCGGGTCAGCGATCCGCACGTCGGCGTTGTCGCTGCCGACACGCACGGCGCCCTGCCCGAGCCCCGCCGCGTTCTCCACCTGCGGCAGCCGCGCGACCTCGTCGGCCACCCGCGGGCTGAAACCACCCTGGTCGTTCGACCCGGCGTTCACCACGAGCGCACCGTGGAACGACCCGGCCACGCCGTCCTCGACCGACGCGCGCAGCGACCCGGCGAAGACCGTCATCAGCGTGACGACGCCGACCCCGACCATGAGCGCGGTCGCCGCGCCGGCGGTGCGGCGCGGGCTGCGCGTGGCGTTGTCACGGGCGAGCACGCCCGGCACGCCGCGCCAGCGAGCCGCGGGCGCACCGGCGACCGTGGCGGCGGGCCGCGCGACCACGGGACCGAGCACGACCATCACGATCAGGCACATCACCGCGCCCGCACCCGCCATGGCCATCGACTCGGTCAGCGCGCCCCAGACGACACCGCCCACCGCGACCGCCGCCAGCACCGACCCGATGATGATCCGCGAATCCGACGGGCCGGGCCGTTCCGTCGCGACCTCGCGCAACGCCGCCAGCGGCGGCACCTTCGCGGCGCGCAGCGCCGGACCCAGGGCCGACAGCAGCGTGACGACCATGCCGACCGGCGCCGCGATCAGCACCGTGCCGAGGCTGATCACCAGGCCCTGCGCGACCAGCCCCATGCCGAAGCCCGCGAAGAGCAGCTTCAGGAGCGCCGCGCAGCCGACACCGCCCGCCAGCCCGGCCACCGTCGCGATCGCGCCGATCGCCAGCGCCTCCGCGGTGACCAGCGTGAGGATCTGCCGGCGGGACGCGCCGACCGCGCGCAGCAGCGCCGACTCGCGGGTGCGCTGGGCGACCGTGATGGCGAGCGTGTTGTGGATGCTGAACGCGGCCACCAGCAGCGCGACGCCGCCGAACGCCGCGAGCCCGGCCCGGAAGATCCCGAGGAACTGGTCGACCCGGTCACGGTCCTGCGCCGCCAGCTCGTCGCCCGTGACGGCCTCGGCGCCCGGCGGCAACACGGGCCGGATGCGCCCGGCGAGCGTGTCCTGCGAGACGCCCGACGCGGCCCGGATCGTCACGGCGGTCACTGTGTCGTCGCCCCGGGTCACGTGCTTGCGCATGCCTTCCAGGGTGAACGCCGTGAACGACGTGTCGCCGAAGCCGTCGTCCTCGCCGAACTTGGTGATTCCGACCAGGGTCACCGGCACCCGCTGTGGAGTGAGCACCATGGTCCGGTCCCCGACCTTCAGCTTGCCCCGGTCGGCGGTGGCCCGGTTGATCACGACCTCGTCGGGGGTCCGCGGTGCGCGTCCCTCGACGATCCGGTAGGGGTTGAGCTCGGGATCAGTGATCCAGTTCCCCGCGACACGGGGCCCCTGGGACTCGATGATCTTTCCGTCCACGGTCAGCGGCTGGCCCGAGCCCTGCACGACCGGTTCGGCCACCGCCACACCCGCGATCCCCCGTACCCGATCCACCGCCGAGCCGTCGATCTCGCCGCGCAGCTGGCCCGGCATCTCGGTGACGGTGGTCGCGTTGCGGACGGTGACGTCGGTGCCCGCGTACGCGTTGGCGAAGAACCGGTCGATGCTCTTGGCCAGCGTGTCGCCCAGCACCAGCGTCCCGGTCAGGAACGCCACCCCGAGGAACACCGCCACCAGCGAGCCGGCCAGCCTCCGCCGGTGACCCCAGAGCTCCTTGACCACCAGCCCGGTCATGACGTGCCTCCGAGTTCACCGATGCGGTCCAGGACGCGGGCGGGGGTCGGGCCGGTCATGATGTCGACGACCTGCCCGTCCGCCAAGAAGATCACGGCGTCGGCGCAGGCCGCCGCGACCGGGTCATGGGTGACCATGGCGACGGTCTGCCGCAACTCGTCCACGGCTTCCCGCAGCAGCCTCAGCACCTCCGCACCCGACCGGGAGTCGAGGTTGCCGGTGGGCTCGTCCGCGAAGATGATCTGCGGCCGGGTGACCAGTGCCCGCGCCAGCGCGACCCGCTGCTGCTGGCCGCCCGACAGCTCCGACGGGCGGTGCCCGAGCCGGTCGCCGAGCCCCAGCACCGCCACGATCGACCCGAGCCACTCCTCGTCCGGCTTGGTGCCCGCGAGCGTCATCGGGAGCAGGATGTTCTCCCGTGCGGTGAGCGTCGGGATGAGGTTGAACGCCTGGAACACGAACCCGATCCGTTCCCGCCGCAGCTTCGTCAGCTGCCGGTCGGAGAGCGCGCCGAGCTCCTCGTCGCCCACGAAGACCTGCCCCGACGTCGCGGAGTCGAGCCCGGCGACGCAGTGCATGAGCGTGGACTTGCCGGCACCGGAGGGCCCCATGATGGCGGTGAACCGGCCGCGCGGGAACTCCACGCTGACCCCGTCGAGTGCGCGTACGGCCGTGTCACCCGAGCCGTACACCTTGGTCAGCCCGGCCGTACGGGCGCCGCCCGCTGTCACCGTGCCGGTCGTGGGCAAGGCACGCCTTGCCTCTGCTGCGTTTCGCATGGCTTCTGCTGCATTTCCCATGCGGAGGATCGTCGCCGCAGGGTTCCCGAGGCGTCGTCGGGTGAGGAGAGGCATCACCACTGCGCCAAACGGAGCACGTGCCGCCGGGCCCCTACTCCCACGGGGGTAGAGGCCCGGCGGGACGCTGGAAATACGGGACTTCTGGACTCCGGAGACTCATTGACTCAGTGTCCAATTGTGATGGGCGCAACATACAAGCAGGCTTGCTTGCTTGTATGTTGCGCTCGTACCGTCGTAGCTGTGTCAGTAAGCAACCGCCGACGCCATTCGCGCAGGCACAACGAGGGCGGCAGCCGCCGGACCCAGGAGGAACGGCGGTCGCGCACGCAGGCCCGCCTGCTCGAAGCCACGATGGAGTGCCTGGTCGACCTCGGCTGGTCCGGCACCTCCACGACCGAGGTCGCCCGCCGGGCGGGAGTCTCGCGGGGCGCCCAGCAGCACCACTACCCCACCAAGATGGTGCTGGTCGCCGCCGCGCTCGAACACATGCTGGAGGCGCAGCGGCTGGCGTACGAGACCGCGTTCGCGATCCTGCCGCCCGAGCGGCGCAACGTCGAGGGCGCGCTCGACCTGCTCTGGGAGGTCTTCCGCGGCCGTCCGGCCAAGGCCCTGCTGGAGCTGGCGGTCGCCGCCCGCACCGACGAGGAGCTCCGCCCGCTCTGCCGCGACCTCAACGAGCGCATTCTCGAGGTCATCCTGGAGACCTTCGAGCGGCTGTTCCCGAGCACGAACCTTCCCGCGGACTTCGTGCCGACCATCCTGCGCGGCATCTTCGCGCTGCTCGTCGGCCTGTCGGTGCAGAACGCGCTCGACGACGACAGCGACGGGCACCAGGCCGCCGTACTGGCCCAGATCAAGAGCGTCGCCCGCCTGATCATCCCCGATCCCGGCGTCACCGCCGCCGCATCACCCCAGAGGGAGCGCCCGACATGACGCAAGCCCCCGCAGAGCTCGCCGAGGAAGTGCGCGAGCAGGTCAAGGACAAGAAGTCCTACCTCGGCGTCATCGACCGTCTCAACAAGGCCTCAGTGGACAAGCACTGGGAGGCCTATGCCGACATCCCCTGGGACGACCCCGAGTTCCAGGTGGACAAGAACGACCCGCGCTGGGTGCTGCCCCCGTTCGACCGGCTGGGCGAGACCGAGTGGTACACATCGCAGCCGCCGGAGATCCAGTCGCAGATCGGGCTGTGGCGCGTCGCCACCGCCATGAAGATCGGCCTTCAGTTCGAGAACCTGCTCAAACGCGGCCTGCTCAACTACGCCTACCGGCTGCCGAACGGGCGGCCGGAGTTCCGGTACGTCTACCACGAGACGACCGAGGAATGTCACCACGGGATGATGTTCCAGGAGTTCGTCAACCGCACCGGGATGCCGATCAAGGGCATGCCGCGGGCGCTCAGCGCGGTCGCCCAGGTGGCACCGTGGATCCCGCTGGTCAACACCGAGCTGTTCTTCGTGTTCGTGCTCGGCGGCGAGGACCCGATCGACTACGTGCAGCGCAAGTCGCTCAAGGGCGGGCACATCAAGCACCCGCTCGAAGAGACGATCATGAAGATCCACATCGCGGAGGAGGCCCGGCACATCTCGTTCGCCCGGCACTACCTCAAGCACCGGGTGCCGGGCATGAACCCCATCCGGCGGCGGATCCTCGGCGTGGTCACCCCGATCATCCTCGGCGTGATGGCGCGGATCATGCTCTCTCCGCCCGGCCCGATGGTCCGCCACTTCGGCATCCCCAAGGACGTCGTGCGCGAGGCGTACAAGAACCCGGCCGCCCGTGCCGAGATCACCGCCTCGGTCGGCAAGATCCGCGACCTGATGGCCGAGCTCGGCCTGATCAACCGGCGCAACAAGCAGATCTGGAAGGCCATGCGCATCTGGGACACGCCCCAGGTGCGCGGCGCCGCCGCGAAGTCCGCCGGCAAGCCGGCAAAGGCCGCCTAGTCCAGCCGACCTCTTAGTCCGGCCGACTTTCGCGCTGAACTGCTAAGACGGGTGATGAAAACCATCACTCACGTACAACACCACAACGCTACCGGCGAGTAAACTGTCGACCTTATTAACACATGATCCAATTAAGTACGAACGGATCTCCCCATGCTCCGGGCCGGGGCGCACTCCCTTTTCGTCTCGGCCCGGATCCTCCTTCCAGTGGGACACCCCAGCTTCGAGCGGAGCCACCCCTATGAGCATTGCGATCGTGACCGGAGGCGCCTCCGGCATCGGGCGAGCGATCGCCACGTCCCTGGTGAACCGTGGCGACACCGTGATCGTCGCCGACCTCAACGTGGCCGGCGCGGAGAAGGTCGCCGACAAGCTCGGCACCCTGAACCAGGGCCGCGCGATCCCCGCCGCCCTCGACGTCACCGACGTCGAGGCCGTCGCCGACCTCTACAAGGGCGTGAAGGCCGAGCACGGCCGGCTCGACCTGGTCTTCAACAACGCCGGGATCTCCATCGGCGGCGCGGCCGAGGAACTCACCATCGACCACTGGAACCGCGCCATCGACATCAACCTCAGGGGCGTCGTGCACGGCGTGCACGCCGCGTACCCGATCATGCTGGAGCAGGGGGCCGGCCACATCGTCAACACCGCGTCGCTCGCGGGCCTGGTGCCGATGCCGCTGGGCATCCCCTACACCGCCACCAAGCACGCCGTCGTGGGCCTCTCCCTCGGACTGCGCGCCGAAGCCGCCGGCCGCGGCGTCAAGGTCAGCGTGGTCTGCCCGAGCTTCGTCGACACTCCGCTGCTCACCAACGTCAACCCGGACCTGCCGGAGACATCGCTGAGCGGCGACGCCAAGGACGACATCAAGAAGGCCGCGCCCCGCCTCTATACCGCCGAGAAGCTGGCCCGCGACATCATGCGCGGCGTCCGCAGGAACCAGGCCCTCATCGTGGCCCCGGCCCACGGCCGCGCCGCCTGGCGCGCCGTGCGCCTCAGCCCGGGCGGAGCCGTGAAGGTCTCCGCGTTCGCCGTCAACCGCATCCGCGGCAAGTCCTGACCCGGCACCCCACGGCGCCCGACGGTGCCGTGGGGTTGCCTTACCCCCTGGGGTTCGGAACGGGCCACGCGGCGGGAACACGTGACCCGCCCGCCGTCACCTCGGCCAGGGCGCTCCCTTCCGGAGGGCGTCATATCCGACGAAGGTGAACAGCCTCACCCCGCGTTCCAGCGGCGCGGGCTCACCCCTGTAGCGATGCACCCCGACCCCGTAGCCGCGTTCCAGAGGCGGGGACGACCACCGTTTCTCGAAGCCGTGTTTCTCGAACCACCGATGGATATGGGGTGTCACGTCAGGCGGCCGGCGGTTGCGTGTCCACACCACATGCGCACCCTCCGCGCACAGTTGCGGGAGCAAGGAGATGGTCCTTTCGATGTCGGCGTCGGCGAGGTTGCCGAACACGCCACAGACCAGGACCAGGTCGGCCGGGACAGCTCCGGCGAAGGCGTCGGTGCGCGACGCGTCGCCGGCCACGGCCTCGACGTTGGCCAACCCGGCCTCCTCGATCGCGGCCCGCGCCACCCGGACGTTGTGCTCGTCCAGCTCGACCAGCCGGGCGGCGACGTCGGCGCTGCGCGGATGACCTGCGAGGACGCCGAGCAGGTCCCGGCCCTGACCCGCGCATGAACTCACGGCGATGATCGGGCCAGGCGGCGCCTCGTCGAGCACGTCCCGGATGCGCTCCTGCACGGTCAGCAGCCGCCGCGACAGCGGCGAGCCGGGATCGTCATAGGCCTCATGCCATTCGGCCCAGTCACGACGGACTGGACCCTCCGATTCCACCATGCGGTCAAGTTATTACGCAGTGTGATCGACAAGTCGCGAACGTGACGACGTGACCACTCTAGGTCACCGCATACCCATTCGGGCCGGACGTCTACCCGCCAGGCTCGGAGATGTGCTTTGGCTGCTCTGCCGGAAGCCTCGGGTAGTGCAGGTCGAACGCCGGCCTTTCCGAACGGATCCGGGGAATCGACGTGAAGTTGTGGCGCGGAGGCGGGCAGGACGTCGCCCACTCCAGCGAGTTCCCGAATCCCCACGGGTCCTCGGCATCGACCCGGACGCCGTGCCGCGCGGTCCGGTAGACGTTGTAGATGAAGAACAGGGTCGACACCCCGAGGATGAACGCGCCGGCGGTGGAGACCCGGTTGAGCACGACGAACTCCTCGGCGTAGTCGGCGTACCGCCGTGGCATGCCCTGCGCGCCGAGGAGATGCTGGACGAAGAACGTGGTGTGGAACCCGATGAACAGGAACCAGAAATGGATCTTGCCCAGGGGTTCGTTCAGCATCTTCCCGGTCATCTTGGGCCACCAGAAGTAGAAGCCCGCGAACATCGCGAACACGACCGTGCCGAAGACCACGTAATGGAAGTGGGCGACCACGAAGTAGGAGTCCTGCAGGTGGAAGTCCAGCGGCGGTGAGGCGAGGATGATCCCGGTCAGGCCGCCGAAGAGGAACGTGACGAGGAAGCCGACCGAGAACAACATCGGCGTCTCGAAGCTCAGTTTCCCCCGCCACATCGTTCCGACCCAGTTGAAGAACTTCACCCCCGTGGGCACGGCGATGAGGAACGTCATGAACGAGAAGAACGGCAGCAGGACCTGCCCGGTCGTGAACATGTGGTGCGCCCAGACCGCCATCGACAGCCCGGCGATGAGGATCGTCGCGCCGACCATCCCGAAGTAGCCGAACAGCGGCTTGCGGCTGAAGACCGGGATGACCTCGGTGATGATGCCGAAGAACGGCAACGCGATGATGTAGACCTCGGGATGGCCGAAGAACCAGAACAGGTGCTGCCATGTGAGCGCGCCGCCGACGGCTGGGTCGAACACATGCGAGCCGAGCCGCCGGTCCGACTCCAGCACCAGCAGCGCCGCCGCCAGGATCGGGAACGCCATCAGCACCAGCAGGCTGGTCAGCAGGATGTTCCAGGTGAAGATCGGCATCCGGAACATCGTCATGCCCGGGGCCCGCATGCCGATGATCGTGGTGATGAAGTTGACCCCGCCCAGGATCGTGCCGAAGCCGGACAGCGACAGCCCCATGATCCACAGATCCGCGCCCACGCCCGGCGACCGGATGTCGCTCGTCAGCGGCGCGTACGCGGTCCAGCCGAACGCGGCCGCCCCGCCCGGCGCGATGAACGAGGAGAAGACGATCAGCCCGCCGAGCAGGAACAACCAGTAGCTGAACATGTTGAGCCGCGGGAACGCCACGTCCGGCGACCCGATCTGCAGCGGCATGATCACGTTCGCGAACCCGACGAACAGCGGCGTCGCGAACAGCAGCAACATCACCGTGCCGTGGATGGTGAACATCTGGTTGAACTGCTCGTTGCTCACCAGCTGCGTGCCCGGCTCGCCGAGCTCGGCCCGGATGACCATGGCCATCAAGCCGGCCAGCAGGAAGAACACGAACGACGTGATCAGATACAGGTATCCGATCACCTTGTGGTCGGTGGTGGTGAGCCAGGACACCAGGACGGAGCCCCGGGGACGCGGCCGCGGCGGCGCCTCCGGGAGCGGACGGCGGAGCAGGACCATTGCCGGACTCCCTGCGTGACGGGATTCTTCAACTATTCGCCAGCGCCCAGTGAGACGCAAGGCACATTCCTGAACTCCCGCCTCCGCCGCCTCATCAGGCCGGACATAGGCTAAAGATGTGGAAAAGATCCTGGTGAGCGCCTGTCTGCTGGGCCGGCCGGTGCGCTACGACGGCGCCGCCAAGCGCGTGGACGACGAGTTCGTCGAGCGCTGGCGGGCCGAGGGCCGCCTGGTCTCGTTCTGCCCGGAGGTGTCCGGCGGCCTGCCCGTGCCGCGCCCGCCCGCGGAGATCGTCGGCGGCGACGGCGCGGGCGACGGCGCGGCGGTCCTCGACGGCACCGCCGCGGTGCGCACCGACCGGGGCGACGACGTGACCGAGGCCTTCGTACGCGGCGCACGCCTGGCGCTGGAGGCCGCACAGGACGCCGACGCGCGGATCGCCATCCTCAAGGAGGGCAGCCCGTCCTGCGGAAGCCTGCGTGTCTACGACGGCAACTTCACCGGAACGTCCGTCCCGGGCCACGGCGTCACGACCGCACTGCTGGAGCGCGCGGGCATCCGGGTCTTCAACGAGGACCAGATCGTGGCCGCAGCCGCCTGCCTGAACGAGCTCGAAACCCCCCGCCCGTAAGGCTTCCCGGACCGTAAGATCGGGATCACCCAAGGCTCACCCCCGGAGGCTTACGGTTGCGTATCAAACGGGCGTTCGAGTGGCTCTTCCGGTACGTCGACGTTCTCGTCGCGCTCACCCTGGCCATCGTGATCCTCGGCCTCGACGTCATCGGTGTGGCCTCCAGCAAGGTCGTCGCGAACGCGACCGTCGCGACCCTCGCCGTCGTGGCGATCGTGCTGCTCCGCGACCGGCAGCGGGGCGACGAGCGTGGCGCCGCCGTGCTGACGTCCGTCGAACGCGCCAACGAGCGGCTCGCGCGGCTGGAGCGGAGCGCGGTGCTGCGCGAGGTCACCGGCGACGAGTGCAGCGAGGCACTGGCGCAGGCGCGCAAGGGCGCCGCCCGCTGGTTCTTCAAGGGGTCGACCGGCACGTACGTCCGGGCCGTCACGCTGCCCGAATGCGTCGAACGGTCCCGGCGCGCCCGCCGTTCGCTCACGTTCCGGCTGGAGATCCTCGATCCCGCCGACGAGGCGTTGTGCAACCGGTTCGTCGCGCTCCACCAGCGCCTGGCGACGAGCCCCGACAGCGCCGAACGTTCCTGGACGATGGACGGCACCCGGCGCGAGCTGTACGCGACCGTGCTGGCGGCATGCTGGCACCAGCAGCGCTACGAACTGCTCGACATCGACGTCCGGCTCTCGTCCACGTTCTCGCTCCTGCGCTACGAGCTGACCGAGAGCTGCCTGATCATCACCCAGCGCGGGCCGGAGTTCCCCGCCACGATCATCGACTGCGGGACGCCGACGTACGACTGCTGGGAGTCGGAACTGCACGTCAGCCTCCAGCAGGCCCGCCGACTCCCCCTGCACCGCGTCCGCGACATGCCCCTCAGCGAGGAACCCACCACCGATGAAATCCGGGCACTCTTCCGAGCCCTGGACCTCGATCTCCCAGCCGAGTACGACGAAGACGACGTGATCCAACTGGGCCAGATGAGCCTCGCGACCCCCAATCCCTACGCGTAACCATTCCGGAATGGCCGCATCGTGGATGACCGGGACCTGAGGGGCCGATGACTCCGTATTCTTCGGCGCATGTCAGGCGGGATGTACGAAGACTGGTCCGGGCACGTGATCGTGTGGGGATTGCGCGGCCTGGGTCTGCGCATCGTGGAGCAACTGCGCGAGGCCAGGGAACGCGTCGTCGTCGTGGACGACGAGGACGACGCGGGCCTCGCGCGGCTCGTGATCGGCTGGGGGATCCCCCATCTCACCGGGAAGGCCGCCCCGGCCGAGACCCTGCGCGAGGCGGGGGTGGCCGGGGCGCTGGCGGTGATCTGCGTCGAACGCACCGACCTGCGGAACCTGGAGATCGCCTTGATGGCCCGGGAACTCCGCCCGGACCTGCGCGTGGTCGCGCACATCCGCAACGCCGCCGTCGGCCGCGCGCTCGGTGAGGACGAGGGCCCCGGAGCCGTGCTCGACGTCGCGGCGTTGTCGGCGCCGTCGGTCGCCGAGGCGTGCCTGCGCGACACCACGCACGAGCTTGAGCTCGGCGGCACCGAGTTCCTCGTCGCCGAGACCCGTGCGCGGCGTCCTGGGAAGCTCAAGGATCTCTATGGCGAGCACGTCATCCCGCTCGCGATCGCCAAGGGCGACGACGAGGTGCTGACCAGCCCTCCCCCTGAGCGCGAGGTCGAACTGGGTGATCGGGTCACCCTCGTGGGCGTGCGCAAGGAGCTCGCCGCGCACGGCGTGGACGTCGACGACGCGGCGGAGGCGAAACCGATCCGGCGCGGGTCTCTGCGGGAGCGGATCCGCTGGGTGTCAGACGAGGCCGGACCGGGACTGCGCCGCGCCCTGACCTCGTTGTGCCTGCTCGTGGCCATGTCGACGGTGGTGCTCTGGCACGGGTACGTCGAGCCGGGCATGAGCCTGCTGGACGGGCTCTACTTCAGCATCGAGACCATCGCCACGGTGGGCTTCGGCGACTTCTCGTTCGCGAACCAGCCGACCTGGCTGCGGATCTACGCGACCATGCTGATGATCCTGGGCGTCACCAACACCGCCGTGCTCCTCGCGTACCTGACCGACCTGCTCATCAGCCGCCGGCTCGAACGTTCCTCGGGACGGCGCCGTGCCGCACGCATGTCCGGTCATGTGGTCATCGCGGGCCTCGGCACGGTCGGCGTCGCGGCGATGAACGCGCTGCACGCCCGGGGGCGGCGGGTCGTCGTGATCGAACGCGACGACGAGAGCACGTTCCTCGACCATGCCCGTGCGCTCGACGTCCCGGTCATCTTCGGTGACGCCACGGTCCCGGCCACGCTCGCCGCCGCAGGGATCTCACGAGCCGCAGCGGTGGCGGTGCTGACGAGCGACGACATGGTCAACATCGAGACGGCGCTGGCCCTCCGGGACGTCCTTGGCGAACGCTGGCACCAGGTCCCCGTCGTACCCCGGGTCTTCGACCGCACGCTGGCCCAGACCCTCTCCCACCGGTTCGGCTTCACCTACGTGCGCTCAACGGCAGAGCTGGCAGCACCATGGTTCGTGGGCGCCGCCCTGGGGCTGGACGTCCTGGGCACCTTCACCGCCGAGGGCCGGCCTCTGATGGCCGGACGCTTCACCGTCACCGCAGGCAGCGGGCTCGACGGAACGAGCGTGGACGAGGTGGCAACTCACATCCTCGCACTCGACCGGAACGGCGGCGGCCTGGAGCTCCCGGCACCCCCCGGCGCGAGTTTCCGGCCGGGTGACGGCGCGTACGTCATCGGACCGCACGCGGAGCTGCTGCGGCTCCTTCAACAGGCCCGCTCGACCGCGCCACGTTCCCCCACCGTTCACGGCGAACGATCCGATCTTTCATGAAGTGATCATGCTCCGGGTCGAGGCTCGGCACGTTCAATCCCCTCGTAAGGAGAACACCGTGCCGACCAGACCCCGCCGCCTGACCCTGGCCGTCACCGCCCTGCTGGCCGGCGTCACCGCCGTCGCATCCGCACAGCCTGCCGCCCAGGCCGCCGGCCGCGACGCAGTGCGCATCAACCAGATCCAGGTGATCGCCACGCACAACAGCTACCACCGCGAACTCACCGACGCCGAGAAGGCCGCCCAGGCCAAGCGCGACGCGAACTGGTGGAACCTGACCTACTCGCACTCGTCGTTGCCGATCCAGTTCGAGGCGCAACGTGTGCGATCGATCGAGCTGGACATCTTCCCGGACCCGGAAGGCGGGCTCTACAGAACACCGATCGTACGGAAAGAGGCCGGACTCGGCGCCAACCCGGACCCTGACCTCGCCAAGCCCGGCTTCAAGGTCCTGCACTGGGCGGACCACGACTACGGGACGTCCTGCTCGACGTTGACCCGGTGTCTGCGCCAGGCCCGCGCCTGGTCGGACGCCAACCCCGGGCACGTGCCGATCCCGGTGCTCCTGGAGTTCAAGTCCACCGACCCCGCGTACGAGAAGCTCGGCGGCCCCCGCAGCCCCCGCTGGGACGCGCCCCTGATGGACAAGCTCGACACCGAGATCCGCGCGGCCGTCGGCGACCGGAAGATCATCAAGCCCGATGACGTGCGCCGCAGGGACCTCACCCTGGAGCAGTCGGTCCTGAAGCACGGCTGGCCGACGCTCAAGGAGTCGCGGGGCAAGTTCGTCTTCCTGATGGACAACGGCGGGGCCGACATCCAGACCCCGTATCTCACGGGCCACCCGAACCTCGAAAACCGCGTCATCTTCACGAACGCCGTCCCGGGCCGCCCCGACGCCGCGTTCATCAAGCAGAACGAGCCTGCAGGCGCCGGGAAGACCGCCATCCAGGACCTCGTCCGCCGCGGCTACCTCGTCCGTACCCGCAGCGACGTCCCGTTCACCGAGGCCAGAAGTGGCAACACCACCCGCCTCCGCGACGCCCTGGCGAGCGGAGCGCAGATCGTCAGCACCGACTTCCCCGTCCCCGGCATGGCCGCCCGGCACGGCAGCGACTACGTGGCCCAGCTCCCCGGCTGGCTGACCGCCCGCTGCAACCCCATCAGCGCGACCCGCACCTGCCATACCCCCAACCTGGAGCGCTGACGAGACAGGAAGGGCCGCGTCCGCGCCACGCCGCTGCTCGCAGTGATCACCAGCGAAGCGCGTCGGTCAACGCGAGAGTGGTGGCGGCCGGCTCCAGGCTCATCAGAACGGCGAACGTCGATGAGGGCGTGCCCCTCCCCGGAGGACATCAACGCCACCGCAAGGCCGTGACCGAACCACGAGGAAAGCCTGCGGCACCCAGCGGCAGCGTCGGAAGCGCGCAAGCACCAAGCCATCCGCTGTGAGCAGCGGCCAGTCCGGGCTCCGTAGACGATGCAGGCGGCCCGCATGGGCCCCGGCAAGGGGTGCGCACCGCCCCCACCGGCGCGGTGCAATCAAAGCCCAGGGCAAGACCTGGCGGAAGGACTTCAACCTCACCTTCGAGCGGGCCTGAACCACAACATGGCTGGCCATCTAGGCCTGCATGGCCCACAGCAACGCAGAAGATATTGATCCGGTGCGCGAGCTACAGGCCAGCCATCCGGTCTGGCACGGGCGAGCCGCAGCGAGCAGGCGCCACCAGAGCCGCTTGAGCCATTTGAGGATCACGGCGTGCTCAAGCTGCGACAACTGCCTCGGATTGCGCATGACTCTTCCTAACGCCGGCCCGGGTGGGTGCGCATGGACAGATGGGACCAGCCGCCAGCAGGGCTCAATTGCCCGAATGCCCACACGGCTATCAATTGGGCGAATGCCACAGCTCCGGATCAATCCGACGCCGGAGCAAGATGTCAAATGCGTTATCCACAGAACGGGCAAGTCCTGGTCCCGCGAATTCGACTGCGTCAGCATTGTGTCCACGACTCACAAGGACGACCCATCGCTAGCTGTGGTCCACGATGAGGCACAGCGAGGCCTGGACATCCAAGACAAGACCTCCGAGCGCATCGACACCAAGGCGCGGCTACTCTCGCCTTCGCCGGCCTCCTGGTGACGCTCACCCGTCAAGACGACCGGTTACTCGTCTCAGCAGTCGCGTTACGGCGGTGGCCGCCGCCGTAACGGCTCTCTGTGCCTTCTTTCCCTGGCCGCGCCGGCGCATGATGAACCTTATGCGGCTGCGCCGTTATCTGGTCAGGGAGTCTGCCGAGACGACTCGTTACCTCATCCTGGTCAAGACGGTCTACGAGGACAGGCTCGCTCCCGAAATCTCACGCAGACGCCTCGCATTGCGGACAGCGCTGGTCATCGTCGTCATTTCGATGACCCTCATCGCACTCGGCGCTACGCTGAGTGATACAGGGAGGTAGTGCGATGAGGCTGATCAGACTTCGCCCCAGAGAATGTCCCGAAGAGCCGTGGCCGAAGGACATTCTGCGGGCTTTCGGTGACGGCGAAAAGATCGACTGGGCCAAAGAGATCGGCACCGGAACGCGCTTCGACCGCATGACGGTCGAGCTCTTCACCAGATGGCACGAGTGGGCAAGAACCGGCGTCGAACCACCGCCATGGGGACGGGTCCGCCGCTTCTTCTGGAAGATCCGGAAGCGCCTGGAGTACGGCCCCGAAGCCGCTCCCGAGAACCTACGGAAATGAGAAAGGCCCCGCCGTGAGGCGGGGCCTTTCTAATATGTGTCCGGCGGTGTCCTACTCTCCCACACAGTCTCCCGTGCAGTACCATCGGCGCTGAAGGGCTTAACTTCCGGGTTCGGGATGGGACCGGGTGTTTCCCCTTCGCCATAACCACCGAACGACCAAC
>NZ_JBIRAZ010000087.1:0-697 GCF_044326415.1 Actinomadura sp. 6N118 | reverse complement strand
AAAGTAGATGAGGCCCGTGTCCGACGAGTTCATGCCGATCTTGCGGATCTTCTTGCCGACCGATACGCCCTTGGTATTCATCGGCACGATGATGAGCGACTTGTTGCGGTGTGCCGGGTCGTCCGAGGTGTTGGCCAGCAGGCACATCCAGTCGGCTTGCAGGCTGTTGGTGATCCACATCTTGCTGCCGTTGATGATGTAGTCGTCGCCGTCCTTGCGCGCGGTGGTCTTGATGCCCGCCACGTCGGAACCGGCGCTCGGCTCCGATACGCCCACGCACGCCACCGCATCGCCGCTGATGGCGGGCGCGAGAAACTGTGCGCGCAGCTCGTCGGAGCCGAAACGCGCCAGCGCGGGCGTCGCCATGTCGGTCTGCACGCCGATCGCCATCGGCACACCGCCGCAGTGGATGTGGCCGAGCGTCTCCGCCATCGCCATCGCATACGAATAGTCGAGGCCCAGGCCGCCGAATTCCGTCGGCTTGGCAATGCCGAGAAAGCCCAGCTCGCCCATCTTCTTGAAGAGCGCCTTGGCGGGGAACATCTCCGCCGCTTCCCATTCATCGACGTGCGGGTTGATGTCGCTGTCGATGAAGCGTTTGAGGTTGCGCTGCAGTTCCTGATGTTCGTGGGTGAAGTGCATGGTGTCTCGCTCCGGTAGTCCTGGGCTGTTCGTATGGGATGGCGCTACGGTCGGG
>NZ_JBIRAZ010000086.1:0-702 GCF_044326415.1 Actinomadura sp. 6N118 | reverse complement strand
ACTTTCCCGAGGTGATCGAGTACCGGGACCGCCGCGTCGCCGAGCTCGGGGTCCGTCTCGTTGTGGCGTCGGTGCAGGACTCCATCGACCAGGGTCGGGTGGTGGAGGAGACCGGGCGGCGCGCGTCGCGGAACCGGTTGCAGACCACCAGCCTGCTGGATGCGATCGAGGAGCACCAGTTCGACGCGGCGTTCGGTGGTGCGCGCCGGGATGAGGAGAAGGCGCGCGCCAAGGAACGGGTGGTGTCGTTCCGGGATGAGTTCGGGCAGTGGGATCCCAAGAACCAGCGGCCCGAGCTGTGGAATCTGTTCAACACCAGGATCCGCCGTGGTGAGCATGTGCGGGTGTTCCCGTTGTCGAACTGGACCGAGCTGGACATCTGGGACTACATCCGCCGCGAGGCCTTGGAGTTGCCGCCGATCTACTTCGCGCACACCCGGATGGTGTTCGAACGCGACGGCATGCTGCTGGCCGACATCTCCTACGCCAACCGGGCCGACGATGAGCCGGCGTTCGAGGCGACGGTGCGGTACCGCACGGTCGGCGACGCCTCCTGCACCGGTGCGGTGAAGTCAGCCGCGGGCACGCTGGATGAGGTGATCGAGGAGATCGCGGCGACCCGGATCACCGAGCGCGGCCAGACCCGCGCTGATGACCGGGCCAGTGAGGCCGCGATGGAGGACCGCAAGAAGGAGGGCTACT
>NZ_JBIRAZ010000085.1:0-725 GCF_044326415.1 Actinomadura sp. 6N118 | reverse complement strand
CGTTGACGAAGCTCGTACCCCGCTGATCATCTCTGGACCTGCCGAGGAGAACAAGCAGTGGTACCCGGAATTCGCCAAGATCGTCTCGCGGCTCGAACGCGACGTTGACTACGAGGTGGACGAGAAGAAACGCACCGTCTCTGTACTTGGGCACGGAATTACCGTCGTTGAGGAGAGGCTCGGTATCGAGAACCTTTACGAGTCAGCGAACACTCCGCTTATCGGGTACCTCAACAACGCCATCAAGGCCAAGGAGCTTTTCCACCGCGACAAGGACTACGTCGTCGTCGGTGGTGAAGTCCTTATCGTTGACGAGCACACCGGCCGGACTCTTGCTGGCCGTCGTTACAACGAAGGCCTCCACCAAGCCCTTGAGGCCAAAGAACACGTCGAGATCAAGGACGAGTATCAGACTCTCGCCACGATCACCCTGCAGAATTACTTCCGCATGTACGACAAGCTCGCCGGCATGACGGGTACAGCTAAGACCGAGGAAAGCGAGTTCCAGAAGATTTACGGTCTGGGAGTCATCCCGATCCCGACGAACCGTCCGATGATCCGCAAAGATCAGAAGGACCTCATTTACCGCACCGAGGATGCCAAGTTCGACGCCATTATCGCCGATGTTGTTGAGCGTCACGAGGCGGGCCAGCCGATCCTTATCGGCACTGCGTCGGTGGCCAAGTCGGAGCTGCTTTCCGAAAAGCTCAAGCGTGCCGGTGTTC
>NZ_JBIRAZ010000084.1:0-766 GCF_044326415.1 Actinomadura sp. 6N118 | reverse complement strand
CCACCGGGAAGCCCGCCAGAATACCGGCCGGCAGCGTGTCGACGATACCCTTCTCGACCGCCGGGATGTATTCGCGAGGAATCACACCGCCCTTGATGGCGTCGACGAATTCGAAGTTCTTGCCTGCCTTCTTCGCCTCGTCGTCTGCCGGTTCCAGCGTGATCACAGCGTGACCGTACTGACCGCGGCCGCCCGACTGCTTGACGAACTTGCCTTCGACGTCTTCAACCTTCTTGCGGATGGTTTCGCGGTAGGCAACTTGCGGCGCGCCGATGTTGGCTTCCACGCCGAATTCGCGCTTCATGCGGTCGACCAGAATTTCGAGGTGGAGCTCGCCCATGCCCGAAATAATGGTTTGGCCCGATTCTTCATCGGTACGCACGCGGAACGACGGATCTTCAGCGGCCAGTCGGTTCAGGGCGATGCCCATCTTTTCCTGGTCAGCCTTGGTCTTCGGCTCGACAGCCTGCGAGATCACCGGCTCCGGGAACACCATGCGCTCGAGCACGATCGGGGCAGCCGGATCGCACAGCGTGTCGCCCGTGGTGGCGTCCTTCAGGCCCACCGCAGCGGCGATGTCACCGGCCAGCACTTCCTTGATTTCTTCGCGCTGGTTGGCATGCATCTGCAGAATACGGCCCAGACGCTCCTTCTTCTGCTTCACCGGGTTGTACACGGTGTCGCCCGAATTGATCTTGCCCGAGTAGACGCGGAAGAAGATCAGCTGGCCGACGAACGGGTCGGTCATGATCTTGAACGCCAGTGC
>NZ_JBIRAZ010000083.1:0-775 GCF_044326415.1 Actinomadura sp. 6N118 | reverse complement strand
GGGCGAAGCCTTCACGCTGCTCGACAAGATCAAGGCGAATGCCACGTTTGCGGGTGCGAAGGAAGTCAATCGCATCGATGGCGTGCGCGTGGAATACGAAGACGGCTTTGGTCTGGCCCGCCCGTCCAACACCACGCCGGTTGTGGTGATGCGCTTCGAGGCCGACAACGATGCGGCCATGGCGCGTATCCAGGCGCAGTTCCGCAGCGCGATCCTGGCCGAGAAGCCGGACGCGCAACTGCCGTTCTGATCGCACCGCTCGCACTCATGAAGTTTGGGGAAAGGGTGACGGCATGCGTGTGCTGATCGTCAAGGTATCGTCGCTTGGCGATGTGGTGCATTGCACGCCGGTCGTGGCCGATATTCTGCGCGCGTATCCGGATGCCGAGATCGACTGGGTGGTCGAAGAAGGTTTTGCGGGCATCGTGCGCATCGTGCGCGGTGTGCGGGGCGTGATGCCGTTTGCGCTGCGGCGCTGGCGCAAGTCGCTGGGTTCCGGGAAGACATGGGGCGAGGTGGCAGCCTTTCGCCGCGCGCTGCGCGCCAAGTCGTACGACGCGGTGCTCGATACGCAAGGTCTCATCAAGACTGCGCTGGTTTCGGCCCAAGCCCGGCTGACCCCGGGCGGTTTCGTGGCCGGTTTCGGCAACCGCACCGAAGGCGCAGGCTATGAGCCGCTAGCCAAGCTGTTCTATCAGCGCAAGATCGTGATGGAACCGCGCGTGCACGTGGTCGAACGCTCGCGCCGCATGGTGGCTGAGGCGCTTGGCTACAC
>NZ_JBIRAZ010000081.1:0-803 GCF_044326415.1 Actinomadura sp. 6N118 | reverse complement strand
ATTTTTCTACCATTTTCATTCACATAATAGATTTTGTATTTATCTTCTCTGTGTGATTCTATGAAGCCAGGGAGAAACCATCCACCTTGTGGAACACTATTATAAGACCATTCAACTGATTTTCTTTGACCAACAATATTATCAATCATTTTGTATGTTTCATTGTATTCAAGGCAATAATCAATAAAACATTTATTTTCAAAGGATACACACCTTGAATGCTCCAAATTTAGGCGACTGCCATTTGTATTTAATGCTTCTAAAATATCTGATTTACTAAACATCATTTTTCTTCTCCATAATATGCTTCTTGTTTTCCAAACTTTGGCATGTATTTGGGAATTTCAACCTTCACTTCTTCTGGAAATTCTTTTTTGGCATGGTCAAATTTTCCAGACTTCAAATTAGCTTCATATTCTAATTTTTTGATTTGGGCTTCTATCTTTTCTTCGTATTTCTCTTGATAGAAAACACAAATATCAACTTTAATAGCTTCACAAAACATTTCTCTTGCGTTATTAAGTTGTGGGATTTTGTAGTATCTACCAATCTTCGCATCTTTCCAGTTATCTTTATGGTTTTTTGGAAAATCAAACAATTCAGCTAGTTTTTTTGTGAACACTGCTGGTGGATTATCACGAAGAGTTTTATGTAAATCATGGTCTTTACAATACTTGACAAATCCATCATAAACCTTTTGTCTATTTACTTTTATTTCTTCGGAAATCCATTTTTCAGAAATCAATGATTCATCATCAAAAACTTCTAGCCACTCACATTCAAGATGTAGTAATTGGTTCAAG
>NZ_JBIRAZ010000080.1:0-803 GCF_044326415.1 Actinomadura sp. 6N118 | reverse complement strand
ACCCTATGTTAATCGTAATATTGCGTTGCAGCAATTTTTGCCTGTTTGTGTCGCCTCATCGCCACATTGATGCGACGAAATCGTCACCTTCTGATCGGACGCCTTTCGCGCCACCGTGTTTGTAGAATCGGTGCATCTTTCTCCACTCGGAAACCGACATGTCAGAACTGCGCACCCTATATCCACCCATCGAACCGTACGAAACCGGCATGCTCGATGTGGGCGACGGCCACACCATCTACTACGAGCGTGTCGGCACGCCCGGTGCCAAGCCAGCGGTGTTTCTGCACGGCGGGCCGGGTGGCGGCATCTCAGCCGACCACCGCCGCCTGTTCGACCCCGCGCGCTACGACGTGATGCTGTTCGACCAGCGCGGCTGCGGGCGCTCCACGCCCCATGCAGGGCTGGAGGCCAACACCACCTGGCATCTCGTGGATGACATCGAGCGCCTGCGTGCCATTGCCGGCGCCGATCGCTGGCTCGTGTTCGGCGGCTCCTGGGGTTCGACGCTGGCGCTGGCCTACGCGCAGAAGCATCCCGAGCGCGTGAGCGAACTGGTGCTGCGCGGCGTGTACACCGTCTCGCAAGCCGAGCTGCGCTGGTACTACCAATTTGGCGTGTCGGAGATGTTCCCCGAGAAATGGGCACGCTTTCAGGCGCCCATCCCCGAGGCGGAGCGTGACAACATGATCGCTGCCTACCGCAAGGTGCTCACCGGCGACGACGTCGCCAAGCAGATCGAAGCCGCCCGCGCCTGGAGCGTGTGGGAAGGCGAAACCATCACGCTGCTGCCCGACCCGAGC